>JAJUFM010000089.1 GCA_029265995.1 Rhodospirillaceae bacterium | reverse complement strand
GGCGAGGGAGGAGAGGATCCGAGCCGCTTTACGCCGCACCCCAATGGCGACAATGAGAACTCGGCAATCAAGCAGATAGCGTCGGGACGCTTTGGGGTAACCGCGGAATACCTCAACCAATGCCGAGAAATCGAGATCAAGGTCGCCCAGGGTGCGAAGCCGGGAGAAGGCGGGCAGTTGCCTGGCTTCAAGGTGACCGACATGATCGCTCGGCTTCGGCACGCCACGCCCGGGGTCACCCTGATTTCCCCGCCACCGCACCACGACATCTACTCGATCGAGGATCTGGCGCAGCTCATCTATGATCTGAAGCAGATCAATCCCCAGGCGAGGGTGTGCGTGAAGCTGGTGGCGCGCTCGGGCATCGGCACCATCGCCGCAGGCGTCGCCAAGGCCAAGGCAGACGTCATCCTGGTATCCGGCCACAATGGCGGTACCGGCGCGAGCCCCCATACCTCCATCAAGTACGCCGGTGTCCCCTGGGAGATGGGCCTGGCGGAAGTTCATCAGGTCCTCACGCTCAACCGGCTACGTCACAAAGTGCGCTTGCGCACGGATGGTGGCATCAAAACGGGACGCGATGTGGTCATCGCGGCCATGCTCGGCGCCGAAGAGTTCGGCATCGGAACGGCATCCCTGGTGGCCATGGGCTGCATCATGGTGCGCCAGTGCCATTCCAACACCTGTCCGGTCGGGATCTGCACCCAGGACGGCGCCCTGCGGGAGAAGTTCGTTGGCACGCCGGAAAAGGTGGTGAACCTCTTCTCCTTCATTGCCGAAGAGGTGCGCGAGATCTTGGCGGAATTGGGCATGCGGTCGCTGGACGAGGTCGTCGGGCGGACGGACCTGCTCGCCCAGGTCAGTCGCGGCGCGAGCCATCTCGACGATCTCGACCTCAACCCGATCCTCGCCAAGCCCGATGGCGGCGGCCTCCCCACCTATTGCACGCTGACAGAACGCAACGAGGTGCCGGACACTCTCGATGCACAGATGATCCAGGATGCAGAACCTCTCTTCCGGGATCGGGAGAAGATGCAGCTACAATACACCATCAGGAACACGCACCGAGCCATCGGCACGCGTTTATCGGCGATGATCACGCGACGCTTCGGGATGAAGGGTCTGCAGCCGGGCCACGTCACGGTTCGACTGCGCGGCTCCGCCGGCCAGTCTCTGGGTGCCTGGGCGGTTCAGGGCCTGAAGCTGGAAGTTTTTGGAGATGCCAACGACTACGTTGGAAAAGGTCTTTCAGGCGGCAGCATCGTCGTGCGGCCGATGACCAAGAGCCCGCTGATAAGCAACGAAAACACGATCATCGGGAACACGGTCCTCTATGGCGCGACCGCCGGCCGCCTCTTCGCGGCGGGCCAGGCTGGGGAACGTTTCTGTGTAAGGAACTCTGGCGCTACAGCCGTCGTGGAGGGGTGTGGATCGAACGGGTGCGAATACATGACCGGCGGGGCGGCCGTGATTCTCGGTCCGGTCGGCTTCAATTTCGCAGCCGGAATGACCGGAGGCATGGCCTTCGTCTACGACCCTAACCAAGGCCTTCCTAGCAAGATCAATGACGAGAGCGTGATCTACCAGCGCGTCCAAACTGCCTACTACGACAGCCTGTTGCGGGAATTGATCGAGGAACACGCGCGCGAGACCCAGAGCCGCTTCGCCGAGCAACTGCTGGTGGATTGGGAACGCGAGCGGCAGCACTTCTGGCAGATCGTGCCGCGGGAAATGCTGCATCGCCTGGAGCAGCCGGTCGTGGAGGAGCAAATTGCCGTCTAGGGACTGAACCGCGACATCGATGGCCGAGAAGCAATCGGCTCCTATACGGTGAGGTAGCCCCCGTCCACGGGCAGAATGACGCCGTTTACAAAGGCGGCTGCATCGGAGCAGAGAAAGGCCACGGCGCCAGCCAGATCCTCGGGAGTGCCCCAGCGCCCTTGTGGCGTGCGGGCGCGGATGGCGGCACTACGCGCCTCATCCGCCTGCAGCGCTTGGGTCATCTCGGTTGCGATCCAGCCGGGTGCGACGGCATTGACCCGAATGCCTTCCGCCCCCCAGGCAGCCGCCAAAGCCTTCGTAAGCTGTGCCACTCCACCTTTGCTGGCGGTATAAGCGGGGACGAGCGGACCGCCAAAGAAGCTCAGCATAGAGGCGATGTTGACGATCGAGCCGCCTGAGGCTGCCAGAAGCGGCTTGCAGGCGACGCAAAGACGCATGGTGCCCGTCAGGTTTACCTCGATGACCCGTTGGAAGGTCTCGATCTCGAACTCGGCGCCACCGCGAGCGATAATGCCCGCTGAATTGACCAGCGCATCCAGACGGTCAAGCTGAGCCACCGCTTCATCGACCGAACGTTGATCGCTGACATCGATCTTCGTGGTCGCGAGGCCCGCTTTCTGCAGGGTCGAGTGGGGGTTTCGGCCAGCCGCTACCACTTCCCAACCGGCCGCCACGAGGCCCTCCGCAATGCCACGGCCGATGCCGCGGGTCCCCCCGACCACCAGTGCGCGCTTCTTGTCAGTCAATTTCCCGTCCTCGTTGCAACTCGCGCCCGCTTCTCCACCTCATCCCAGGCGCCAGCCCTGATCAGTTCCGAAGGCGCCACCCAGGAGCCGCCGACACAGCCTACATTAGGCAGGGCCAGATAGTTGCTGGCTCGGGTGGCGTCTATTCCCCCTGTCGGACAGAAGGTCACATCGGGAAAAACCGGTCGCACGGCCTTCAGCCAGGCTACCCCGCCCGATGCCTCCGCTGGGAAAAACTTGACGGCAGAAAAGCCTGCGTCGCGCAAAACCATCACTTCGCTGGCGGTAGCGGCTGCCGGCAGCCAAGCCAAGGACGTCTGCTCCTGCATCGCACTGATCAACGCCGGCGTTGCACCGGGACTCACAACAAAGGTCGCGTCGCTCCGGATCACCGCCTCCAACTGTGAGGAGTGCACAAGGGTGCCAAGCCCCACTAAAGCTTCCGGCACTTCTTTCCGAAGCGCCGAAGCCGCTGCCAAAGCGGCTTCCGTGCGCAGGGTGATCTCGATCACCGGCAGCCCCCCAGCCACCAGCGCGCGGCCCAGAGGCACCGCGTCCTCAGCTCTTTCGAGCGTGACCACCGGAATGACAGGAGCTTGTCGCAGGATGACGTCCATGTTCAGCTTGCTCATGACTTCTGCTCCGCCAGGAAACGCTCGACATCCGCCCGCCTTGGGATGGGCGCAACCGCGCCGTAGTCGGTGGTCGAAAGAGCTGCGGCAGCATTGGCGAAACGGGCCGCTGTGAAGGCATCGGTGCCTCCCGCCAATTCAGCGAGAAAGGCGCCGTCAAAGCAGTCGCCGGCACCGCTTGCGTCGACTGCAGCCACAGGAAAGCCGGCTATCCGCTCCCGTCGTGCCTCCGTGGCTACCAGGACACCCTCTGCGCCCAACTTTAGAACAACCAGTTCGACCCCAAGACCGAGATAGAACTCCACAATGGAATTCGGGTCGTTCATGCCCGTGAGGACCTCTGCATCATCGAGCCCTGGCAAGGCTATATCCGCTCCGCGGACGGCTTCATGAATGACAGCGCGTGCCCGCGCCTCCGGCCAAAGCTTGAGTCGCAAATTGGTATCATAGGCTACCTTGCCACCAGCCTTCCGCACGATGTCCATTGCCCGGAACACGCCGTCGCAGGCTCGGCTGGAGATGGCCTGGCTAATCCCGGAGACGTGCAAAAAGCGGGTTTGCTTGAGCACTTCTTCAGGCAGATCTTCCGGTCCGAGGTGACTCGCCGCCGATCCACTGCGACTGTAGGTGAAGGTATGTCCTTCGGGTCCGTGAGTGATGAAGTAAATGCCGGTGGGGGCGGTGGGATCACGTCTGACGCCGCTGCAGTCCACCCCCTCGGCCTCCCAGAGTCTGAGTAGCGCTTCACCAAAAGGGTCGCACCCCAAGGCGGTCACAAAGCCGCAACGGGCACCCTGGCGTGCGGCTGCGACGATAGCGTTGGAGGTGTCGCCGCCAAAACCCTGCAGAAAGGTACGACCGTCTCCGGAGTCAGGAAGTTGACTGAACTCCAGCATCGGCTCACCAAGACCCACGATATCGAAGGAACCCACAGCGCTCTCTTCCCGCAACCTACCCGCTCTGGGTCCCGATGAACTTCTCCATGCGGAAGTTTGTCAACCTTTGGCCCCGGCAGAGAACCTCCTGGCGAGCGACGACTCGAAACTCGTGGCGTGCAAAGAAAGGGCGAGCGGTGATGCTGGCGTCGGTAGACAGTGTCGCAAGCTGATGCTCCACGGCAGTCTCCTCGATGCGGCCGAGCAAGGCGCTGGCGACTCCTGTCCGAGCAAAGGACGGATGTACGAAGATCATGTGGATGTGACCCTGCGGCTTCAACTCGGCAAATCCGGCCGGCTTGCCATTTGCGGTGGCCAACCAGGTCAAGCAGCCGCGCCATCTGCGCGCCCACAGTTGCCGGTCCGCCTGCGCCCACGCATCTACCTGTTCTCTGGAGTAATCGGCCGACGCTGTTTTCCGAATCGCTTGGACAAAGATTTGGATCGCAGAGTCGACATCTTCCGGATGGGCTGGCCGAATGATGATGGAATGCGCACTCACGACGGACAGCTCCCCATAGAGGATAGACAGCGCGTCGGTACCACTTACCATATGGCGTCCGCGGAACAGGATGCACAGACACTGCAGTAGAGGAAAGCGCCATGGCCATTAAGGACTTGCTTATAGCCTACCAGGGCGATGATGGATCACAGAACGCCCTCCGATTGGCGATCCAGATGGCACGCAAGTACGATGCGACTCTGACAGGCGCCTACGTTCATGGGCCCGAACAGTATGAAAGCCAGATACGCCATTGGATCGGCGACGACTTCGTCAAGACGATGCACCAGGTGCAACTCGAGGCGGTCGCAAAAATTGAGGCATCCTTTCGCGAATTTATAGCGGCCCATGCGCCGGACATCCGGCATGAATGGGTTTCTGCCAGGGGGCCTGTCGGTCTGACCCTCGCTCGCATTTCGCGCAGCTTTGATCTCCTCATCACTGGTCAGTTCGAGGGCGCCATTCGCGTAGGAGGACGTGCGGTGCAGCCGGAGGAGCTGCTGGTGAGAGCGGGCAAGCCTGTGGTGATGGTGCCCAAGGACTATCCGGTTCGCCCCTTCACGGAAGAGGCCGTGGTCGCTTGGGACGGGAGTCGCTACGCCGCGCGCGCCTTAACGGACGCCATGCACATCCTGGAGAACAAGAAGATGATCGAGGTAGTGACGGTGGAAGGGGGGCATAATCCTGCCGTCTTGGGATGGGCCGGCAGTCACGATGTGATCAGCCATCTCCGCCGCCACGGCGTCAATGCCCGCCACGTTCCGCTGGAGCTGAAAGGAAGCGTCGGCCAAACGATCCTCACCTACTGTGAGGAAAGGGATCCCGACATGCTGGTCATGGGTGCCTTCGGTCGCGGCAAGCTGGGGGCTCTCCTGTTCGGTGGCGTTTCGCACCACGTTCTGGATCATCAGACGCTGCCGGTCTTCATGTCCCACTGATCCGCCAGCCCATCGCCGGTAAATTGATTGAGGCTTTCGTGCATCCGGACGGCTTGCCTATAGTGCCGTCCGCCACAAACAACGCGATCAGGTAGCAAGAGCAACGGCGAGCGGAGCGAACAATGGGTCAATTCGGTGTGGGACAGGGCGTCACGCGGATCGAGGACCTGCGTCTTCTGCGCGGCGAAGGCCGCTATATGGACGACGTCAATCTGGATGGGCAGGCTCATGCGGTATTCGTGCGGTCGCCCCATGCCCATGCAGAGATCATGGGGATCGATACGGAAGACGCCGCCGCCATCGAGGGCGTCCTGGGCATCTACACCATCGCCGATTTGGAAGCCGACGGCATAGGCAACATTCCTTGTCTTGCGCCGATGCAGGGGATCGACGGTCTTCCCGCCCGCCAGCCCCCACGGCCGGCCCTGGCGAAAAGTCGCGTTCGCCACGTAGGCGAAGCGGTCGTGATGGTCGTTGCCCAAACCCGCTCCGCCGCTGAAGAAGCGGCGGAATTGGTGATGGTGGACTATGAGCCACTGCCCGCGGTCGCCGGCACTGCTGAAGCCTTGACACCGGCTGCACCACAGCTTCATGAGGCTGCGCCGGGCAACCTTGCCCTGCATTGGCGTCAGGATAATGGGGGTGATGTCGAACAGGCCTTTGCCCAAGCCGCAAAGGTGGCGCGGTTGGATTTGGTCAATAACCGCCTCGTCGTAAATTCCCTGGAGCCACGGGGCGCCCTCGGCGACTTCGACCAGGAAAGCGGTCGCTTTACGCTAATCACCGGCAGCCAGGGCATATTTCGGCTGAAGAGCCAGCTCTGCGAGCAGATCCTCAATATACCCGAAGAGAAGCTACGCATTATCACGCCCGACGTGGGCGGCGGCTTCGGCATGAAGATTTTCTGCTACCCCGAACAGGTCTGCTGCCTTTTCGCGGCACGGCGGCTCGGGCGCGCGGTCAAGTGGATGGCGACCCGCAGCGAGTCCTTCCAAACCGACACCCAGGGCCGCGACCATGTGACTACTGCGGAGATGGCGCTGGACGCTTCCGGGCGCTTTCTTGGCCTGCGCGTGCGTACGATTGCGAACCTCGGTGCCTATCTCTCCAACTTCGGCCCCTATATCCCAACCGGCGCGTCCACCCAGATGTTCACTGGCCTCTACAAGATCCCGGCGATCGATGCTGAGGTGCGTTGTGTCTTCTCAAATACGGTGCCGGTAGATGCCTATCGGGGAGCAGGACGGCCGGAAGCGGCTTATTTGATGGAGCGCCTGGTTGAGGAGGCGGGCCGCGTAGTGGGCCTCGACGCCCGCGAGATCCGGCTGCGGAACTTTGTGACACCCGAAGACCTTCCTTACAACTCGGGCATGGGGCCGGTATACGATAGCGGGGATTATCCCCGGCTGCTCCGCGAAGCGACCCGTCTCGCGGACTGGGACGGCTTCCTGGCACGAAGAGAGGCCGCAGGGAAGCGCGGCAAGCTATTGGGAATCGGCATCGCGTCCTACGTGGAAGCCTGCGCCGGCATGGGTGAGGAAGAGGCGCGGCTCACCCTGGACGAGGACGGCGGCATTACTCTCGTCATCGGCACGATGACCAATGGCCAAGGCCATCACACGGCTTATGCGCAGCTCCTGAACGAGAAGCTTGGGGTTGAGCCCGACAAGGTGCGCATGATTCAGGGTGACAGTGACTTTGTGAAGCGCGGAGGGGGCACGGGAGGCTCCCGTTCCCTCCTTATGGGTGGCGTGGCGATCAATCGCGGCGCCGACGTCCTGATCGAGGAAGGGCGCAAGCTGGCGAGCCATCTGCTGGAAGCTTCCACCAACGACATCGAGTTCATCGACGGAAGCTTTTCGATCGTCGGGACCGATCGCCGCCTCAGTCTCTCGGATCTGGCCAAGGCAGTAGCTGAAGGTCGGGTGCCCGGCGCGGAGGGACCTCTCCAGGGTAGCGGAGATTATAAGGCCGAGGCCCTGACTTACCCGAACGGCTGTCACGTCTGCGAGGTCGAGGTGGATGAGGACACCGGGGTGCCAAAGGTTACGCGCTACGTCATCGTTGACGACTTCGGCACTGTCATCAATCCGCTCCTGGCGCTGGGACAGGTACAAGGCGGCGCCGCGCAGGGGCTCGGTCAAGCTTTGCTTGAACACACGGTCTACGACGAAGAAGGCCAGCTATTGTCCGCTTCCCTCATGGATTACTGCCTGCCTCGCGCTGACGATATGCCGGACATCGAAGTCACATTGGTCGAGGACCTGCCCTGCAAGACCAATCCAATGGGTGTCAAAGGCGCTGGTGAGGCAGGCGCTATTGGTGCGCCCCCGGTCATCATGAACGCGCTGGTGAACGCCCTTATTCCACTTGGTCCCGTTCACGTCGACATGCCGGCGACCCCCGAAAGAATTTGGCGTGCGATGCAAGCGGCGCGTAGCCATCAGCAGCAAGCCGCAGAATAGGAATATTGGATGCCACAGAAGATCGAGAATCGGGAACTGCCCGAAAACGCTTCGGTGCAGGAGTTACTCGCCGCGCTGCGAATGTTGGCGGAGCAGGCCGGGAAAGTCGTCCTCGAATATTACGCTCAAGGCGACGCCGTGGAGGTGCGGGACAAGGATGATTCCTCACCGGTCACGGCTGCCGACGAGGCCTGCGAGGCCTTTATCTTGGACGCGCTCAGGCAGTTGACGCCCAACATACCTATCATCTCTGAAGAGGCGGCCTCTGCAGGTGATCTTCCAGATGTTGTCCGGGACGGAGCCTTCTGGCTTGTGGATCCGCTGGACGGCACCAAGGAGTTTCTCTCTCGCAACGGAGAGTTTACCGTCAATATCGCGCTGGTGGAAAAGGGCCGGCCGGTTGCTGGTGTCGTGCATGCCCCGGCCCTGGATCGAACCTGGCTCGGCGCGCAGCGCAATGGCGAGGCCTCTGCCTTCTACGCCGAGAAGGGTGGAGATCTGGAAGAAGTTCGCGCCCGCAAGATGCCAGCAGAAGGAGCCACCGTCGTAGCGAGCCGGCGCCATGGGTCAGGTGGAGAGCTGGAAGCCTTCCTCTCGCGCTACCATGTAAAGGATCGCGTCTCGGCCGGCTCCTCCCTGAAGTTTTGCTTGATTGCCAGTGCCGAGGCAGACATCTATCCCCGCTTCGGACGAACAATGGAATGGGATACGGCTGCCGGTCAGGCAGTGCTGGAAGCTGCTGGTGGACGCGTGGAAACGCTGGACCAGCAACCGCTGACCTACGGCAAGAAGGGGTTCGAAAACCCCTACTTCATCGCCTTCGGCCGCGACTGACTCGCCGACCGCCCCTTCCCCAACCCTGGAAAGCTATGTCGCTCAAGTCTCCTCTGATCACTGTCATGACGCGTGCCGCCTTCAAGGCTGCACGACATTTGAAGCGGGACTTCGGAGAAGTCGAAAACCTTCAGGTTTCTCGCAAAGGACCCGCCGATTTCGTCTCGACTGCCGATCTCAAAGCCGAGAAGATTCTGCGGGAAGAGCTTGAGCGCGCCCGGCCGGACTATGGGTTCCTGATGGAGGAGTCTGGCAATAGTCCGGGAAAGGATGGCGAACAACGCCGGTGGATCGTCGACCCTCTCGACGGCACCAGCAACTTTCTGCACGGCCTCCCCCACTTCGCCATTTCACTTGCACTGGAAGAAGGGGGGGAAGTTATCGCAGCGGTCATTCTCGATCCCATCAAGGACGAGCTTTTCACAGCGGAGAAGGGTCAAGGCGCCTTTCTCAACGACCGCCGGATCCGCGTCTCCGGCCGCCGTCGGCTGGACGACGCGCTCTTTGCCACGGGCATTCCATTCAAGGGCAAGCGCGGGCACCAAGCATTTCTTGCCGAGCTAGAGCAACTCATGGCCGTCAGCGCAGGAGTGCGCCGCTGGGGAACCGCTTCCCTGGATCTCGCCTATGTGGCCGCAGGACGCTATGAGGGCTTTTGGGAAAGAGAGCTTCAGCCGTGGGATATAGCCGCTGGCATTTTGCTGGTTCGCGAAGCGGGCGGCCAGGTCAGCGAAATCGGTGGTCGTGCCATGAGGCTGGACAGCTCGTCGATCCTCGCGAGCAACAGCCATCTCCAGCGCGACTTCAACAAGCTGCTGATGGATGCAGCCACCACGGCCTGATAGCGCCCATTACCAGCGGCCGCGCCAGCGAAGCCACGTGAGACTGATCATGTGGGTCGGCGATGCGATGGCCACCTTCGGATCAAAAGGGTTGTAGTCGGCCGCAGCGAGGCGCTTAAGATAGAGCCTTGCCAAACTGCCGTGAAAGAGCACTGGCGCTCCCTGTTTTGACGAGCTGACCAAAGCGCGTGCCGCGTCCAGATGTTCTTGTGCCCGCTTGCCGAGCCGCATGACTACCCCCGAAAGGTTCTCCTGGGGGCGCAGTTCCAGAAGTTGGCGGGTGTCCACACCCGCGACTGCCAGATGATCCGCGGGCAAGAGAATCTGCCGCTGCGCCGCGTGGAATGGAATGGCGCGCAACAAGCCGACCGTGGCATAGGCAATGCCAAGATGTCGTGTGGCGTTGTACAGGCTTTCGTGCCGGTCCGCCGACAGGCTCATGAGATCGAGTGAAGCCCTCAGGAGCGGTACTGCCGTCGCTCCGCCATAGGCCTCGAACTCCTCGAGATTGCCCGGCTGCTGCCGATCAAGATCCTGTTCACGGGCGTCGATAAGCTGATTGAGCTCCGCCTGCGACAGCCTCCCCTGCCCCGCTGCCTCGGCCAAAGCGTCGAGGACATAGTGACGACGCGGCATACCGGCAAAAAGTCCTTCAAGGGCTTCGCGCCACCACTGAAGGCGGATATGGCCGAGCATGGATTCGCTCACCACCTCCGCCGTCTTGGCTATCTCGTAATTGAAGGCATAGAGGGCAAAAAGCTCCTCCCGGTGCCCGGTCTCGGCAAAGAGGGCCGTCAGATAGCGATCATGGTCATGCCGCCGAACTACCTGGCCGGCCTCCGAAAGCCGCTTTTCGTTCATACTTTAGCCGAGGCAACAAGCTGCCGCCACCACCTCATTCTTCTTCCTTTTCCTGGTCTTCCGGCCAGAGGTTTTCGCCAAAATCCTCGTCCAGCTGCTCTTCGCCACCGGAGGCCTCGTTCGCAGGCGGAAGCAATCCCCTTTCGCCCAAGGCGGTAACGGCCGGACGACTGTCCAGTAACCCGGCCGCCTTCAGCTCCTCGATGCCTGGCAAATCCTTCAGACTTTCCAATCCAAAATGATCCAGGAAAGCTGCAGTGGTGCCCCAGGTAAGGGGGCGGCCAGGTGTCTGCCGTCGTCCTTTGGGTTGAACCCATCCTGCTTCCAGGAGGGCGTCCAGCGTCCCGCGCGACAGCGCGACCCCTCGTACCTCTTCAATTTCCGCCCGCGTTACCGGCTGGTGATATGCAATGATGGCCAAAACATCGGTCGCGGCGCGCGACAACTTCCGTCTGTTGACCCTTTCCCGTTGTAGCAGCGGCGCGAGATCCCAGGCAGTGCGGAACGCCCAGCGGTCCTCGCTTCGTTCCAACACCACTCCACGGTTGGTGTAGAGGGCCTGAAGCTCAGAGAGTAACCCGCGAACGTCTGCCCCTTCAGGAAGTAGCCGCTGCAAGTCGCGGCTGCTCAAAGCGTCGGAGGAGGCGAAAAGAGCGGCTTCAAGCAGCCGAAGCTGCTGAAAACGATCGGAGGTCATGCTTCTGGCTCGGTGGCCACTACTGCTTTTCGCGCTCTCAGCCGCACAGGCCCAAAGGTGCGATCTTGCAAAATTTCAGCCTTCCCATCACGACAGAGTTCCAGGCCCGCGACGAGCGTGCTGGCCACTGCGGAACGCCTTTCCAGGCCATCACGAAGATCACCCGGCAGGAAGGCCGAGAGATCGTGCCATCCAGGCATCGCACCCAGGAGCCTAGTCAAGCGCCGAACCGACTCTTCTACCGAATGCAGGTTCCAGCGCAAGATGCGCAGGCTCGGCTGGCCGCGGTGGCGCGACATCATTCGTCCGTAGGCTGCCAACAGCTCGTAGAGCGTGCCTTCGTAGATGACTCGGTTGATTTCCGGTAGTTCTTCCGGTTGGCCCCGGACGAAACGTTCGGAGCCAAGTTGCGGGCGCGCTAGGAGCTCGGCGCCCTTGTCCTGCATTGCCTGAAGACGCTGAAGATGAAAGCGCAGTGCCGCCGCCATCTCTGCGCCGCTCGGCTGCTCTTCCTCCCCCTGAGGCTCAGGTAACAGCAGCTTCGATTTTAGGAAGGCGAGCCACGCTGCCATGACGAGATAATCTGCCGCCAGTTCCAGGCGCAGCCGCCGAGCATCTCGTATGAAATCGAGGTACTGCTCCGCCAGAGCCAGAACCGAAATCTTGGTTAGATCCACCTTCTGGTCGCGCGCCAACTGGAGCAGCACGTCCAGGGGCCCCTCGAAACTGCCAAGATCGACGATCAAGCCTTTGCTCGTCGTCACCGGCTTGCGTTCTGGATCCTCGGCAAAGGGAACCGACGTCAAGAGATCGCCCCCACCAGCGACTGCAACTCGTCAAGGGCAGCTGCCCGGTCGAACTTACCTGGCGCAGGCGGAGTGGCGCGCTGCAGCCTTTCCAGACCGGTAGATGACAAAGGCTGCACGACCGAAGCGACTTCCTCCATTTCCTCGCGCCTGCCACTGCAATGAAGCACCAAATCGCACCCGGCCGCCAAGGAAGCGGCGGCGCGCTCGGCAATCGGCCCACGCAAGGCCTGCATGTTGATATCGTCACTCACCAGCACGCCGCCGAAACCGATGTCATGACGAATGATTTCACTGATCACCTTGCTGGACTGGGTAGCCGGGTGATGCGGATCGATCGCCGTCAGCACGACGTGCGCAGTCATCGCCCAGCCTTGATCCGAGAGCTGTCTGAACGGAAAGAAGTCGGAGGCCAGACTGGCGAGATCCGCGTCAATATGCGGCAGGGAAAGATGGCTGTCGTGGGTAGCGCGGCCGTGACCCGGAATATGCTTGAGCACCGGGGCTACGCCGCCCGCCAAGAGGCCCTCACACACCGCCTTTCCTAACTGGGACACGATCTCGGGATCGGATCCAAAAGACCTGTCCCCGATGACCGCGTGGGCTCCCGGAACCTGCAGGTCGATACAGGGAAGGCAGTCTACATCTATGCCCACAGTGAGCAGGTCATCCGCGATAAGTCTGGCCTGGAGCCAAGCACCGCGAAGCGCAGCCGCGAGATCCCTGGCCGCCAGTTCGCCATAGACCCCCATCGCTGGCAGCGACGGCCAATGAGGCGGCCGCAGCCGTTGCACGCGCCCGCCCTCCTGGTCCACTAGAATAGGCGCCTCTTCTCGTCCTACAGCCTCCCGAAGCTCCGACGTCAGACGCAGGAGCTGTTCCGGATCCCTCACGTTCCTGTGAAACAGGATAAAGCCGGTCGGATCCGCCTCGCGAAAGAATCCCCTCTCCCAGGAGCTGAGCTCACAGCCTTCAAGGCCGAAGAGAACGGCCGCGGGCCTACCGGAAGGGCTCGTCGTTTCGTTCACCGCGCGCGGACCAGGCAATCCTGCTGCTGTGCTTTCAAGGAGGCACACAAACTATCTGCGGACTCCTTGGAGGAAACTGGACCCGCTTGCAGCCGGTAAAAGATCCCACGGTCGCCCAGGTCTGCCTCCTCAATATGCAGTTCAAGGTTTCCAAGCTGTTGCGGGTGCCGC
>JAJUFM010000115.1 GCA_029265995.1 Rhodospirillaceae bacterium | reverse complement strand
GCCGGGCTCCCCGGTATCGGCGACGGTCTGGACGAAGACCTCACCATTGGCACGATCCACCGCTTCCATGGCCGACTTGTTGCCGTACCAGGCAAGGTGAACCTTGCCGAAGCGCATGCCCTCGATGACGCCGGCATAGTCGGACGCGAAGAACGGCTGAATGTCGAGTCCGGTCTTCTCCTCCATGGCTTCCAGGAACGGCTCCCAGCTCTTGCGCAGATTTGACTGCGACTCCGTCGAGATAATGCCGAAGTTGATGGTTTCGCCATCCTGCGCGTAGGCGCCTGTGACGAAGGTCGAGGCAAGCAAGCCTGCCGCAAGAGTTTTCACCGTGGTGTTCATGGTATCTCCCGTTGAGCAGGGCTTCAGGCCGATTGGAGAACCGGAAGCCTTGGGTTGGCCCTGACCGCGTGACGATCGGCCGGGTAGGTGGACGCAACATCCGGCAGGACGAGCTCTTCGGAAGCTGCGCCGTAGAGTTCGGAAAGGAAGCTGTTGCTGAGAGCGCTGGAGGGACCGTCGTAGACGATGGAGCCGTCGCGCATGGCGATCGTCCGCGGGCAGTAGTGGCGCGCGTACTCGACCTGATGCAATGAGACGAGAACCGTGATCCCGTCGACCCGGTTGATGTCGGCCAGAACGTCCATGACCCGACGCGCCGAGGCGGGGTCCAGCGAGGAGATCGGTTCGTCGGCAATCAGGATCCGCGCGGACTGCACCAGCGTTCGGGCGATCGCGGCACGCTGCTGCTGACCGCCGGAAAGGGTGGAGGCGCGCTGGCACGCGACTTGCGGAATACCCACTCTCGTCAGGGCCGCCCTGGCTTTCGCCTTCTCTAATTCGTTGAAGAGACCGAGAGTGCCGCGCCAACGCGGGATGCGCCCCAGGTTTCCGATAAGCACATTGGTGAGGACAGACAGACGGTGGACGAGGTTGAACTGCTGGAAGATCACGGAGACCTCGCCGCGATTGAGGCTACCGTTGGCAGCCCGGCCACCGGCTTGAACGAGATCTCCAAACACTTCCACACGGCTGGAATCGCCCTGGCCGAGTTCCAGGCCCGCGATATGCCGGATCAAGGTGCTCTTGCCCGAACCGGAGGCGCCAATCAGCGCGACCATCTCGCCGGGCTCGATCTCCAGGCTGACGTTGTTGAGAGCAAGGGTACGGTTGTAACGCTTGCTGAGACCAGAAACCTTGATGGCGGTCATTGCTCGCCTCCTCTTGAGTTGCGGCTTCTCTTAATGTCCCGGCGTGAAGCGTCGATGAGCGATCGATGAAGCTTCAATGACGGTTCGTTAGGACAGCCGGCTGAAGGTAAGAGCGTCAGGCCGCTTCTCGCGCGGAGAAGCCCGATACATCGATTGTCCGTGTCGCGACCCGGTCGCGAACGGTCTCGTCATGGAAGATTCCCAGGATGGCCGTGCCGCAGCGCAGCTTTTCCTCGATCATCTCCACGACGACCTCGCGGTTGTGGGCATCGAGGGAGGCTGTCGGCTCGTCCAGCAGCAGAAGCGGGTGATCGGTGGCGAAGCCTCTGGCGATATTGACACGCTGCTTCTCGCCACCGGAAAAGGTGGCCGGTGGCAGGTCAAAAAGGGCTGACGGCAGGTTCAGTCGCTGCAGTAAATCCTGCGCCCGCTGGCGCGCTGCGTCCCGCTCCCAGCCGGCGGCCCGAAGCGGTTCCGCCACTACCTCGATCGCCGAGACACGCGGGATAGCGCGTAAGAACTGGCTGACATAAGCGATGGTATGGCGCCGCGATTCAAGGATGGTGCGAGGATCTCCGGAGGCGATGTCCTCCAGCTGACCGTTCTCGCGGTTACGTATCAGGATGCGTCCATGGTCCACGGAGTAGTTGCCGTAAACCATCCGCAGGATCGACGACTTGCCGATGCCACTTGGACCGGCGAGGACGGCGCATTCGCCTGGATGAAGCTCCAACTCGACGTTGTTCACCACGGGAAGCCGAACGCCGCCGCGCAGATGCATGGTGAATGTCTTGCCGACTTCCTGGAGGCTGAGCAGCGGCGCGGAGGCAGCTAGAGATGAAGGCTGGGTCATGGTTCAGGCTTCCGGTATCGAGGCGACGAGCAGCTGGCTGTAAGGATGATGAGGGTCGTCGAGCACGCGATCGGTCAGTCCGCTCTCCACCACCCGCCCCTCCTTCATGACGAGCAGCCGCTGTGACAGGAGCCGGGCGACCGCCAGGTCGTGGGTGACGATCACGACCGCCAGCCCCAGGTCCGAGACCAGGCCGCGCAAGAGGTCGAGGACCCGGGCCTGAACCGAAACGTCCAGGCCGCCCGTCGGCTCATCCATGAACAGCAGGCGGGGGCGGGTGACGAGGTTGCGGGCAATCTGCAGGCGCTGGCGCATGCCGCCGGAAAAAGCGATCGGCTGGTCGTCTATGCGGTCTCCGGCAATCTCTACGCGGCCGAGCCAGTCGCTTGCCGTTCGGCGGATGCAGCCATAGTGCCGCTCGCCCACCGCCATCAAACGCTCCCCGACGTTGCCCCCCGCGGACACGCGCATGCGCAGGCCGTCGGCAGGATTCTGATGCACAAAGCCCCAGTCGGTACGCATGAGAAAGCGCAGCTCCGCTTCCCCAAGATCCGCAAGCTCCCGTATCACGCCGTCGCGCATGCGATAGCGCACCGAACCGGCGCTGCGTGCGAGGCGTCCGGAGATGCAGTTCAGAAGCGTGGTCTTGCCGGAACCGGACTCGCCGACGATGGCGAGCACCTCACCGGGCCAGAGATCAAAGGAGACTTCCGTGCAGCCGATGCGCGCGCCGTAGCGCTTCTCCAGATTGCCTACGGTAAGTATAGGCTGCCTGCTCATCGCCCAGCCTCCTCGCCCGAAGAGGCCAGCGGGCCGGTCGGCCCCTGCCCTTGCGTCAGACGGCTCTGGCAATGATCAGTATCGGAGCAGACGAACATCCGCCCGCCACGGTCGTCGGTGATGACCTCATCGAGATAGACACCCTCTGCACCGCAGAGCGCGCAGGGTTTGTCGAAGCGCTGGATGGAGAAGGGATGGTCCTCGAAATCCAGGCTCTTCACCTCGATGAAAGGCGGAAGAGCGTAGATGCGCTTTTCCCGGCCTGCGCCAAACAACTGAAGTGCCGGTGAGCGGTCCATCTTCGGATTGTCGAACTTGGGGATCGGGGAGGGATCCATCACGTAGCGACCCGCCACCTTGACTGGGTAGGCATAGGTGGTCGCGATATGGTCGTGGCGCGCGATGTCCTCGTAGAGCTTGACGTGCATGAGCCCATACTCCTCGAGCGCGTGCATGGTGCGGGTTTCAGTTTCGCGCGGTTCGAGAAAGCGCAGCGGTTCGGGGATCGGCACCTGGTAGACGAGGATCTGGTCCGCCCGCAGAGGCGTCTCCGGGATGCGGTGGCGAGTCTGGATGATGCTCGCCTCGTTGGTATGTGTGGTGGTCTGGACCGCCGCAGTCTTCTGGAAGAAGGAGCGGATGGAGACGGCATTGATGGTGTCGTCGGCGCCCTGGTCAATCACCTTCAGGACATCAGTCGGGCCAATAATGGAGGCGGTCACCTGCACCCCGCCAGTGCCCCACCCATAAGGCATCGGCATTTCGCGCGAGGCGAAGGGCACCTGGTAGCCGGGGATGGCGATGGCCTTCAGGACCGCGCGGCGGATCATCCGCTTGGTGCCTTCGTCCAGGTAGGCGAAGTTGTAGTCGGGAAGAGGGCTCGCTTTCGTCATTCCGCCACCTCTCGCGTTTCATCCGCCCCCGCCGCTTGTGCGGCGCGGCTGCGTTCTTCCTGCTCGCGGCGCAGCCGCCGCAGCAGCTCAAGCTCCGCCTGAAAGTCGACGTAGTGAGGAAGCTTCAGGTGCTCGACGAACCCGGTGGCGGCGACGTTGTCGCAATGCTCCAGCACGAATTCCTCGTCCTGAGCAGGGGCTAGGCGCTCCTCATCGAACTCCTCGGCTCGCAGCGCCCGCTCAACCAGGCTCATCGCCATGGCCTTGCGTTCGGATTGGCCGAAGACAAGGCCGTAGCCCCGGGTGAAGCGCGGCGACTCGCTCCCGTTGCCGGTGAACTGGGAGACCATCTGGCACTCGGTCACCCGGATCTCGCCAATGCAGATCGAGAAACCGAGTTCGGGGATATCGACCTCCACAACCACGAAGCCGATTCTGATTTCGCCGACGAAAGGATGAGTGCGGCCATAGCCGCGCTGGGTTGAATAGCCGAGGGCGAGCAGGAAGCCTTCGTCGCCCCTGGCTAGCGCTTGAAGGCGGACCGCGCGATCCGTCGGGAAGCTGACTGGATCCCGGGTGAGGTCGCCGGGTTCCTCCGCCCCTTCGCCATCGGGTTCGATCAGATCCTCGTCTCCCAGCAGGTCTGTTACCCTTGGCCAGTTGCTGTCGGGGTGACAAGGCCGCCGCTCCGGTGCCTCTATCGGCTCGGCTCCAGCCATGGCAGGGTCAATCAGGCGGTGCGTATAGTCGAAGGTGGGACCGAGCAGCTGCCCACCCGGCAGATCCTTGTAGGTGGCGGATATCCGCCGCTCGATCCGCATGCGCCCGGTATCGAGAGGCCGTGACGGGCCGAGGCGGGGCAGTGTCGTCCGATAGGCGCGCAGAAGGAAAATGGCCTCGATAAGATCACCCCGTGCCTGGCGAATGGCCATGGCTGCCAGTTCGGGGTCGTAAAGCGAACCTTCTGCCATGACGCGATCCACCGCCAGGGCGAGCTGGCCGGTGATCTGCTCGAGGGTCAGGGCCGGCACCGAGCGGTCACCCCGGCGGCGATCGTCCAGCAGACGATGGGCATTGCGGATGGCGACTTCGCCACCCTTGACTGCGACATACATGGTCAGGCCTCTCGGACGCGGGTTGTGCGCGGCAGCGCCATGATTTCCATGCCGCAGACGAGGAGAAGGTCGAGGCCGCAGGGGAAAAGAGCGGCGTTCGCGGCCATCGCACCCAGGAACCCCTCTGGGAGTCCGGCTGGCGCAATCAAGCGGCTCGTCTCGATTCCCGGACCAATCAAAGTCAGGGGATGGCCGCCGGACCAGGAGCGTACGGGCAAAAGGAGGGTTGCGGAACGGTCCGGATAGGCCGCCGTGCCGACAGGAAAGCGCTGCCACCGGGAGAGCTCGGCTTCGGCCGAGCAGACGGCGAAGCGTGCGGCCTCCGGTTCTTTGGCGAAGGGCGCTCCTGTCTGAAAGGTGAGCCAGGAAGCCGCCGCCTCCGAGCAATCTTCCAACCAAATGGGCGTTTCCAGATCGGCAAGCGCTGCCAGAAACGCCGCGGCGGCCGGGATCAGCGGCGCTGGAGCGCCTAGCGGCCTTCCGAGATCCGCAATCGTACCGGGCCTGGCGAAGGCATTCATGACGCCCCTGAAGATGACTTGCGCATCCTGTACCGGATCGGGCAGGCCACCCTCGACGGCTGTCGTGCCTGGAAGAGCGGGCATCAGTCCTCTCCCCTCACGACGGTGAAGAAGTCGACCCGAGTCGCTTCCGTTTCTTCGGCCATGGCTCGGGCAGTCTCTGCCCTGTCCGCGCGGACCGGCTCGACGACATCTCGGTCGATCCGATCGCGCCACTCCGGCCTTTGCCAAAGCGCATCCAGATGAGCGGCAATCCGGGCTTTGCGGGTATCGCGCCCCAAAACGAGGGCGTGGCCGACCTCGCCGCTCTCGAGCTTCACCGTGGCCCGGGTCACGCTGGCCTCGCCCAAGTTGAAGGGCGCGCCGCTTCCACCGGTGCGACCGCGCAGCATCACCAGCCCGACCTCCGGGCCGCGCACCGCAATCGCCGGGGGCACCTCAGCTTCAATGGTTGCGTAGCGCTCGGCCAGCAGCTTGCCAGAAGCCAGTGCCAAGGCACCCATCAGCCCACGCCGAGCATCGCTGGTGTCGTCGGTTCCGGAGAATGCTTTCATAGTTCGCCCCTATTTGTCTAATTGTATAGACATATAAACTTTCGAAAGCCACGATAGCCGTGATGGATGACGGCCTGATGACAGAGCCCTGAAACTTTGACCGGAACCGGAAGGGACTGATGCTGGATGACAGAAGCGGTGGGATCGCCCGCTGGCGTCGGGTGGCAGACGCCCTACGGCAGGAAATTGCCGATGGCAGCCTCATCGACAGGATTCCGCCGGAAAGTCGCTTGGCCCAGCGGTTCGGAGTTAACCGCCACACGGTTCGCCGGGCGATTGCGGCGCTTGCTGACGAGGGGCTGCTGCGGGCGGAACAGGGGCGCGGCACCTTCGTCAATCGTCCCGCTGAACGGCTCGCCTACCCTGTCGGCGCCCGCACACGCTTTTCGGAAAACATCGCCCGCCAGCAGCGCGAACCCGGCGGACGCCTTATCAAGGCTGACCAGGTCACTGCCGATGCCCGCCTGGCCAGTATCTTGGAATGCCGTGTCGGCGCTCCTCTCCACCGCCTGGAGACGCTTCATGTCGCCGATGGGGTGCCGCTTTCGGTCAGCACCTCGTGGTTCTTGCTCGAGCGCTTCCCCAATATTGTCCAGGACTACGCGGAAAGCGGATCGATCACCCGCGCGCTGGAGGCGGCCGGGTTGTCCGATTATCGCCGGCGCGAAACCCGCCTCACGGCCGAACGCGCAACGCCAAACGACGCGCAGGCCTTGTCCCTCTCTCCTGACGGTCTGGTGATGGTCGCGCGGGCCGTGGACATCGACCTCGAAAACCGGCCGATCCAGGCCCTCCGAACGCGGTTCTCAGCCGACTGGATAGAGCTCGTGTTTCGCCATTGAGCCAATGGCAGGCAGAGAACATCCGGATTGTACGGAATTACTTCCCCTTTTTCGCGGGCAGGGTCAGGCCGGCCTGCTTGGCGTAAACCTTTGCCACGGCGGCGTCGTCTTCCCGCCCCAGGCCCATGTCGGCGGCCGCCGCGAACTGCTGCAGCGCCGTTGCGGTAAGGGGCGCGGAAAAGCCGACCTGGCGTGCGCTGTCCAGCACGATCCCCAGATCCTTGGGCCAAATGTTGATGGCTGAATGCGGCGTGTAATCGCCTTCGACGACGTGGGGCGCGCGGTTCTCCAGCATCCAACTGGTCCCTGCGCAGCGCGGAATCACCTCGAGAAAGGTCTCAGGAGCGACACCCTGGGAGATGCCGAAGGTGATGGCCTCTGCCATTGCAGCGATGTGGACCCCGGCCAGCATCTGGTTGACGGCCTTCATTGCAGATCCGGCACCCGCAGCATCTCCCAGTTCGAAGACGGCTTCAGCGGTCGCATCGAGTACGGGCCGCGCAGCCGCAAAGGCTTCTGCAGATCCCGAAGCCATGATGGAAAGCTTGCCCTGCGCCGCCTTCACCGACCCGCCCGAGATAGGCGCATCGAGATAGAGCAGGCCCTGGGAGGCACATCGCTTTTCCATTGCACGAGCGAAATCGGGCGCAACGGTGACACAGCAGATGACAACGCAGCCCTTCCGCAAGCGAGACGCCATGCTGTTCTGCCCGAACAGGACCTCTTCGGTCTGGTCCGCATTGAGCACGACGATCACCAGGGCATCGAGCTCGGCAGCGGCCTCGGCAAGGTCCTGGCGAGAGCCTCCCTCGGTCTGCAAGCGCGCGACCGCTTCACGATTGACATCGCCGCCCCATACCCGGTGACCGGCGCGCAGAAGAGAGGCGGCCATGCCATAGCCCATGGAACCCAACCCGATAACCCCGAGGTTCATACTCGCTCCACCCTAGCTAGAGGTCCAACATGCACCCGCCATTAACAACGTCTCGAGCGTGACCGGTCAACGAAGCAGTTGGCCGCACCGGCGAGGCTTAACGAGGAGCGCATAGCGTCTTCCCCACGCAGAATTCGCTCAAACATGCAGCCCCTGCCCCAGGGCTCGCAAAGCCGCTTCGGGGAAGGCTTCGCTGAGAGTCGGATGGGCGTGGATGGTTGCGGCAATGTCTTCCAGGCGGGCACCCATTTCCAGAGCCAGCGCAAAGGCGGCGGAGAGTTCGGAGACCCCCGGACCAACTGCTTGAATGCCCAGGACCAGGTGATTGTCAGCACGGGCAACCACGCGAACGAAGCCGGCTTCGACCGCCAGGGTCATGGCACGGCCGTTGGCGCTGAAAGGAAAATTGCCGATGCGCAGCTCCCGGCCGGTGGCACGCGCCTGCTCGGGCGAGAGGCCAACAGTGACCACCTCCGGATCGGTGAAGCAGACCGCGGGAATGGCGCGCTTGTCCCAGGCATGGCGGTGGCCCGCCGCGATCTCTGCCACCAGGAGTCCCTGGGCCATGGCGCGGTGCGCCAGCATGGGTTCGCCGGTCACATCGCCGATGGCATGGACGCCGCGCATGGAGGTGCGGCACTGGGCGTCGATGCGAATGAAGGGCCCTTCCCGGTCGAGGTCCAGTTCCTCGAGCCCCCAGCCTTCCACCAGGGGGCGGCGTCCTACGGTGACCAGAACGTGGTCGGCGGCCAGCCGCCGTTCCTCGCCTCCACCGGTCTCGACGACCAGCGCCGTGCCGTCGGACGACAGCCGCCGTGCCCGGGCGCTGGTGATGACCTCGACGCCGAGCGTCTCGAGCCGCCTCGCCACCGGGCTCGTGAGTTCCCGGTCCCATTGCGGAAGAATACGGTCTTCGGCCTCGACCACGGTGACCCCGCTGCCCAGCTTGGCGAAGGCGGTGCCCAGTTCCAGGCCGATGTAGCCGGCGCCGACCACCACCAGGCGTTCCGGCAGCCGGGTCAGCTTGAGCGCCTCGCTGGAAGAGATCACCTTGTCGCCGAAGGGCAGCGCGGGCAGTTCCACCGGTGCCGAGCCGGTGGCAATCACCACGGTTTCGGCCCGGATGACCTGCAGACCCGTGGCCGTCTCCACTTCCACCGTCTTGCCGTCGCGGAAGCGGGCCCAACCCGCCACCGCCTTGACCCCGGCTCGCTTCAGCAGCTGCGCGACGCCGAGGGTCAGGCGGTCGACGATCCCCTCCTTCCAGCCGACGGCCTGGGCCAGGTCGAGCTCCGGACGCGCCGAGCGCAGGCCGAAGGGCGTTCCGCTGGCGGCCGCGGCGGCGGCTCTCGCGTACTCCTCGGCTACATGAATGAGGGCCTT
>JAJUFM010000075.1 GCA_029265995.1 Rhodospirillaceae bacterium | reverse complement strand
GAGTAGCCTGAAACCGCGCGACTCCTGGACCCTTGTCGGCACCGACGTCGAGCGGCTCGACATCCCGGGAAAGACCAGAGGGGAAGCGGTCTACTCGATCGACGTGGACCTTCCCGGCATGCTCTATGCCGTCCAGCTTCTCTCCCCGGTCGAGGGGGAGCATCCGACGATCAACTCCGATGCCGCGGCTCGCGCGGTGGCAGGCGTGGTGGACGTCGTTCCCATGGATCACGCGGTTGCGGTGCTGGCAGAGACCTTCACCGCGGCCGTGGCAGGTCGCGATGCCCTGGACGTGACCTGGAGTCGCTCCTCCCTCTTTCGCTTGGCCGACAGCGCCGAAGAACTGGCGGCCCTGTCAGAGGCCGCGGATGACCTCTCCACCGACGCCATCGTCTGGGAAACGCGGGGCGACGGGCCCTTCGATTTCAGGGAGGGGAAGGTCGTTACCGCCCACTACACCACCGAGCACGTCTACCACGCACAGATGGAGCCCCTGAACGCGGTCGCGGCGGTAGACGAGGATGGACGCGGCGCCGAGGTATGGCTTGGTACCCAGAGCCAGAGCATCTCGATCGCCGTGGCCGCCCAGGTACTGGGCACCACGCCCGATCGCATTCGCTTTCACGCCATGCAGATGGGCGGTTCCTTCGGACGGCGCACGGTCTTCGCTCGCGTCCTGCTGCGCGACGCGCTGCTGCTGTCACGGTCCGCGGGCCGCCCGGTCAAGCTTGTCTGGACGCGTGAAGATGACGTGAAGAATGCCTGGCTGCGGCCGGCAACGGTTCACCGACTCGACGCGCTGCTGGACGATCAGGGGGAGGTCACAGCCTTGCGTCACCGTATCGCCTCCCCCTCGATCTTCGAGTTTGCCATGCCCGATCGCTGGGATCCGGAAACGCGGCGGGATCAGTTGGTCATGGAAGGCAGCGAGAGCAGCGACTATGACTTCCCGGCCTTTCGGGCCGAGCATGTGCTGCTGCCGCGACGCTCACGCCTTTCGGCCTGGCGCGGGATCGGCTGGGGACCCAACTGCTTCGCGCGGGAGTGCTTTCTCGACGAACTGGCCGCCAGCGCAGGGTCAGACCCGGTGTCCTTCCGCCGCAGGCTTCTGTCCAAGTCGCCGCGCGCCCTCGCCGTACTCGACGCCGCGATCGAGATGTCGAACTTCGGCACCGCGCCGGAAGGACGGGCTCATGGCCTGGCCTTCGCCGGCTACAAGGCCACCATCGCGACCGGCGTGGCCGAAGTCTCCCTCGACGGCAATCGGCTTCGGGTTCACCGCTTCTGGGCCGCCGTCGATCCCGGCCTCGTAATCCACCCTCAGGGCTATCGCGCCCAGGTCGAAGGCGGCGTGCTTTTCGGCTTGTCGAGCGTTCTGCGCGAACGCACGACCTTCACCGAGGGCCAGATCGAGCAGAACAACTTCTATGACTATGAACCGATCCGCATGTCGGACGTGCCGGAAATCGAGGTTCGCTTGCTGGAGTCTGGCGATCCGCCCAGCGGCGGTGGAGAGATCGGGGTTCCCATGACCGCCCCCGCCGTGGCCAATGCCGTCCGGGCCCTGACCGGCACCTCGCCCAGTCACCTGCCTTTTCCGATGGGAACAGCCTGACAGGTAAGTGAAGGGGCCAAGTCTTCAGGTTCGCGGCCGAACGCTCGCCGGGCGGCCGCGAACCCTTTCCCGGAAGGTGATGTAGAGGCCGCTGCAGACGATCACAAAGATACCGGCCCAGGTGATGCGGTCGGGGAAGTCGCCGAAGATCATCAGCCCCAGGGCCGTCGCCGTTATGATCTCGGCGTAGCCGAAGGGTGCCAGAAGCGTCGCCGTCCCCACTTCGAAAGCCTTGATCAACAGAAAGTGCCCCAGCACCGAGAACAACCCCATTCCGGCAATGAGCGGCCAGTGGTGCGGCTGCGGCGGCACCCAGACCAGGGGCTGGAAGATGGTGAGGACGAGCACCGCCACCAGCGTCGTCACGCAGAGGGTCGCCAGCGGTGGCCCCGAGCGCGACAGCCGCCGCGTCACCAACAGGAAGGCGCCGTGGCTGAGGCCGGCGCCCGCCGCCAGCAGCATCGCCGGATCCAGGTTGCCGAAGCCGGGGCGGATCACAATGAGCGCGCCGATGAAGCCGACGCAGACCGCTGCCCAGCGATGCAGTCCCACCTTCTCCCCCAGGACGAAAGGCGAGGCCGCGGTCACCACCAGCGGAGCGATGAAGATGAGCGCCATGGAATCCGCTAGCGGCGCCGTGGCGATGGCGGCGAAGAACAGCAGTGAGGAAACCGCGGTCAGGCAGCCTCGGAGGATTTGCAGGCCGGGCTGCAGAGGGCGCAGGGTCGTCCGCGCGCCGTAGCGCCAGAGGGTGATCGGCAGAATGAAGACGAGCCCCGACAGAAAGCGCCACCAGGCCACCTCTTCGACCGGCAGGTCCTGGCTCAGAAGCTTGGCGAAGGCATCCATGATCGGAAGCAACGCCATGGCGATCACCATCAAAGTAATGGCGACAACCGGCCGGTCCTCGCCCAGGGCGTCCCGCAAGCCGCTGCTCATGCCGCGCGACGCTCTGCTGCGGCCTCTACGTAAGCCAGGGCTTCCTCTACGATCTCCGGGCCGGCATCCTGCCGGCTGGCCTTCTCGCTGAGGTGACGTCGCCAGGTGCGGGCACCCGGCAGACCGTTGAAGAGCCCCAGGACGTGTCGGGTGACCGCTTTCACCGGGACCCCCCGCTCATGAGCGTCCTTCAGCCAGGGCAGCAGCGCCTGGACGGCCTCGGCACGGCTACCGACCGGGTCTTCCTCGCCGAATATGCGGGAATCCACCTCCGCTAGAACCCAGGGATCCTGGTATGCGGCGCGTCCGAGCATGACCCCGTCCAGCTGACGAAGCTGCTCCGCGGCAACCTCCAGGCTCGTGATCCCGCCATTGATGACGATTTCGAGCTCCGGGAAATCCTGCTTCAGGCGCTGCACCATCTCGTAGCGCAGGGGCGGGATCTCCCGGTTCTGCTTCGGGCTCAGGCCCTGCAGCCAGGCCTTGCGGGCGTGCACCGTGAAACTGCGGCAGCCGACGGCGGCCACCGTTGCGACGAAACCTTTCAGCTCCTCGTAGCTGTCCTGCTCATCAATGCCGATGCGGTGCTTCACGGTCACCGGGATGTCTGTCGCCGCCTGCATCTGCTCCACGCAGCGCGCGACCAGCTTCGGCTCCGCCATCAGGCAGGCGCCAAAGCGAGCGTTCTGCACCCGGTCGCTGGGGCAGCCGACATTGAGGTTGACCTCGTCGTAGCCCCAATCCTCGGCAATGGCCGCGCACTCCGCGAGCGCCACCGGATCCGCCCCGCCGAGCTGCAGAGCGAGTGGCTTTTCCACCGGATCGAAGGCCAGAAAACGCTCCCGCTGCCCGCGCAGGATCGCGCCAGTCGGCACCATCTCGGTATAAAGGAGCGCCCGACGCGTCAGAACCCGGTGGAACCGACGGCAAAAACGATCCGTCCAGTCCATCATGGGGGCAACCGACAGGCGGCGCATGGAAGTTTCTACTGCGGCCATTTTCCAACCAAAGCGGATGCGTGAGTTGTTGTCGCGTCTATTTACGTCATGAAGCAGCTGTTTTCGATGGCTCAGCAGGCATGCAAGAATGCGGGCCGGAGGCGACCCTTCCGCCACCCTGTTCTGTGCAAGGAAAGCTGTTGCCCAATGGTCCGACCCTTCCTTACCGCAGCCGTCGTGCTGCTCCTCGCCCTGCCCCTTCCAGTCGAGGCTCAGTGGTCGCCCTCGGCCACCCTCGATCTCGGCATGGGGTATGGCCGCATGGCGCTGGGGCAGGCGGCCCTGAATTCCGCCCGCCGCATGAGCGAGACGAGCAGCGAAGCCTTTGAAGAAGGAGAGCAGGCCGATAGCTGGGCTGGACCGAGCTTCGTCGCCACCTTCACCCGGGATCCCGATGTCATCGAAACCGTGCGGCAGCGCTTCATTCTCTTCTACGCTGGCGACGATCCCGACAACCGGGCGATCATGGCCCGCGAGGTAGAATCAGGCGTGTACCACGCGCGCTTCCGGGAGCTGATGGAACAGCGCGGGCTGGAACCCCGTCTCGATGACCTGGTGGAGGTGAGCACAGCCCGCTTCGTGGTGCTCTGGGAGATCATCCACGGAGAGGACGTGAGCCCAGAGAAGGCGCGCGGCGTGCGCGAGCAGCTTCGCGCCAAGTACGCCGAAGATTTCTGGATGAAGCGCATGGAGGACGCAGAGAAGCAGGAACTCGCCGAAACCTTCGTGCTGCACGTGGCAGCGGCCGAGATCGCCGTTGCTGAGGTGCTGAGGCGCGACGATCCCGAGCTTCTGCGCCTCTATCGCGCCGGCATCCAGCACGGTCTCCTGCCCGAGGGACCGCAACTCGACCGCCTGACGATCACCGAGGCAGGCTTCGCGCCGCTGTAGCTCTCCACCCGGTCGTCCTGAGCGCCAGCGAAGGATCTGGGGCTGTTGGAGCTTGATCGCGCGATATCCTTCGCTTCGCTCAGGACGACCGTCTTACGCCAGCCAGCGCTTGCGGCGCCGGTAGTGCTTGACGGCGTGGTAGTCCACCCTACCGCCGCCGCCAAGGTAGAACTCCTGAACGTCGGGATTGCGCTTCAGAACATCAGCGGGTCCGTCCATCACGATTTGGCCATTCTCCACGAGGTAGGCGTGACGCACGATTTCCAAGGCGGCCGTCGCATTCTGCTCAACCAGCAGCACGCTGACCCCCTCCTTCTCGTTGATTTCGCGAATGATCGCGAAGATTTCCTGCACCAGCAGGGGCGAAAGGCCAAGTGAGGGCTCATCCAGCATGATGAGGCGCGGTTCGGTCATGAGCGCACGGCCAATCGCCAGCATCTGCTGCTCGCCGCCTGAAAGATAGCCGGCCTTGGAGAGACTCCGCTCCTTCAGCCGCGGAAAGTAGGTGTAGACCCGATCGCGCAACGCGTTATAGCGCGCGCTGCTGCCGCCACTGGGAAAAGCGGCGATCAGGTTTTCTTCGGGCGTCAGGTGGCCAAAGATGCGTCGGCCTTCGAGGACGTGCACCAAACCAGCCTGCACGCGCTTGGGCGGCCCCAAGGCGAGGAGGTCGAGCTCGCCGAAGGTTACTTCTCCGCGAGTGACGGCCCCTCTTTCCGGCCCCAGCAGGCCGCTGATCGTCTTCAAGGTCGTGCTTTTGCCCGCTCCGTTGGCGCCCAGGAGGGCGACGATGTCGCCCTCCTCCACTTCCAGTGACACGCCCTTGATCGCCAGAAACACCTTGTCATAGACGACCTCGACGTTGGAAAGAGCGAGCCGGGGCACGAGTCAGTTGCCCTGGAGGAAGGCTTCTGCGCCCTCGTCGATCTCGCGCTGGACGACATCCTGGTAGGCAGCGGTCCAATCCGACACCGGCTCCCAGCGCTCTCCGTTCCACTGGGAGACGCGCCCCGCACCGCCACCTTGATGATCACGCGCCGTGATGGTGATCGGCGGCATCAGGCCTTCTGCATCGAAATCCGAAATCATTTCGAAGCCGGCCTTCAACTTCGGCCCGGTCAGCGGGGCACCTTCCGCCTCCAGGGCAAGGCGCGCTGCCTCCACGGCGACAGCCATCGAGGCCACGCCGATGTTGTAGTAGCTCGTGCCGACGTTTTCCGCATCACCCGATCCCAAACCAGCATCGATCACCTTCTCCTGGATCCGCTGCAGGATGGGTGTATCCGTGCCGCTCGCCGTTGCCTCGAAGCGTTTGACCCCGGTCATGGTGTCGGCGCCGACATTCTCGGCATCGGTCTCTGCCAGCCAGACGACGGAATAGATGTCTCCAGGCGAGATGCCGTTGCGGATGGCTTCACGAACGGAAACCGGCTGGCCGCCCCCTGCGCCCCAGATGAAGACATGGTCAGGACGATAGTGCCGCACCTCGGTCCAGGTCGCGGACTGTTCGTTCCCGGGGCTGGGATAGGGGAAGTTCCGCAACTCGAAGCCTTCCTGCTCCGCCAGGGCCTCCAGCACCGGAAGCGGCTCCCGACCGAAGGGGGAGTCGATATGGACGAGAGCGATCTTTTTGCCTTCAAGCCCGTCCTCGTGCTCCGCAATATGATTGGCCAGGACCGTAGCCTGCGACCAATAGGTCGCCATCATTGGAAAGACGTAGGGAAAGACTTCGCCGTTGCTGGCGTCGCCGCGCCCGTGCAGCGCGGTGATCAGCACCACTTCATCTTCCAGGACACTGTCTACCAGCGCACGAGAAACCGGCGTCGAAAAGAAATCGAAGAGGACGGCGCCCTCCTCCTTGGCTCGATTATAGGCTTCGATGCCACGTTGGGGCTCGTTGCCATGATCGCGGACGATGGCTTCAATCATGATACCGTCGAGGCCGCCTTCTTCGTTGACCAGCGTCAAGTAGTCCCTCTGCCCCTGGTTGTACTCGCCGGAGACGAAGGTATAGACGGCGGTGAAATCCTGGAGCAGGCCGAACCTGATGGGCTCCTCCTGCGCCAAGGCACCACCCGCCGTGCCCAACCCCGCGACCACCACGGCCGCCAACAAGCCCCTCTTCAAGCTGTTCATTGGCTTTTCCTCCTCTTGCTCATCCCTGTTTTCCTTGTGGGATCTTCAGCTCCGGGAATGGCGGAACGGCCAGACCAGGAAGTACTTGCGGATGTTATCGTAGATCTTGGCGAGGCCCAGCGGTTCGAACAGCAGGAAGCCGATGATCAGGGCACCATAGATCATCAGGGGTACGTGGGCGATCAGATTGGCTGAGACCGCTATCCAACCGATGGCTGCCAGCCAGGTGACCATGTTGGTCAAGAAGATCGGTACGAGCAGTACAAACCCAGCGCCCAGAAACCCCCCGATTGCGCTTCCCAGGCCGCCGACCAACACCATGGCAACCAGCTGAATCGACACGTTGAAGGAGAACTGCTCCGGCGTGACCGCTCGATAAAAGGCAAAGGCAAGGATCGCTCCCGTAACCCCGCCCATGAAGGAGGAAGTGAAGAAGGCCGCCAGCTTCGTCCGGAAAGGGTCCACCCCGATGACAGCCGCCGCGAAATCCTTGTCACGTATGGCGACGAGCGCCCGGCCGAAGGAAGTCCGCTTTACGTTGAGGAAGAAGAGGGTCACCAGCACGACCCAACCCAACGCCAAGTAATAGCGTGCGGCGAGCGTGTCGATCGGCAGGAACAGGAACGAAACGTCCGGGGTGCGCAGCGTTGCCTGCGCGCCGCCAGAGATGGCGGGCACATTGATGATCACCCAGTCCACCAGGTACTGCATGGCCAGTGTCGCCATGACCAGGTAGAGGCCCTTGACCCGCAGCGCCGCCATGCCGAAGAGCGAGCCTACTACCGCTGCCGTCAAGCCCGCCCCAAGCAAGGCGAGCTCAAAAGGTACCCCCAACCGCACCAGGTGGATCGAGCTGTAGGCCCCGATCGCCATGACGGCGGCGAAGCCGAAGTGCAGTTGCCCCGCGGTCCCCATCAAAAGCGTGAGGGAGAGGGCTGCGGCACTCCAGATCAACCAGGGCAGGATGTAGCTGCCGAGGTAGAGGTTGGACAGGAAGAAGGGGGCTAGAAGAGCGAGGAGCAGCAGGAAGAGCACCTGCCAGCGATCGGCCGGGATCGGCCAGAGGCCGCGGGCGGTCTGGTAGCGAGTGTGATGGACGCCGGCCAGCCTGTAGAACAAAGCTCAGATCCTCTCGATGTCTTCACGGCCGAAGATACCGTAAGGCCGAATCATGATGGTGATGAGGATGATGAGCGAGGTCACCACGTCACGCGTGCCGCCGCCGACGATCTGATCCACGTAGCCGGGAATGATGCTGCCGAGCATGCCGACAATCAGGCCGCCGATCAGGACCCCCCAAATGGAATCGATGCCGCCGAGAATGACCACGGCAACTGCCGGGAAGAGCAGCATGGACAGGGTCCAGTCCACACCCTGGACCGACCCCCAGAGCACGCCGGCCGCTACGGCCGCGATGCCGGCGAGACCCCAGGAGACGCCTATGGCTCGCTCGACCGAGATCCCAACCGCCCAGCTGGAGACGTGATCATCGGAAACCGCCCGCAGCTTGGTGCCGAGGCGGGTTCGGAAGAACAGCAGCGCCGAGCCGATCATCAGAAGCGCAACGATGCCGCCCACGAAGTAGGCGCGATTGATGAAGATGTCGCCGACGATCATGGGGGAGAGGCCGATGCCAAGATTCAGTGGCTTGGGCGCCGCGCCAAGAAGCCCCGGACCCAGGCCGCGCAGAAAGATCTCCAGACCCAGGGTCAGCATCACCACCATGATGATCGGCTGTCCCACCATGCGGCGCAGCAACAGCCGTTCAGTCAGGAGACCCAGCACGAACATGATCGCGGCGCTGAGCGGGATACTAAAATAGAGCGGCAACCCGTAGCTGGTCAGCAACCATACTGCATAGGCGCCGACCATCACGACAGCGCCCGCAGCCAGGTTCGGCACTCCGGAAGACTTGTAGATGAGCACAAAGCCGAGGGCGACCAGGCTATACATGAGGCCCGTCAGGGCGCCGTTGATCACCAGCTCGGCGAAGTAATACATCACCCGCCTCCTTTCGCGGTCCGGATTGCCAGCCTGCGCGCGATGATCCCCGTTTGGCCGGTCTCGTAGGTAATGCGGGCTTCATAATCGACGGCGTCCTGCCCGTCATAGATGGCCTCGATGATTTCCGCGTAACGTTCGTCGATCAGGTCCCGACGCAGCTTGCGCGTGCGGGTTACCTCCCCGTCGTCGGGATCGAATTCCTTATGGAGATTGACAAAGCGGGTGACCTCCAGCCCCTCAGGCATCTTGGCATTCACCTCCTCGATCAGCCGCTGGATGAGGTCGTAAACCTTCGGCTTCTGCGACAGGTCGGCGTAGGAGGTGTAGGGAATAGCGTTCTCCTGGGCCCATTGGCCCACTGCTTCGAAGTCGATGCAGACGATCGCGGCGATGAAGTCTCGGCCCGCGCCGATGACGCAGACATCCTTGACGAACTGGCTGAACTTCAGGCGGTTCTCGATGTAAGTCGGGATGTAGCGGCGTCCATCGGCGGTTCGGACGATCTCCGAAACGCGTCCCAGCACCACCAGTGCACCATCTTCTTCGAATTGCCCGGCATCGCCCGTGTGCAACCAGCCGTCGCGCAGGGCTTCGGCCGTCGCGGCATCGTCCTGAAAGTAGCCATCGAAGACGTTGTCGGCGCGGATGAGGATTTCGCCCTTGTCGTCGATCTTAAGTTCAATACCGGGGAAGGGCCGGCCGACCGTGGTGAGGCTGATGTCACCCGGCGATTGGGCGACCGCTAGAGCACAGGTTTCGGTCTGGCCGTAGAACTGCCGCAAGTCGAGACCAAGTGCCCGGAAAAACAGGAAGACGTCTTCCCCGATTGCTTCCCCGGCAGTATAGGGCCGAGCCACCCGGACGAGCCCCAGATGATCCTTGATCGGCCGGTACATCAGAAACTCGCCGAGCGCTCGCGTAAGGCGCGCCAGAAAGCCGGGTTTCTGCCCCTCAAGACGGCGTCGCTCCAGTTCAATGGCAAAGGGCATGAACAGCTCGTAAAGGCGCCGTTTGAGCGGCGTCGATTCCGCTATGCCGACCTGAACCCGCGTCAACATGGCTGACCAGGCGCGCGGGCTGGAGAAGTAGAGCGTCGGCGCGATCTCGCGCATGTCATGCAAGGCTGTTTCCTGCGCCTCGGGGATATTCACGACGAAGCGCAGTTCCAGGGCGGCAACCACGGAGAAGGCGAAATCTCCAACCCAGGCGATGGGGAGATAGGCCATGTGCACCTCGCCCTCGTGGAAGTAACCGGCCGCCGCCGCGTTACGCACACCCGAAAGCAGATGGCCATGCTTCAACGGGACGCCCTTCGGCGTCGCCGTCGTGCCTGAAGAGTGCAGCAGGATCGCGACATCATGGATGTTCGGCCGCGCAATCAAGGCATCGCGCAAAGCGGGCTCCTGCTCGAGCCGCTCGCGGCCCGCCGCGGCCACATCCACGAAGGAGGCCGTACCTATTGGCGGATCCGAAGCGAGACCGCGCGGGTCGTCATAGATGATGCGACGCAGCTGCGGATGCTTCTCCCGCGCTAGGATCAGCTTGTCTACCTGTTCCTGATCCTCCGCCACCGCGAAGCAGATGTTTTCCCGGATGAGTTGGCCCGCCAGTTCGTCCGGCGGTGTGTCGGAATAGGCGGGGGACGGAACCGCGCGAAGGGCGATGGCGCCCAGCATGGCGAAGTAGAGGTTTGGTCGGTTGTCGCCGATGATCAGGAGTATATCGCCGGCCGCGACGCCCTGCATTTCGAGCCCGGCAGCAAAGGCCAGAACCGTATCCAGGTAGTTCGACCAGCTATACTCCTGCCAGATCCCGTGGTCGCGCTCGCGCAGCGCTACTGTGTCCGGATGCTCACGGGCATTGCGGGCGAGTACCGTCAACAGATGGTCGTCAGGCTTCCAGTGGGGGCGCAACCGGGCCGAGGCCGCCTCACGCTCCACATCAAGCAGCATGGCGCGCCTTGCCGATGTAGGCCTCCACCACCTGAGGATCGGCGATGGCTTCCCGAGCCGGTCCTTGGGCGATCTGCGCGCCGTTGTTCAGCACCAGGATCCTGCCGCAGATCGCGGTTACCACGTCCATGTGATGCTCGATGATAAGGACGGTCAGTCCCAGCGCCTCTTGAGCATCCAGAATGAAGCGGACCATGTACTCCTTTTCTTCCTGATTCATGCCCGCCATGGGTTCGTCCAGCACCAGCAGCCGTGGCTCGGCGCAGAGCGCGCGCGCCAGTTCGACCCGCTTCTGCAGCCCGAGCGGGATGACGTCCACATGCTCGTCGCGCACACTTTCGAGCTGCAGCAGGTCGATGACCTCTTCCACCTTGCGCCGGTGCGCAATTTCCTCGGCTTGCGCCCACCACCAGTAGAAAAGGGAGGCCAGCGGGTTGGGATTCATGAAGATGTGGCGTCCCATCAGAATGTTGTCGAGCACGCTCATCCCGCGAAAAAGCGCGACGTTCTGAAAGGTTCGCGCAACCCCCTGCCGGGCGATCCGATGGGGCTTTAGACCGTTGATCGGTCGTCCTTCAAAAGTGATGGCCCCTTCCTGGGGCGGGTAGAAGCCGGTGATGGCGTTGACCAGCGTGGTCTTCCCAGAGCCATTGGGGCCCACGAGACCGAAGATCTCCCCCCTGTCGATGGTCACCGAAACCTTCTTGAGAGCGTGCAGCCCCCCGAACCAGCGGCTGACTTCGCGGCAGACAAGTATCGGCTCTCCGGTCGCTGCCTCCTTCATCTAGGCTGACCGCGGCTCTTGCCGTGAGAAACCCATCACCTTTGGCAAAGCAGAAGAGGTACCTATCATGCGCGCGCTCCCCAAGCCTCCGTGAACGGCCGCCCGGTATTCCGGCACGTCTTCGCGCGCTGACCAGGCCGCCAACCTCCCTACAACAGCCCCCGAGTGTACCGCTCTTTACATAAGTGTGGAATGGGGCGGACAGGCGTCCGCCCCATTGGGAGGAAAACGAATAGCCTGAACCTCTCAGCTACCGCTCCCGGCCCTCGCGCCAGGCCTGGAGGAGTTGGTCATAGTCGACAGTTTCCCCCTGCGGCTTTTCGTTCTCCAGCTTCGGCCAGGGTGCCCCCGGCTGCTCGTACCAGTACTCCGGATCGCGCTCCTCATTGAGCTTCGGCCCTAGGTCACCCTGGATCCCGGAGCGCTCGATCCGCGCCATGACCTGGTCCTGTGCTTCCGCCAGGTTGTCCATGGCCTCTTGAGCCGTGACCTCGCCCGCGGCTGCCTCGCCGATGTACTGCCACCACAGCTGGGCAAGACGCGGGTAGTCCGGCACGTTGTAACCAGTGTCGGTCCAGGCCACGCGGGCGGGTGAGCGGTAGAACTCGACCAGCCCGCCCAGCCGCGGCGCCATCTCCGTCATCGCCTCGTGCCGGATGTCGGAATCGCGGATCGGGGTCAGGCCAACCATCGTCTTCTTGAGCGAGGTGGTCTTGGCCACGGTGAACTGAGCATAGAGCCAGGCCGCCTGGCGACGCTCGGCCGGGGTCGAGTCGAGGAAGGTCCAAGCGCCGCAGTCCTGATACCCGAGCTTCATGCCCTCCTGCCAGTAAGCGCCGTAGGGCGAAGGCGCCATGCGCCACTTGGGCAGACCCTCCTCATCCACCACCGGCAGGCCTTCGCGGATCATGTCGGCGGTGAAGGCCGTGTACCAGAAGATCTGCTGGGCGATGTTGCCCTGGGCCGGCACCGGCCCAGCCTCGGAGAAGGTCATGCCTTGCGCTTCCGGCGGCGCATAGGCCTGCAGCCAGTCGATATACTTCTGCAGGGAGTAGACCGCTGCCGGCGAGTTGGTCGCGCCACCCCGGCTGACCGACGACCCCACCGGGTTGTAGCCCTCCATGCGGATGCCCCACTCATCCACCGGCTCTCCATTTGGGAAGCCCTTGTCACAGGCGCCCGCCATGGCGAGCCAAGCGTCAGTGAAGCGCCAGCCGAGCGAGGGGTCCTTCTTGCCATAGTCCATATGGCCCCAGACCCGCTGGCCATCGATCTCCCGCACGTCGTTGGTGAAAAAGTCCGCGATATCCTCATAGGCAGACCAGTTCACCGGCACACCGAGATCATAGCCGTACTTGTTGCGGAACTGCTCCCGGAAGTCGTCTCGGGTGAACCAGTCATAGCGGAACCAATAGAGGTTCGCGAACTGCTGGACTGGAAGCTGGTAAAGCTTCCCATCAGGCCCACGACCGAATTGCGCGCCCATGAAATCGTCGAGATCAAGGGTCGGCAGGGTGATGTCCTTGAACTCGCTCTGCATCAGGTCGTCGATAGGCAGGGTGGTACCGTAGCGGAAGTGGGTTCCGATCAGGTCTGCATCATTGATGTAGGCGTCATAGACGTTGCGGCCTGACTGCATCTGGGTTTGCAGCGCCTCCACCACGTCACCTTCCTGGATCAGGTTGTGGGTGAGGTTGATGCCCGTGATTTCGGAAAAGGCGCGAGCCAGAACGCTGGATTCATACTCGTGGGTGGTAATGGTCTCCGAGACGACGTTGATGTCCATCCCGCGATAAGGCTCTGACGCCTTGATGAGGAATTCCATTTCCTCCATCTGCTCTTCGACCGAAAGGGTCGAGGGTTGGAATTCCTCCTCCACCCAGCGCCGAGCGATCTCGAGTCGCTCTTCGTCGCTCTGGGCGCTTGCGCGCGGAATCGGCAGCGCAAGACCGGCACCAACTGCTGAAGCACTCATCAGGAAACGGCGGCGACCCGCCATGAAGGCGTCGCGGCCTAACAACCAGGGTGTTCTAGACATTAAACAGCTCCTCCCAATTCATCAGGTTATGATTGGCAGCGGAGACTTCTGCGGCTGACGGCTACCTCCTTTCCCAGCCAGCTCGGGTGCTCAATCGCCAGGAAGCGACAGCAGCTCCGCCGTTACGGCTGTCGCGGCGCATGGTTATCACCCGAACCTCATGACCGTCGCCATCCAGAGGAGGGAGACGGCAAGTGCAAACCAGACCGACTGGTCGGTAACCCCGATCCACGCGAGATGGATGAAGGCGCTACCGAGCAGGCCGATGAAGAAGCGATCGCCGCGGGTCGTTGAAATCGGCAGGAAGCCGCGCCTCTGCACTGTGGGCGAGGCCAGTTCCCACGCCAGCATGCCGATGAGCGCGGCGGCGATACCAAGGAAGAAGAGCGCCGTAGGCCAGGTCCAGGCCATCCATTCCAGCGGGTGCATCGCACTCCTCCTCAGACCCGGCCAAGGGCGAAGCCCTTGGCGATGTAGTTGCGCACGAACCAGATCACGATCGCCCCGGGCACGATGGTCAAAACCCCGGCTGCGGCCAGCAGGCCCCAGTCCATCCCGGCCGCGCTGACGGTGCGGGTCATGGTCACGACGATCGGCTTGGCGTTCACCGACGTCAGCGTGCGCGCCAGCAGCAGCTCGACCCAAGAGAACATGAAGCAGAAGAAGGCGGTGACCCCGATGCCTGAGCGGATCAACGGCATGAAGATGCGCACGAAGAAATGCGGGAAGGAATAGCCGTCGATGTAGGCCATCTCATCGATCTCCCGCGGCACGGATGACATGAAGCCTTCCAGTATCCAAACGGCCAAGGGGACATTGAAGAGGCAGTGGGCCAAGGCAACGGCGATCGGCGTATCGAAGAGGCCGATGGTGGAATAGAGGTTGAAGAAGGGTAGCAAAAAGACCGCCGGCGGCGCCATACGGTTAGACAGCAGCCAGAAGAACATGTGCTTGTCGCCGATGAAGCGGTAGCGCGAGAAGGCGTAGGCAGCCGGCAGAGCCACCGAGAGGGAAATGATGGTATTCAACGCAACATAACTGAGCGAATTCAGGTAGCCCGAATACCAGGAATAATCCGTCAGAATCCGCGCAAAATTGGCCAGCGTCGGCTGCTCAGGGAAGAACTTGAAGCCACCCAGTATCTGGTCTGTGGTCTGCAGCGACATCAGCAGCAGCCAGTAGATCGGCAGCATCAGCAGGATGAAGTAGAAGATCAGGGCGAGGCTGCGCAGTCTCATCTCACCTCTCCCCCGTCTGTATGCGCATGATCGCAGTGTAGAAGAGCCACGAGAACAGCAGGATGAAGAGAAAATAGATGATCGAGAAGGCGGCTGCCGGCCCCAGGTCGAAACGTCCAACGGCGGCAGTGGCAAGGAACTGGCTGAGGAAGGTTGTCGCATTCCCGGGCCCCCCGCCTGTCAGCACGAAAGGCTCCGTGTAGATCAGGAAGGAATCCATGAAGCGCAGCAGCACAGCGATCGTCAGCACGCCCGTCAACTTCGGAAGCTGGATGTATCGGAAGACGGCCCAGGAACTGGCCCCGTCTACCTGGGCGGCCTGGTAAAAGGCTGGCGGGATGGCGCGCAGGCCGGAGTAGCAGAGCAACACCACCAATGGCGTCCAATGCCAAACGTCCATGACGACCACGGTGATCCAGGCATCGATCGGATCGCGCGCGTAGTTGTAGTCCACGCCCAGTTCCGCCAACAGGCGCCCGCCCAATCCGATGTCCGCCCGTGCGAAGATCTGCCAAATCGTCCCGACCACGTTCCAGGGGATGAGCAGCGGCAGAGCCAGCAATACCAGAGACGCGGAGACACCCCAGCCGCGGGTCGGCAGCGCCAGCGCAATGGCGATACCCAGCGGCACTTCGATGGCGAGTATGGTCAGGGAAAAGGCGATCTGGCGAAGGAAGGCACCGTGCAGCCGCGGATCGCGAAGCGTTTCCTTGTACCATTCGGCCCCAACGAAAAACCGCTGGCCCGGTCCGAAGATGTCCTGAACCGAGTAGTTGACCACGGTCATCAGGGGGATAATCGCACTGAAGGCGACGATTACGAAGACCGGGATGACCAGCAGCCAGGCGCGATTGTTATAGGTCTTCTCCACCGGCCTCTCCCTCAGCTGCCCGTTACCAGCCGACTGTCGGCATAGAGCTTGCTCGCTTCAGGAGGAAAAGCCAGCCAAGCTCTCTCAGAGGGCAGTGGCTGGCCTTCCGGGACCTTTGCCTTCATCCGCTGTGCGCCCAGTTGAAGATCGACAAGAGCGAAATCACCGAGGTCCTGAGTCCCGACGACCTGCGCTTCTACGCGCGCCGGCGCCGGCACTGGATGCACCTGCAGGTACTCGGGCCGGATGCCGAGCTCCAGCCGACCAGAAGCTTGCGGCAGGGCCGCGACACGGGCGGGAGGCAGAGGTATGACCCGCCCCTCCACGACGACGCCCTCGCCTTCCGGCCGACAAGGCAGCAGGTTCATGCCGGGGCTGCCGATAAACCAGCCGACGAAGGTATGGCGGGGGTTCTCGAACAGCTCCTCCGGGCT
>JAJUFM010000028.1 GCA_029265995.1 Rhodospirillaceae bacterium | reverse complement strand
TGGGTTCTGGCCGGTTCCCTTCTTTTCGGCGCTTGCCTGTCGCTCACAACTGCGCTGCAAGTCGCCGGCCTGCCAGTCCCAACGGACATTGTCCAGATGTTGCCCTTCGCCGCCGTAATGCTGGTACTGGTGCTCTTCGCGCGCAGGGACGCGCTTCCAGCAGCGCTGGCGCAGCCCTACCTCCGTGGAGGGAAATAGGCGATCGAGAGGCTTGCACGCTTCTGCAGCGTGCCGAAGCGTCTACCGCCTGCTGTGGTCAGCTTCCGCGTTCACCAGGGTCCAGTGGACAATCTGCTGCTGTACCTCACCAAAGGCACTATCGAGCGCGGCGGCAATCGCTGCCATCGAATCCCGCTCAGCCACCCGTTGTGCCTGGAAGCGGCTCGCTGCTATAGCTTGGCGCTCGGGCAGGCGTACCAATTGCACGGCAATCACCACCAGGGCCTCTGGCGGCTGTCCCGCCTGACGATAGTGAGCCTGGAAGCTTCGGATACTCATGCGCAGCTGATAGTCAGCACGCAAGGTCAGGGTATCATCCGCAAGCCCGGTGATCCGGCCACTGTTGCCCAGTGACTGCATCACGATCAGCCGGACAAGCGCACCCAGGCGATCGCTCCACACCGCGTCTGCGAAATAGGCAAACTGTCCGTCCGCCCTCTGCAAAGCGATACGAGGACGATCGAGCACGGCAGGTAGCGAAGGCTCCGCGACCACCAGCTGCCAATCTACGGACGGACCTGGATCGGGTTGGATATCGCTCAAACCGAATACATGCCGGGTTTCGCCTCCGCCGCTGGCCGCCAGGCCGGCGCACCCTCCCGCCCAAAGTAGCGGCAGAGCCGCCAAACCGAGACACAAGGAGCGGCGAAGCACATGGTACTCCGGCTGCACGGCGTCGGGCGCGCGTGAACCGGCTTCTAACTTCGCGATCTGGCGATTCACATCAATCCTCACTGGGCGTGTAGCCTTCCGGTGAGACCCCGAGCAGGAAGCCTGCGGGATTGCGCTGTAGTTCCCGCGTGATCTCATTCAAGTTACCCGCAACCCGTCGCAGTTCGCCAAGCAGGCTGGAAAGTTCGCTCAGACCAGAGTTCGTGAAGTCGGAAAGTGGACGGCGGTTTTCATCCACCACCGCCCGCAGGTCTTGAGCGAGCGCGTTCATGGCGGCGGCCGCCTCGCGAACTTCGCGCGCCGTTGGTTCGGCCTCGGAGCTAGCCGCTTCGAGATTGCTCGCCACGCCCTGAGCCGCACGGATGGTTTGCTCCAATTCCGGCAAGAGAACGGCACTTTCCGTTCTGAGGTCGCGGGCAAAATCCGAAACCGTTGCGGTCGCGTCGCTGAGGTTGGCCATGGTTGCCACGGCTTCCTGCAATACCTGCTCGACCCTCTCGCTATTCTCCTCGCTAAGCATTGTTTCGGCGCGGGCAAGCAGTTGATTGAGCGCCGTCATGACATCCGGCGCACCACTCAGCAGCTGTTCGATGGGCGAAGGGCGGGTCGCAATGACGGGTAAGGAGCCATCGGGGCCGGCTTCGGGTCGCGGCTCCGTCGCACTGCCGCCAGAAAGTTGGATGTAGCGCCCGCCGGTCAATCCGGCGATCTCCAGTGTAGCAACGGTATCACGCCGCACCGGGGTCGCGCTGTCGACTTCAATCTGCACCCTGACTCGGCCCGGATCGTTTGCATCCAGCTGAATAGCCGTCACCTGGCCAACTGGTACGCCCTCGTAGTTCACGCCGCTCCCGGTATTCAGCCCGGTCACAGCGCCTTTGAAGACCAGCTGGTAAGCATCCATCTGGCGATCGGCCTTCAGCGCCATGATCCATATGACGAAGGCCATCATCCCGAGGCCGAACAGCAGGACAAAAACCCCGACGAGAACGTGATTGGCCCGCGTTTCCATCGGCTGTACTACCTCGCTGCCAAAACGCGTTCGCGCGCTGACGCCGCGGCGCGCCCGCGCGGCCCCCCGAAGTATTCGGTTATCCAGGGATGAGTGTCCTGCATGAGCTCCTCGATGGTGCCGACTTTTACTTTCTGGTCGATCAGAACGGCCACCCTGTCGCAGACGGTATAAAGAGAATCCATATCGTGCGTCACCATCAGGATGGTCAGGCCCAGCGCTCCCTGCAACTCCCGCACGAGGCTGTCGAAGCTTGCAGCCCCGATCGGGTCCAGCCCCGCGGTCGGTTCATCGAGGAAAAGAATATCCGGATCCAGCGCCAGAGCGCGCGCCAAACCTGCGCGTTTGCGCATTCCACCGGAAAGCTGGCTGGGAAACTTATGGACCGAATCGGGTGACAAGCCTGCCAGCGCTATCTTTACCTCAGCCAATTCAGCTCTCAGCACTGGGGGAATATTCGTATGGGTGCGCAGCGGCATCTCCACGTTCTGTCGCACGCTCAGCGAAGAAAAGAGGGCTCCGTCCTGAAAGAGCACGCCCCACCGCCGGCTCAATTGGGTCAAGCTGCGCGGATCGGCATCGTCCACGCGCTGCCCCAGTACCTCGATGCGGCCGGCGTTGGGGCGGCGCAGGCCGATGATGGTGTTCAACAATACCGACTTTCCGGTGCCTGATCCCCCCACAAGGCCGAGAATTTCCCCGCGCCGCACGTCCAATGAGAGGTCCTTGTGAATGACGTTCTGGCCGAATTGGGTCAGCAAACCCTGAATGCGGATGGCAGGCTCCTGCTTCACGGCTAGACCCCGATGTAGGAGAAGAAGATGGAGAAGAGGGCGTCCAGCACTATCACCAAGAAAATTGCTTCCACCACCGCGCGCGTGGTTTGGGTGCCCACCGATTCCGCATTGCCGCCCGTGCGCAATCCTTCGAAGCAACCAACGAGGGCGATCACAAAGGCAAAGATGGGAGCCTTTACCATCCCAACAAGAAAGCTGTTGAGATTTACGGAAGCCTGTAGCTGCCTCAGGAAGGCGTCTGGCGGGATATCGAGCAGCGTCCAGACCATAATGCCGCCGCCCAAGAGCGCCATGATGTTGGCATAGAAGGTGAGTAAGGGAAGCACGAGTACCAGGGCAAGCACGCGCGGAAGTACGAGGACCTCCACCGGTTCCAGGCCGATCGTGCGCAAGGCATCGACCTCCTGATTGACCTTCATGGTGCCGATCTGGGCGGTAAAGGCGCTTCCCGAGCGTCCCGCCACGATGATCGCGGTGATCAGGATGCCCATTTCACGCAAGACCGAGATGCCCAGAAGATTGACGGTGTAGATCTGCGCCCCGAAACGCGCGAGTTGGTCGGCTCCCTGATAGGCCAGAACCACACCGATGAGGAAGGCCAGAAGCCCCACGATCGGCAAGGCATCGATGCCGGTCTTCTGCATGTGAAAGACCAGCGACGTCACACGCATGCGCGCCGGCTTCACGAGAACCGCAAGGAAGGTCAAGGTGACGGTGCCCAGAAAGCCGATCAGCGCACGAGCATCGTAGAACACCGCGATGGTCGCCGCTCCGACTTGGGCCAGGAAACGTAGTGGAAGGGGTGGCTCTCTTGGCGGAGGCGGAGGTGCCTTGCGCTGGGCGACGGCATCAAGAAGGCGCTGACGCGCGCTATCGACACCCACCAGGGAAACCGTCGTGCCCGTCTTGTCAAGCTGCCGCGCGGCGCGGACCAAAACCCAGGCACCGGCGGTATCAAACTCCTCCACCTGCTCCAGATCGAACAGAACCTCGGAAGTGGGTGAGCGCGACCGCAGGGCACGCTCAAGCTGCAGCTCTTTCTCGGCGAGAACCGCCGTGGTCCAGTTACCAGAGAAGAGGAATCGCTGTCCCTGCTCCTCTTGGACCAGCTTCAAATCTGGATGGTCTTCCACTCGACTTTTCGCCACCCGCGCCACCGATTGTTTCCCCCGTTGGCCCCACCGCCGGTAACAGGCGTTGACGCGAACTGGAAAGGGCTAGCTCCAGCAGAAGCAGGCACAGCACAAGAGCGTCAAGCGAAATCGCTGGACTGGCTTTCCCGCGTCCCTTGCGTGATCACGGCTAAATGCGCGGATTTGGAGGATCAAGCAAGCGAACTGGCTACCCTCGACCTAGGTGATAACGATCTCCCGGCACGGCGAGCCGCCGACGGCCGAGCGAGTCCTTACTTGAGGGAATCCAGGGCCTTCTGGAAACGACCAGCATGGCTCTTCTCAGCCTCTGCCAAGGTCTCGAACCAGTCGGCAATTTCGTTGAACCCTTCCTCACGGGCCGTGCGCGCCATGGCGGGATACATATCGCTATACGCGTGAGTTTCCCCGGCTATCGCCGCTTGGAGGTTCAGCACCGTATCGCCGATTGGCTCACCGGTCGCGGGATCGCCAACCTCTTCCAGATAGCGCAGGTGGCCATGCGCATGGCCAGTCTCTCCTTCCGCAGTAGAGCGGAAGATGGCAGCGATTTCGTGATGGCCTTCCACATCTGCCCTCTGGGCAAAGTAAAGATAGCGACGATTGGCCTGGGATTCGCCGGCAAAGGCCGCTTTCAAGTTGGCCTCCGTCTTGGAACCCTTCAATGCAGACATTCGTCTCTCCCTTCCTGTGGCTTGCCCTCTTTGAGACCTTAGGGTCGGCAACGCCCTGCGACGCTCCGGCTGCCTTTCCAGGAATCGAAGCCGTAAGGAGAGACGAAGTCAATTTAGAAGAATTCTAAGAGGAATCGGCGAGCCAATTCGCCCAGCAGATACTCTTATTCTTCCTCTTCGAGGCGAATAATCACATCAACGCGGCGCACCTTTGCACCCGCCGGTGCGGCTGGCACCTGCTGCAGCTGCACGCTTTCGCCAGGGATGTCCATCAAGCGACCACTACCCTCAAAGAAGAAATGGTGATGGTCATCGACGTTGGTGTCGAAGTAAGATCGGCCTGGTTCCACCACAACCTCACGCAGGAGCCCTGCGCGGGTGAACTGATTCAGCGTGTTGTATATCGTCGCGAGGGAAACGCGTATGCCATTCCCCAACGCTTCGCCGTGCAGCTGTTCAGCCGTAACGTGGCGATCGGGAGCGCCTTCTCCTTCGAAAAGCAACCGGCTCAGGGCCAAGCGCTGCCGCGTGGGGCGCAGCCCAGCATTCTTCAGGCGCTCGATGAGTCCGCTATAGGGTCGTGTTCCAGACATGACCTCAATATAATGTCCAGCAGACGGAATGAAAGACACTTTCAATCCCTTGCGGCTCTAATTGGAAGCGGTCGAATGTGGAATACTCCGCCCCTCCGGCGTCTCCAAAGGTTTAGGGCTTGCATCTGTGAGGCTTTTGCGCCCAATTCGGCTCCCGCCAGTCGTCCAGCGATGACTGGTTGCCGCCGCGCGGGCTGCAGCTTTAAATTGACCACTCCCTCGCCTATGGTGAGCTCGTGACTGAAAAGAAGACAAGCTACGACTATCAGGATTTGCTGGACTGCGCCCACGGCAAGCTCTTTGGCCCCGGCAACGCTCAGCTTCCCTTGCCGCCCATGCTTATGTTCGACCGCATCACCCACATCAGTGAGGAAGGCGGCGCACATGGCAAGGGAGCGATCACAGCCGAACTGGACGTTCGCCCGGGCCTTTGGTTCTTCGGCTGCCACTTCGAAGGCGACCCCGTCATGCCAGGTTGCCTGGGCCTGGATGCCCTCTGGCAGCTCGTTGGATTTTTCCTTGGCCGCCTCGGCGCACCCGGTCGCGGCCGGGCCCTGGGCGTAGGCGAGGTCAAGTTCAGCGGGCAAGTGCTGCCCAGCGTGAAGAAGGTCACCTATCAACTCGACCTCAAACGCGTCATCATGCGCAGGCTAGTCCTTGGGATCGCGGATGGCGTTTTGCTGGCTGACGGAAAGCCGATCTACGAAGCCAAGGATCTGAGGGTCGGGTTGTTTCAGGATGCTGCCCAGGAGGCCTAGGCCAAGGGCAAGCAGGAGATTCGTTCAGGCGAATCTGCACCAGGCTACGGGAAGGAAATCATGCGCCGCGTCGTCGTCACCGGGCTGGGAATCGTCTCCAGTATCGGCAACAACCGCCATGAGGTCGTAGAGTCCCTACGCGCAGGCAAGTCCGGCATCGTTTTTGCCGAGGATCACGCCGAGCATGGCTTCAGGAGCCATGTGAAAGGCTCCATCGACATCAATCTGGAAGATTACGTCGACCGCCGGCTGCTGCGCTTCATGGGTCCCGGCGCCGCATACAACTATATCGCCATGCAGCAGGCGATTGCTGATGCGGGCTTGAGCGAATCGGAGGTCAGCAACGAACGCAGCGGCCTCATCATGGGCTCGGGTGGTCCGTCGACCTCCAATCAGGTTGCGGCTGCAGACATCGCGCGGAGCAAGGGCGTAAAGCGGATCGGGCCCTATATGGTGCCGCGCTGCATGTCCTCGACCAACTCCGCCAACCTGGCCACGGCCTTCAAGATCAAGGGCCACAGCTACACCATCTCTTCTGCCTGCTCGACCAGCGCCCACTGCATTGGCAATGGGTCGGAACTGATCCAGTACGGCAAGCAGGACATCGTTTTCGCCGGCGGAGGCGAAGAGCTGCATTGGACCCTCTCCATGCTCTTCGACGCCATGGGCGCCCTCTCCTCCCGCTACAACGACACGCCAGAACTCGCCTCGCGCGCCTACGATGTCGATCGCGACGGCTTCGTCATTACGGGCGGGGGCGGCGTGGTCGTGCTGGAGGAACTGGAACACGCCAAGGCACGCGGTGCGAAGATCTACGCCGAAGTGGTCGGCTACGGTGCGACGTCTGACGGCGCAGACATGGTGGCCCCTTCCGGCGAGGGAGCCGTGCGTTGCATGCGTTTGGCAACCCAGGGCCTGGACGACGGAAAGATTGACTACATCAACACACACGGCACCTCCACGCCGGTCGGTGACAGCATCGAACTCAAGGCGATCAAGGAAGTCTTCGGAGACCAGGTGCCGCGAGTGAGCTCTACGAAGTCGATGACCGGCCACGCTCAGGGTGCGGCTGGAGTGACGGAAGCGATCTATACGCTGTTGATGATGCAAGAAGGCTTCGTAGCCCCTTCCATCAACATTGCGACGCTAGATCCGGAAGCCGAAGGCGTTCCCGTGGTCGCCAATCAGGCTGAAAACATGCAGATCAACCAGGCCTTATCCAACTCCTTCGGCTTTGGAGGCACGAACTGCAGCCTGGTGTTCCGGCGGCTGCAGAACTGATCGACGCTCATCCACCTCGCCCACGAGGGCTAAGCGAAGAGGCTTGAAACTATGGGTTTGATGACGGGCAAGCGCGGCCTCGTGATGGGCGTTGCCAACGACCACTCTATCGCGTGGGGAATCGCCAAGGCTCTACATGACGCCGGCGCCGAGCTTGCCTTCACCTTCCAAGGCGAGGCCTTCGCCAGGCGCGTCAAGCCGCTGGCGGACTCCATCAATAGCCAGATCGTACTCGAATGCGACGTAGCCACTCCGGGTGCAGTGGAGGCAACCTTCGCGGAGCTGGCGAAACAGTGGCCGGAAATCGACTTCGTTGTCCACGCCATCGCCTATTCGGACAAGGATGAGCTGAAGGGCCGCTACCTGGATACGACCCGCGCCAACTTCGCAAAGACGCTGAGCATCTCCTGCTACTCCTTCACGGAAGTTGCCCGAGCGTCGGTGCCGATGCTGAGAGAGGGGGGATCGCTCCTCACCCTTTCCTATCTCGGCTCCCAGCGCGTGACACCCAACTACAACGTCATGGGCGTGGCCAAGGCGGCGCTGGAGGCAAGTGTACGCTATCTCGCAACCGACCTCGGCTCCGAAGGCAAGCGTGTAAACGCGCTTTCCGCCGGGCCTATGCGCACCCTCGCCGGCTCCGCCATTGCCAATGCCCGCTTCACCTATGGGTGGAGCCGTGACCAGGCCCCTCTCAAGCGTGCCGTTCTGCTGGAGGAGGTAGGGAAAGCAGGTCTTTATCTTCTCTCACCCCTGTCGGCTGGCGTGACAGGAGAAGTCCATTTCGTGGATGCCGGCTATCATGTGGTCGGTATCCCCTCCCCCGCCCGCATGAGCGATGTGGAGGTGGACAAGGCGCGCACCAGCGGCTGAGTGCGCCGAACGCAGGAGATGGGAAGGAGCCGGTGGCGCGAGGTCCTTCGGCTTCGCTCAGGACGACGATGAAGGGGACGACGGTAGAAAAAAACACGTCGTCCTGAGCGCAGCGAAGGACATCGGCCTATTGAGCTTCTCTGTGGGAGTTGCCAGCCCTCAGCAGTCGGGGGATGATGCTGCATCTTTCATCAGATGCTAAGGCACCATGCCGCACCAGGACACCAACTTGCACCCTGAGGTCGCCCGCTTTCTCGAAGCTCATCCAGAGACGCTCGCAGTCGACCTGCTACTCGCCGATCTGTCCGGCGTCATCCGCGGAAAGCGCTATCCGATCGAAGATCTGCCACAGGTGTGGCGCTCAGGAGTCAGTTTTCCCGCTTCCGTCTTCCTGCTCGATACCTGCGGCCGCAGTCACGATCCTGGCGGCAAGGGCTTTTCCGACGGGGATCCCGATGCCATCGCCCGGCCTCTGCCAGGAACCCTGAAGCCAGTGCCCTGGGCCAAGCGCCCTCTCGGGCAACTCCTGCTCACCTTCAACGACAGCAAGGGCGACGCCCTCAGCTTTGAGCCGCGCAACGTGCTTGCCAGAACGCTGGAGAAGATCAGGGGACTGGGGCTGAAGCCGGTGGTGGCCTTTGAGCTCGAGTTCTATTTGCTGGACAAGGAAAGGGCCAACGGTCATCTGCCTCAGCCACCGATCTCACCTCTTACCGGCAAGCGCGAGGCAGGCACCCAGGTCTACGGTATGGACCAGGTTGACGGCTTCGAAGATCTGCTGGAGGACATCACGCAGGCTTGCGATAGCCAAGGCATACCCACTGGCGCCATCACGGCCGAGTATGCACCAGGGCAATTCGAAATAAATCTTCGCCATGAGGAGGATCCCCTGGCGGCTGCCGACCACTGCGTGCTCTTCAAACGTGTGGTTCGGGGAGTCGCCCGCAAACACGGCTACCAGGCAACCTTCATGGCCAAGCCTTACCCGGAAGAGGCCGGGAGCGGGCTGCACCTGCACGTCAGCCTCTACGATGAAGAGGGAAACAACGTCTTTGACGGTGGAAGCGAGCCGGCAAGCGATACCCTTCGTCACGCGATCGGCGGGGCCTTGCAGCTCTTGCCGGAATCCATGGCCTTCCTGGCCCCGAACGTGAATTCCTATCGCCGCTTCGAGCCGAACATATTCGTTCCGATCTCGCGCTCCTGGGGCTTCGAAAATCGGTCGGTAGCCATGCGCGTACCGATCGGGAATGGCAAGTCCCGGCGCATCGAGAGCCGGGTCGCCGGTGCAGACGCAAATCCCTATCTTGCGCTCGCGACGCTACTGGCCGGCGTTCACCATGGCATCGTCAATCGCATCGATCCCGGGCCGCCACATGAAGGCAATGCCGGAGAAGCCTTCGATCCGGGGCTGCCGATGCGTCCGCGACGCGCGCTGGAATTGCTTTTGGCTTCGAAGGTCATGCCGGATTACCTGGGCGCCGACTACCCGCGCCTCTATGCCGCCTGCAAGGAAGCGGAGTACGACGAGTTCGACTGGCTGATCTCGCCGCAGGAATATGACTGGTATCTACAGGCGGACTGACCGACTGCTCATGACGGCCCTGCCAGCCCGAGCGACGCAGTCCATTGGGGTAGATACGGCAGGGCCAACATGACCACGATAACCACGACAGTCAGGACGATAACCACCGACATGGGGAGGCGGTTGACGATCCGCCGGCCCAGGTGAAAGAGGAAGATCTGCAGGATACGATTGAGCTGTTGCATGGCGGCGCAATGTAGCGCGGTGACGTGCCAATGTCAGTGCATCAGGCTCATCTGGTCGGCTTCGACCTTCTCCCAAAACTCGCGGATCGAGCCTTTGAATTGGACGCGCCCTCGTTCCAGTACATAGCCTCGCTCGGCGATCTTCGAACAGAAGCGAAGGTTCTGATCCGCCGTAAGAAGCGTGATCCTTTCCGCCTGCAACCGCTTGATCACCTGAACCAACTGATTGACCATCACGGGGCTCAAGCCCTCTGAAGTTTCATCGAGCATGATGATGGCCGGCCGCTGAATCATGGCGCGGGCAATGGCGACCAGTTTCTTCTCGCCGCCGCTCAGCACACCGCCGTTGCGCGCGCGCAGCTCGCTCACGAGTGGGAAGGCATCATAGACCTCGTCCAGACTGCGCGGCTGCCGATCTCGGTGCGTAAGCTTCTGAGCGAGGATCAAATTCTCTTCGACCGTCAGATGTGGGAATATTCGGTGATCGTCAGGGGCCAGGCTGATCCCGAGCCGAGCTATCCGGTGGGGAGGCAATCCGGTGATGTCTCGTCCGTCCAGCCGCACTCGCCCGCTTTGCCGTAACGGCGGGCTGAGCCCCATGATCGTGCGCATCAGGGCTGACTTTCCGGCGCCATTACGCCCAAGAAGAGCAACGGTTTCCCCGGCTTCAGCGGTAATTGAGACGTGGCTGACCACCTCGACCTTGCCGTAGTAGCTGACCAGATCCTCAACCTCAAAGTACGCCATTAGACTTCCTCGCCGAGGTAGACTTCCCGAACGGCCTCATTCGCCCGTATCTCGGCGGGCGCCCCCTCCGCCAGAACCGCTCCCCGGTGCATCACCGTCACCTCGTCGCAAAGCTGGAACACCAGTTCCATGTCATGCTCAATGATCACGAAGGTCGTCCGACGGGCAGAAGCCAGGGAGCGAATCAGGTCCAGCATCTGGTCCCTTTCCTTGGGACTGACTCCCGAGGTTGGCTCGTCGAGGAAGCAGAGGCGGGGTTCGGTAGCCAAGGTGACCGCTAGATCAAGGCGGCGTTGCTGTCCGTGGGAAAGCTGCTCGGCACGGCGGTGGCGGAACTCCCACATGCCCACCTCGTTCAAGGCACGTTCAACTTCCTCGCGTGCCTCCCGAGACGAGGGTGTGAAAAAGCGCAGGTTGCGCCGCTGCCGGGTGATGCAGGCAATCTGCACATTCTGATAGACCGTCAGGCGCTCGAAGACATCGACCACCTGGAACGTGCGGCAAAGACCGCGCACCACACGCTCATGAGCGGGCAGGTTCGTAATCTCCTGCGCTTCGAAGGTGATGCTACCAGAATCGGGCAAAAGGTGGCCCGTGAGAAGATGGACGAGCGTGGTTTTGCCTGCACCGTTCGGGCCGATGATGCCCCGGATGCGATCCGGCGGAATGTCCAGATCGACGCGGTCCGTCGCCGCCATGCCGCCAAACGACTTCATCAGAGCGCGCGCAGAAAGAAGTGGGGTCACCTGCTCAATCTCCCTTCTGCTGCCCTTGAAAGCGGCCCAGCACGCCACCTCGGAAACCCAGTACCAGTGCGATGACGATGACGCCCATCACCAACATCCAATATTCGGTGCTGCGGACAACGACCTCCTTGATTCCGATGAAGAGGACCGAACCCACGATGGGGCCCGCAAAGACATAGATGCCCCCGATCAGCGATGCGAGCACCGGCTCCGACGAATAGATCCAGTGCGAATAGATGGGCGTGATCGTCCGCTCCAGAGGCGCCAGCAGCGCGCCGGCAAGTCCCGCGTAGAGGCCGGCGATGACAAAGGACCATAGTCGGTAGCGTCGGATGGGCAGCCCTACGAAGCCGGCCCGTACCCCACTGTCGCGCACCGCCTGCAGCGTTAGGCCAAAGGGGGAGTTCACGATCCTGTGCATGAGCCAGATAGCCAGAAGGGTGACTAGCAGCACAAAGTAGTAGTAGTTCGGCAGGGCACTCAGATCGACCGAGATGAACGGAAGTTCCAGCGGAGCTCGAGGGATCCCGGTCAGGCCATCGTCGCCTCCCGTGACCGCCCGCCAGCGCGTGACGATGGAGAAGATCATCATGCCAAAGCTGAGCGTCAGCATGGTGAAGTAGATCTCTGTCAGGCGCACCGAGAGGTAGCCCAGTATCACCGCGGCCAAACCCGCTGCCAGCACGCCCCCCGCTATGCCGAGAAGCAGGGATGGAACCTCCAGCAGGATAAGCGCCGCCGCATAGGCGCCGACTGCAAAGAAGCCCGCTTGCCCGAAAGACAGCAGGCCCGTGTAGCCAAGCAAAAGGTTGAAACCCAGGGCAAAGATCGACAGCAGCATCACCTGCATGATCAGGTAAACGCCAAAGTTGCCCGCCCACAGCGGAGCAAAGACCAAAGCGATGATCAGCAGCGCCAGGCTCACCCGGACCAACAAGCGTGGAAGCCCCATGTCATCGCCCTCCCAAGAGGCCCTGGGGCCGCAGCAGCAGCACTGCCGCCATCACCACATAGGGCAGGAAGAGCTCGAAGAGGGGGAAAAGCATCGTCGAGTAGACCGTCAGCATACCGACCACGATGGCGCCTACGAATGCGCCCCGGAGGTTACCGAGCCCCCCGATAACGGCGACGATAAACGCCTGGATGATCATCGCGGTCCCCAACCCAGGAGTAACCGGCCGCATCGGGATTGATAGCGCCCCACCCAAAGCGGCCAGACCGGCCGCCAACATGAAAACCACCATGTAGAGGCCGGGTACGTTCAGCCCAAGCATCCCGCCCATTTCGCGGTTCCAGGCTGCCGCGCGCACCTTGCGTCCCCACCAGGTCTTGTCGAAGAGCAGCCAGATCCCGACTGCGACGGCAACCCCCACAAAGAGAATGAACAGATTGTACATGGGAAAGGGACGCCCGAAGATGGGAACGCTACCGCTCAAAAAGGGTGGCATCGGCGGTATCATGAACATCCCGCCCCAGGCCATTTTGACCAGATCATCGAAAACCAACACAAAGCCGAAGGTGAGCAGGAGCTGAAATGGCAGGTCCAGATTGTAGATCTGCCTCAGAAAGAAGCGTTCCAACACGGCTCCCAACACGGCAACCGACAGCGCGCTCAACAGAACCGCCAGCCAGAAGTTGAGTCCGAGCACGCCGTAAAAGGTGAAAGCCAAATAGGCGCCGAGCATGAAAAGCGCGCCGTGGGAAAAGTTGAGGATCCCCAGGACGCCAAAGGCAATCGACAATCCCGCAGCCAGGAGCCACAGGTACATCGAATAGGTCAGGCCGATCAGGCCCTGATAGAGATAGATCTCCACGCAGCCCCCTTGAGAAAGGCGGCCACCGCGCTCACTCGCCCGCCTTGGCCGCTGTCACCTACTGCCAGAGCGGAACGGCACAATCCCGGAGGGTTATGCCTCACGACCAACTCAAAGCAGATCTTGCAAAGGAGGCGGGACCGCGAGGAGCGCACGATCCCGCCGATCCGGCTCAGTACTCGAGAGCTTCGAAGGGTGGCCAGCGATAGTATTCCTTCGGATCTTCAATGAAGAGGTCTTCGCCGACCACAGGCATCGGATAATCATCCAGCTTCGCCACCCGTCCCGCTGGCACGGTATAAACCGCTTGATGGTCCTCGGCGCGGTAGTTGCGCACACCCGCCGGAGTCTTGACGCTCATGCCTTCCATGGCCTCGATCACCTCGGCCGTGTCGGTGCTGCCTGCAGCTTCGGCCGCTTGCTTAAGCGAATAGACAGCAGAGTAGGTGCACTCCGCAGAGTAGTTGGGGAAGCGCCCCCATCGCTCCTGGAAGGCCGCATTGAAGGCGGCATTCAAATCCCGCGTTTCTTCCTCGCTCCAGTTGAAGATGTAGCGGCCGGTGGCCCATAGCTTGCCGTTGAACTGGTCAATCTGCCCCGAGATTCCCTCGAGTACGTCAACGGAGGCACCCATAGCCTGCCACCAGGCTTCCAATTGATTGAAGGCGCCCATGACCAGGGCACTGCGCAGCAGGCTCACCGCCTCTCCGCCCCAGGGCGTGGAATAGACGGCGTGTGGATTGGCCGCCAGAACCGAGGACACGTGGCCCGAAAAGTCGATGGTGTGGAAGGGCGCCCAGGCCTCGGCAACAAACTCTACATCCGGGCGAAGTTGCTGCAGCGTCTGCTTGAAAAGCGCCCAATTCGCGTGGCCGTACTCGTAGTCCGCGCCGATATTGGCCCAGCGAGTGATGTCTTCGCGCTGTGCGAAGAGGTGAGCGGCAAGGATCGATTCCTGATAGACCGGCGCGGATGCTCTAAAAATCTGCTGGATGCCCTGCCCTGCCACAAGTTCTTCTGTCAAGCGGTGGGTGCCCGCATGGGTGAACACGCAAATGCGGTCCAACTCGGCAAGCACTGGGCCCATGGCCAGGGCGGACCCGCTGGAGTCGACACCGACCAGGAAGTCGGCGCCCCAATCATCCACCTGAACCCGCGCATTACGAGTCGCCACATCAGGCCGAAGCTCTTCGTCGAGGAAGTTGAGCTCTACCGGCCTTCCCAGGATGCCGCCCTGCTCGTTGATCTCTTCGATCGCCAGCGTGGCTCCCATCTGGATTTGGCGGCCGTAGTCTGCGTGAGCACCCGACAGAGCGCCCTGCCCGCCGATCCTTACTGGTTCTTGGGCCTTGGCCCCTCTGATGCCGTATTTGCTGAGATAAGCTGTCGCGCCAATCGCCCCAGCACCAGCCAGGAGTTTACGCCTAGTAGTTCTCATTTCCCTCTCCTCCCGTAGATTGGCACAGTTCAGGCCAACTATTCCGACTTAAGCCGGCTTATGAAGAAAGTACTATTACTCGTTATCGGGTACGGGACAAGTGGCGGGGGAAAGCAGCAACTCAGTAAAATCCCTATGAAATCATAGAGAAGAAGGAAGCTCCTCAACCATTTGGGCGCTGAGAGCAGAGCAACCGCCGGGCTGCCAGCTGATTGCAAGGGCTCGTGGATGCTCCGCTCTTGGACCTGTTTTTTTCCTATGAAGCCTCATAACCTTCCGGCAGCAGCACCACTCAGCTTGCTTGGATCGCTTGGACATGGGACGGCACGATGAATGATGTGACGGCAATCCCGCATTGCAGCCACTGGGGCGCTTATCAGGTATTGGTGCGCGGCGGATCGATTGTGGGTGTAGAGCCCCATCCCGAAGATCCTGCCCCCTCTTCGATCATCCATTCCATTCCGGAGTGGGTGGATCCGGAGAGGAGAGTGCTGCAACCCATGGTGCGGGAGAGCTGGCTGAAAGCGCAGCGCGCCGGTCGCCTTTCGGACGGCCAGGGGCGCGGTCGCGACCGCTTCGTGCCGCTCTCGTGGTCGGAAGCCATCAGTCTTGTCGCGGGCGAAATCAATCGGGTCCGCCGGAAGCATGGGAATGCTTCCATCTTCGCGGGATCGTACGGATGGACAAGCTGCGGGCGTTTCCATCACGCCCCTACCCTGCTGAAGCGAATGCTGAACCTCGTTGGGGGCTATACCGGCCACAAAGATACCTACAGCATCGCGGCCGGCCCGGTAATCTTGCGCCACACTCTTGGGAGTGACGACGCCTGCGTTGGCAAGGCCACCACCTTCGATACCATTGCCAACCATAGCGAGACCCTACTCGTCTTCGGGGCCTTGGCGCCCCGGACGGCGCAGATCGAAGCGGGCGGTATTGCCCGCCATAGTCTGGAAGGAAATCTCGACCGGATCGCAGAACGCGGCATCAAGGTTATCCACGTATCGCCATTGCGCGACGACCTCCCCGCTTCGCTGGACGCCGATTGGTGGCCTATCCGACCGAATAGCGATACCGCATTGATGCTGGCGCTGGCACAGGAGGTAGTGCGCCAGGGGCGCCACGACACCGACTTCCTGGAACGCTATACGAGCGGGTCAAAGCTGTTCCTGGACTATCTTGCTGGCGTTAGCGACGGCGAAGAGAAGACAGCCGAGTGGGCAGCCGCGATTACCGGCCTGGAGGCAGACGCAATCCGGCAGCTGGCGCTGCGCCTGGCCGAAACGCGGTCGATGATTACCGTGAGCTGGAGTTTGCAGCGCGCCCAGCATGGGGAGCAACCCTACTGGGCGGCCGTCGGGCTTGCCTGTGTGTTGGGGCAGCTGGGTCTGCCGGGCGGCGGGGTTGGCTTCGGCTATGGCTCGCTCGGCGGGATGGGGGCGGCAATTCCCCTCTCCCGCTCCCCGTCCATGCCGCAGCTTCAGAAGCCGATTCAGTCCTTCATCCCGGTCGCTCGAATTACCGATCTCTTGCTGAATCCCGGCGGCACCTTTGATTATGAAGGGAAGACGCACACCTATCCCGATACCCGCCTGGTCTACTGGGCCGGCGGCAATCCCTTTCATCACCATCAGGACCTGAATCGGCTGGACAGGGCGTGGCAGCGCCCCGAAACGATCATTGTGCAGGACCCCATGTGGACGGCCACCGCGCGACGCGCTGACATCGTGCTGCCGGCTACGACGTCGCTGGAGCGCAACGACCTGGCCGGCAACCGCCGCTGCGACATGATCCTTGCCATGAAACAGGCGGTTCAGCCGTTGGGTCAGGCCAAAGCTGACTACGAAATCTTTACCTTGTTGGCAGAGGCCTTGGGCGTGGGCGAGGCCTTCACCGAAGATCGCGACGAAATGGAGTGGGTACGTCACCTTTATAATGAGGTGCGCGACGATGCCCGATCACGCCTGGGAACAGAGCTTCCGGACTTCGAAGGCTTCTGGGAAGAGGGCAGCGTCACCCTTCCGGTGAAGGAGGAGCATACCTACCTGGATAGCTTCCGGGAGGATCCCGAAGCCAATCCGCTCAACACCGAGAGCGGGCGCATCGTCCTCGGTAGCCGGCTGCTGGCAGAACGCAACTACGAAGACTGTTTGGCCCACCCCGCCTGGCTGCCGCCGCGCGAATGGCTTGGGCGAAATGAACGCTCCTTCCATCTGCTGTCGAACCAGCCCCAGGGCCGTTTGCACAGCCAACTCCACTTTTCGCCGGGGAGTCTGGCCCATAAACGCAACGGCCGCGAACAGCTCCGCATCAACCCGAGCGATGCTCGACGCCTGGCCATCGCGGACGGAAGCACCGTACGGGTTTGGAATGAGCGAGGGGCCTGCCTCGCCACGGCCACCCTTAGTGAAAACATCATGCAGGGCGTTGTCGCTCTCCCTACCGGAGCTTGGCTGACCACCTCGGACAATGACGATCTGGAGCTCTCAGGAAATCCCAACATCCTCACTCTCGATGTTCCGACCTCCAGCTTCGGTCAGGGCTGCGCCGCACATAGCTGTCTGGTGCGCGTCGAGCCTTGGCAGGGCCCTGCTCCAGATCCGATTACGGTCTATGAAGAGGGCCGCTCCCGCCAGCTGGCCGGCTAATCATCCTTTAAATTTCCAGGGTATATCCGCTATGGCCGAGGTGCCTATCAGTCGTTTTCCCATCCCCGCACTCTCAGAGCTGCCTCAGGACATTGCCGAGCGCATTCTCGCCGTTCAGGAGAAGGCTGGCTTCGTCCCTAACGTCTTCCTGGTACTGGCGCGGCGCCCGGACGAATTCCGTGCCTTCTTCGCGTACCACGACGCACTGATGGAAAAACCCGGCAACCTGACGATGGCGGAGCGGGAGATGATCGTGGTGGCGACCAGCAGCGCCAATCAATGCCACTACTGCGTGATTGCTCACGGCGCCATCCTGCGCATTCGCGCCAAGAATCCCCTGATCGCGGATCAGATCGCCGTCAACTACCGCCGTGCCGATATTACGGAGCGGCAGAAAGCCATGCTGGACTTCGCGCTCAAGGTTTCTCGCCACGCGGAAGAAGTCGATGAAACGGACATCGCCACTTTGAAGGCGCAGAGTTTCGATGAAGAAGATGTCTGGGACATCACTGCGATTTCGGCCTTCTTTGGCATGTCGAACCGGTTGGCAAACGTCACTGCGATGCGGCCGAACGATGAATTCTACACGCTGGGGCGCGGCACAGCCTGAGCGCCCTTGCCAGCAGAGGCGATAACTTGAACACCTCTTCCGTTACTCCCGAAGCAGAATCGGTGGCATAGCAGGAGAGAAGGGATGGCGCTCGACGAGAGCTTTGAGGCGCTGATGATCGAGGACGCGGGAGGGAAGCAGCAAGCTTCCTTCAAGCGACTTTCCCTCGCCGATCTGCCGGATCACGAGGTTTTGGTGGAGATCGCCTACTCCACCCTAAACTACAAGGACGGCCTGGCCGTCACCGGTAAAGGTCGAATCGCGCGGCGTCTTCCAATGGTTGCCGGCATCGACCTGGCGGGCACGGTCGTCGACTCCCGCTCGCCGCACTGGAAGGCCGGCGACAAGGTGATCGTAAACGGTTGGGGCCTGTCCGAGACGGAATGGGGCGGATACAGCCGCTATCAGCGACTTCGACCCGAATGGCTGATCCCGCTTCCGGAGGCCTTCAGTCTGGAGCAGGCGATGGCCATTGGCACCGCAGGCTACACTGCGGCGCTTTGTGTCGACGCCCTGGAGTCCTGGGGCCTGTCGAAAGAGCGCGAAGTGCTGGTCACTGGCGCTGCAGGAGGGGTCGGTTCCGTGGCCGTCGCCCTGCTCGCTGCCCATGGCTACAGGGTTACGGCCTCCACGGGCAGGGAAGAAACTCACGATTACCTTAGAAGCCTCGGGGCTTCCGACTTCATTCACCGTGAGGAGCTCGCCCAGGAGGGCCGGCCACTCCAAAAAGAACGCTGGGGCGGTGCTGTCGACACGGTCGGCTCCAGGATCCTTGCGAATGTTCTCGCCCAGACCGTCTATGGCGGGGCCGTAGCGGCTTGCGGTTTGGCTGCCGGGCCAGACCTACCGGCGACAGTGCTCCCGCACATCTTGCGCAGCGTGGCTTTGCTCGGGGTCGACTCCGTGATGGCGCCCCTTCCGAAGCGGGAAAAGGCTTGGGCGCTTCTTGCTGAAAGTCTGCCACAAGAGCACCTGGCGCGGATGACCCAGGTCGAGCCCCTCAAGCGTGTGCCGGAGCTGGCAGAAGCCATCCTGGCAGGACAGATCCAGGGCCGAGTGGTCATCAAGATCTAATACCGCGGCGTTTTTTCTTCCGAGCCTTGGTGTCGGGTCTGCCGGTGGCGTCGAGAATCAACATGGCGTCATTGCCGGCAACGCGTGTCGCTCTGGCTTGAGGAAGCAGCCAGGGCGTGCCTAAGATCCGTGGGTACAGCGCTTCTCCCACCCTGTTCTTGAGCATCCATGATTTCTCAGCGCCTTCTGGTCCTTGGCGTGCTTTGCCTGGCCGCCATGATCAGCCAGTTCTATCGCGCCGCCAATTCGATCCTTGCCGCGCCAGTGATGGCGGAGCTGGAGCTGCCACCGGCCGCTTACGGGACGCTTACGGCAACCTTCTTCTTTGCCTTCATGCTGACCCAGTTTCCCGCCGGCATGTTCTTTGACCGCTATGGGCCGCGCCTGACCATCAGCGGCTTCATGCTTTTCGCAATCGCCGGCGCGCTCGTTTTTGCCTTCGGCAACTCTTTTTTGGCGCTGACCTTTGCGCGCGCCCTGCTGGGCATAGGATGCGCGACGATCGTCATGGGCGCCTTCATGGTGATCTCCTTCTGGTTCGAACCCCGCTACTTCGCGATGATGTCGTCCATCATCATCGCGACCAGCCATTTGGGAAACTTGCTGGCGACGGCGCCCCTGGCCTTTGCCATAGAACGGGTCGGATGGCGCGCCAGCATTGGTGCCTTGGCGGGCATCAGCGTGCTGGTTCTACTACTCGTCTTTCTTGTGGTGCGCGACGGGCCAAAGCGTGCCGCGCCCTCACGGAGCGCGTCGGGCTGGGTGGACACCCTGAAGGGCTTGCGTCGCGTGATGGCCATGCGGGACATACAGCGCGCCTTCGCTCTGGCGCTGGTGTGCTATCCCAGCATGATTACCATCCTGGGCCTCTGGGGCGGGGCCTATCTGCACAGCGCCTTCGGTCTGAACTCGATCGAGATCGGCAAGGTGCTGATGGTGATGCCAGCTTGCAGCCTCATCGGCTCACTCTGTTACGGCCCGCTTGACCAGTTGTTCAACTCCCGCAAGTTCGCCGTGCTCGCAGGCGTGGTACCTCTGGGCGGCATGCTCATCACGCTAGGTCTGTTGCCTTCCCCCTCGCTGACGACCGTCACCTTTGTCCTCGCCGCCATTGCCTTCTTTGCCGCTTCCGGGATGCTGATCATTGCGCACGGCCGCGGGCTCGTTCCGGACCACTTGGCGGGACGCGCAATCACGACCATCAACGTCGGCGTGATCGGTGGCGCCGCGCTCTTTCAGTTCGCGAGTTCGCTCCTGCTGGACTTCTTCATCGGAAGTGACGGCATCGTAAGCCTGGCGGGCTTTCGACTGCTCTTCACCCTGATGGGCAGCCTCGTCCTTTGCGCCGTTCTGATCTATTTGCCCGCCCGCGACGTGCACCCCCGACAGTTGACCCGCACGGGCGAAGCCGACACCGGGTCATAGGGGTAGCGCAGACAGAAGAATGTTGCTGCCGTTCACCACCAGAAAGACGGCAAAGGCGCGGCGGATCCAGCGTGGGCTGATGGCGTGCGCGATGCGTGCCCCCAAGGGCGCAAAGAAGCTGGTCATCGGAATGAGGATCAGGAAGGCCGGTACGTTCACATAGCCCAGACTGAAAGGCGGAAAGCCGTTGCTCTCCCCTATTCCGTTCAGGATAAAGCCTGCGGCGCCCGGGACTGCGATGAAGAGCCCGACTGCGGCTGCCGTTCCGACGGCAGTCAAGGTTTGCACGGAGCAGAGAACCAGGGTCGGAACGGTGAAGGTTCCGCCGCCAATCCCGATCAGGGTGGAGAGGCCCCCGATGCTCGTCGCGGTAATGGCCTTCGCTGTACCCTTCGGCGGCTCTTTTGCGATCGTGTACTTGTCCGGCACGAAGGCCATGTAGAGGGCGACCAGAAGGGCCGCGGCCCCGAAAACGAGCTTCAGGCCGCTCGCATCGAGAATGCCTGCGATGACACTGCCGATAATCACCCCGGCTACGATCCAGGGCGACCACGCCCTTACGATCGACCAGTCGATGCTCCCGCGTCTGCGATGCGCCCGCACAGACATGATCGACGTCACCACAATGGTGGCGAGCGACGTTCCCACCGCCAGGTGCATGCGATGCTGTTCCGCGACATCCATGATGGTGAACATGTACAGCAGTACCGGCACGATGATCATGCCGCCGCCGACACCGAGCAAGCCCGCCATCACCCCGGCGATCGCACCCGCTGCGATCAGCAGGGCGATAAACTGGGCCAGCAGGCCCGCATCCAGGACTTCCATTGAGAATCCTCAGGGGTGAGACACGATTCAGCCAGAAGCGACCAGCCAGAAAAAAGCGGGCAGCAGAAAGGATGCTTCTCAGAGCAAGGCGGACAAATCAAGGAGCACCAGCGAATAGCTTCTATGCCAGCTCCCGCATCAGGCTCCAGAGTGATACTCGGCAACAGCTCCTGCACCCTCGCGCGGGTCGAGGAGGGCCGGCGATTTTCAGGGCCTCACATGGCCCTCAACCCAAACGTCGCCAGAAAGACCGCCACTATCCGTTTCTTGGCATTCGCAAACCATCGATCATCAGGGCCACCATTCGCCGCGCCTGGGCAACGTCGCCTTCGCTGGCGGGTGTTGCGACACGCATGCAGGCAATCAGCAGTTCCTTGGCATCGACATCGCTTCGGATGGAGCCAGAGGCCGCGGCCGCATCCAGGAGGCCACTCAAGACGGGTGTCAGGCGGCCAAACACGTAATCTGGAAGCGATTGATAGGCAGCATTGCCTGAATGAAGGGCCGGACCCAGGCCTCGCTTGGTGGCGACCAAGTCGACAAGCCGCTGCATCCATTTCGCAAGAGCGTCGACGGGCTCTTCGTTCGCCACCAACACCATGGCGGCGTCAGCACAGGCATCGACTTCCTTCTGGATGATGGCCTTGATGAGGTCGGGCCGCTGCGGGAAATGGCGATACAGCGTTCCCACTCCGACGCCGGCCTTATCCGCAATCACCTTCACAGGCGCTTCTACGCCTAACGTATCGAACACCTCAGCCGCGGCGTTCAGGATCGCTTCGCTATTCCGTCGGGCATCCGCGCGCAGGGGGCGTATGCCGCTGTCCTTCTCTTGTTGTTCAACCATTCCCCCTCCCCGTGTGGTCTCAAGTTGCTAAACGGAATCTGATTCCATATAATCGGAATACTGTTCCGCTTATCGGGATACCGCAACGGGCAGAACTCTTCCAGTTTTGGATGCGAGCACGAAGGTGGCTTTCGCCGTTCGCGGCCGCTCACCCAGACTGTGGAAGGCCTGCTGATCAGATAGGTCGCTGGAAAATCACTGAAGGAGCGCGGCATGACAGTCTTGGTAACAGGCGTAACGGGTTTGGTTGGAACTCGGCTTCTTCCGCGTCTCGTCGAGGCGGGTGTGGATTGCCGCGCCCTGGTGCGCCAGGGCAAAGAAGTTGGCGCAGATGCAACCGCGGTCGAAGGAGATCTTCTCGCCCCTGCGACCTTGGAGGAAGCAGTAAAGGGGGTTTCCGATATCATTCATCTTGCCGCGGTTTTCCGCACCCAAGACACCGAGCTGATCTGGCAGAGCAATGTGGAAGGCACCCGCAATCTCCTTGCTGCCGTCAAGGCGCATGCACCAGAGGCTCGGTTCATCCTCGCCAGCACCAGCAATGTTTACGAAGAAGGGGGCACACACCCGGGGCGGGAAGACGATCCGGTCGCTCCAGAACAAGCATACCCGGCCAGCAAGATTGCGGCTGAGAAGGAGTTGCGGGACAGCGGCCTCAACTGGACGGTGCTTCGTTTTCCCTTCGTCTATGGCGAAGGGGATGGCCACATCGAGGATTTTGCTAAGTACGCGATCGCAGGAAAGTGGCACCCGGCCAAGAAGATTAGCACGATCCACCACCGGGACCTTGCCATGGCCGTGCAGCTTGCCCTTGGCGGTGCATTCGACGGTCACATTGTCAATGTGGCGGATGATGCAACCATGTCCGTTTGCGAGCTGGCGGCACTGGTCGGTGAAAGGCTGGAGCCATCATCCGCCCCACTGGAGAACCCCTGGCATCTTCATGTCGATGGCTCACTCGCTCGTGGCTTGGGCTTTCGACCGACAGTTCGATCTGTCTATCAAGCAATCCAAGAGAACCTGATGTGATCCAGAAATGCCCGGCATGGCAGCCACCGAAAAGCGGGCTGCCATGGTCGGTAAAGATGAAGCGGTTAAGGAAGAACCAACAGGGCGCTCCCTTGCCTCGGTCCCGCACGGATCGACCTAGCTTGTCGTTCAAGGATGCAGCTTCGCGCCCTTGATCGCTTTGTCGACGGTCTTCTTCGGCCCCCGGATCGCAATACCGACAAGGTCGGGGTTATCTAAGGGTTCAGCCTTGAATACCTCACGATTGGCGGCGTCATGTCCGGTTGAGAACATCGCCCGGACGAAGGCTGCGCAGGTTAAGCCATGCTCACCGGATAGCCGATGCGCTCTCTGCAGATCTCTGGGCTGGGCTGCGAACACAAGCATGGGTTGGCCCAGCAGTTTGGCGTAGTGTCGTCCCGCCGCATCAACATAGGGTTCGCCCATTGCCTCGGGCGCAGCGCCCGCAATCCCGGTTGCGAGGAAAGCGGTCACATTGAGTTTCTGCCAAGTCGGAAGATCGTCGAGAAGCAGTATTGCGACTTTTGTATCGAACATCCTGCCCTTTCCGGAAATGTGGTGAGTATGAGAGCAGGGCGAAAAAACATCACGCCCTGCTGGTCAAGACGGCGAACGCTCAGTTGCGGCTGAACGGAAGCTCGTGGAACGTCCTTCCCGTAGCAGCAAAGACCGCGTTGGCGACCGCCGCGCCGACGGGCACGACCCCGGGCTCTCCCGCACCGGTGGGAGCAGCATCGGACGCTACGATATGCACCTCTACTTCGGGCATTTCATCGATCCGCAGAACCTGAAAGTCGTGAAAGTTGGACTGATCGATCGCGCCACCGCTCAGCGTGAGTTCGCTGCGCATCACGCTGCTGAGGCCATAGGCGATCCCTCCTTCCATCTGCGCTCGGATCACGTCCGGATTGACCGCCACGCCGCAATCGATGGCACAGACGACACGATCCACCTTGAAGCCGTCATCAGTCATCGTCACTTCCGCAACCTGTGCAATGGGCGTGGAATAGGCGTAAGCAACCGCAATGCCCCGCCCGCGCCCGGCAGCCAAGGGTTCGCCCCAACCGCCACGCTCTGCCGCCAGTTGCAGAACGCGTAGATCACGGGGGTGCTCGGCGAAGATATGCGCCTTCATGGGCTCAGGGATCGCCAGAACGTCAATTTGCTTCTCGCGCACGTCATGCGAAAGCAGCCTGCGCCGCAGCTCGTAGGGATCGCGGCCCGCCGCATGGGCAACCTCGTCGAGGAAGGTTTCCATGGCGTAAGCCATGTGATTGTTGCCCCGGTAGGTGGATACCGGCAGGCCCAGATCTACATTGTGGGTTTCAACGAGGATGTTCGGAATGTTGTAAGAGGTCGTTGCAACGCCGGCCACGGAGGTAAGGTCCACGCCATCGACGAGGAAGTGCGCGAATTCGGGAGATTGCCCAAGCAGCGACTGCCCCACGATACGGTGGTGCCAGGCAATGACGTTGCCCTCCTCGTCCAGACCGGCGGTGGCGCGGTGGAGATACATCGGACGATAGAGACCGTTGCGCATTTCGTCCTCGCGCGTCCATTGCAGCTTGACCGGGGCGCGGCCACCAATCGCTTTGACGATCTCAACCGCCTCCAGAGCCGTTTCCTTGCGCCGGCCAAAGTGCCCGCCGGCAAAGACCGAGTGGATCGTTATCTGGTCAGGCCGCAGTCCGAGCGTTTCAGCGGCCTTCATTTGCAGCGGCGTGAGGGTCGTGTCCCCCGTCCAGATCTCACAGCCCTCATCCGTCAGGCGCGCGAGACAGCTGACGGGTTCGAGAGGCGCGTGCGCGAGGATGGGGAATGAATAATCGGCGGTAACCGTCTTGGCGGCGCGCGCCAGCGCAACCTCGACATCCCCGTCCCTGCGCGCAACGAGGCCGGGCTCATCCAGCAGTCTTTGATGCTCGGCAAGAAGTTCCGGCGTGCCGCGCCTTTCGGCGTCCGTCTCGTCCCATTCCACGCGCAAGGCCTCTCGACCCCGCAAAGCCGCCCAGAATGAATTCGCGAGCACGGCAACGCCGGTCGGTATCGGCACCACCTCGGCCACGCCTGGCACTTGCCGCGCTGCTGAATCATCGAGCGATTCTACAGTGGCGCCGAAGAGACGCGGTCGCGCCACAACAGCCACAAGCATATCAGGCAAGCTCATATCTATGCCGTAGGTCGCCGTGCCGTTTATCTTCGACGGGCTATCAAGCCGCCTGATTATGCCATCGTCGCTGCCAATCAGGCGGAAATGGGCTGGGTCCTTGAGCGTCACCTCGCCAGGCACATCGAAGGATGCCGCCTCATCGGCCAACTCGCCGAAGGTGGCTCGGCGCTCGCTGGCTTCGTGCCGCAGAGTGCCACGAACGATCGATACATCAGCTGGGTCCACATTCCACCGCGCAGCTGCCGCAGCCACCAGGAGGGCACGCGCGGTAGCACCCGCCCGCCGATACTGCTGATAGGCGTTGCTCATCGAGTTACTGCCGCCGGTATCTTGGATACCGAAGGCCAGGTTTTTGTATAGCTCCACGTCTGCGGGCGCTGGCTCGACCGCCATCTGCGACCAGTCCGCATCGAGTTCCTCAGCGATCACGGTCGCAAGCCCGGTATGAATGCCCACCCCATGTTCAAGATGCTTGGAAATGACGGTAACGCGGTTGTCAGGCGTCACCCGCAAAAAGGCATTGGGTGCGAGACTTCGAGGTCCGGAACTCTGTTGAGCAAAGCCCCGTTCGGGCAGATGGAAGCCAATAATCAAGCCGGCACCCGCCGCTGCGGCACCTTTGAGAAGGCTGCGGCGAGAAACCAGGGGCGTTGCGCTAAGAACTTGCTTCATGGGTCAGCCTTTCATTGTTCGGGCAGCTTCGTGTATTGCCGCGCGAATGCGTTGATAGGTCCCGCAGCGGCAGATGTTGCCGCGCATGGCGCTATCGACATCGGCATCCGTGGGGCTCGGGGTCTCCTCCAGAAGGGCGATGGCCGCCATGATCTGTCCTGACTGGCAATAGCCGCACTGGACCACATCAAGTCTTCGCCAGGCCGCCTGGACGCTTGCAGCCACCGGGCCGGATGCGCCTTCGATGGTCGTTACCTTGGCGCCCTCCACATCCGCTACTGTCGTGATGCAAGAGCGAATGGGCACGCCGTCGAGGTGAACCGTGCAGGCGCCGCATTGCGCCGCCCCGCAGCCGAACTTCGTTCCTGTCAGACCGCCCGCTTCGCGTAGCACCCAAAGCAAAGGCGTCTCGGGATCGACATCGAATGAAGCATCCCGACCGTTGAGTGTGAGGGTGATTGCCATACTTCCTCCGGAGTTATGATCCTGCGATCTGTCGTGCCAAAACTATGGCGCAGTGCTTCCGGATGAACTACAATAGGATGTCCTTAATCCTTTAGCATATGTCCTGAAATGGCCGATCCACTCGCACAGGTCGTCACTCTCCTTCAGCCAGCGGCCCCCTTTTCGAAACGGGTGAGCGGCGCGGGCCGTTGGAGCCTGCGCCGCACTGAGGTCGGGCGTCCCTTTTACTGCGCCATTCTCGCGGGCACGTGCCGGCTTGCGGCCGACGGGCATGAGGAGATCCTGCTTCGAGAAGGGGATTTCGTGCTCATTCCCTCGGCGCATAACTTCACCATGTCGAGCCATGCACCCACGGGACCGGAGGATGTGGTTCACACGCCCATCCTACTGCCTGGAGGAGAATTCAGGCTCGGAAGCCCCGAAGCGCCAGCGGATGTTCGACAGCTGGTGGGCTACTGTGACTTTCGCTCTCCGGATGCGGATCTGCTCGCGTCCTTACTGCCACAGCTTGTGCACATCCGAGGCGTGGATCGGCTGGCCATGCTCATGCAGCTCGTCAGCGACGAGGCGTCGGCGCAACGACCGGCGCGCGATATGGTCCTGGAACGTTTGCTGGAAGTGCTGCTCATCGAAGCCTTCCGTTCCGATCGAGAAGCCGATGCTTGGCCCGGGCTGGTACGCGGGCTCTCCGACAAGCGCCTCACCGGCGTGATCCGTCGAATGCACGAGCACCCCGACCATTCATGGACGGTTGCCGCGCTCGCTAAAGAAGCTGGCCTCTCCCGCTCCGCGTTCTACGAGCGGTTTCGCCGGGCTGTCGGGGTGGCTCCGATGGAATATCTGCTCGCCTGGCGCATGGCGCTGGCCAAAGATCTGCTGCGCAGAGCGGACGCGAGCATCACGGAGATTGCGGAGCGCCTCGGCTACAGTTCCGCAAGCACCTTTACGGTCGCCTTCACTCGCCATGTCGGGCTGCCGCCCGCTCGCTATGCCCGAGGTGGGTGGCAGAATGCCTCGGGCACCGAAGCGCCGCGCGCTTCGTGGCTGCTTGTCGGTTGAGCTGACGGACGACCAGCGCGCGCGTCTGGACGCGGTGAGCGCGCTGCCGCCGCTCAACGCCTATTTCATTTTCAATCTTCCGCGCGAGATGCTCTACGGTGGCATGCAGGTGGGCTGAGCTGCGGAGAATGGAAGCCGCGCTTGGCGCGATAGCGGGACAGAGGCGTCTGGAGCTAGACATGGCACAGAATGTTTACGACAACCCCGATTTCTTCGCCGGCTACAGTCAACTGCCCCGGCAGGTTCAGGGATTGGACGGTGCGCCGGAATGGCCCGCCGTTCGTGCCCTGCTGCCGGACCTGGCCGGCAAACGTGTGGCCGACTTGGGCTGCGGCTTCGGCTGGGCGTCGCGCTGGTTTCGCGATCAGGGCGCGGTATCCGTTCTCGGTGTTGATCTGTCACAGAACATGATCACAAGGGCACGTGCAGACACCGACGACTCAAGTATTGAGTACCGGATCGCTGATCTGGAAACACTTGACCTGCCCGAGGCCGCCTTTGATCTTGTCTATAGTGCTCTGACCTTCCACTATATTCGCGATTTCGAGCGGCTGGTCAGCATGATCGCCTCTGCGTTGGTGTCTGACGGAGATCTGGTGTTCACCATCGAACACCCAATCTTCATGGCAGCCGCCCATCCGGACTGGATATCAGACAAAGAGGGTCGGAAGACCTGGCCGGTCAACGGCTATTCCGTTGAGGGCGAACGCCGCACCGACTGGTTCACCAAAGGTGTGCTGAAGTACCATCGGACTTTGGCAACAACGATCAATGGCTTGATCCGCGCTGGATTTGAGTTGCGCCGGATGGAAGAGTTCGCGCCCACGCCTGATCAGCTCATAGAGATGCCGTTCCTCGCAGAAGAACTGGAGCGGCCGATGATGTTGCTCGTTTCGGCGCGCAAGAACTGAGGCCTTCAATCACCCCACCCTCCAAAGGCCGGATGAAAGACCATAGCGGTTTGCCGTGGGGCGGGACCAGATGAGGTGAAGCAGTATGGCCGATGATACCAGCAAAGACCGCGCGCACTGGACCAAAGCCGCAAACGAGTGGATCGCCTGGGCGCGAAAACCCGGCCACGACGCCTTCTGGGCGTACAAAGACCATCTGATCAACTATATCGGCGAGGGTTGCGGGCAAGCGCTCGAGGTGGGATGTGGCGAGGGGCGCGTCTCGCGTGTACTCAAGCACTGCGGCTATGAAGTAACGTCGACCGATCCGGTGGCTGAGCTCGTCAAGGCAGCTCAGAACTCAGATTCTGCTCACCACTATGCTGTTTGCGCGGCTGACGACTTGCCCTTTCCGAGCCTCAGTTTCGATCTGGTGGTGGCCTATAATATGCTGATGGATATTGAAAGTATGCCGGCTGCGCTCACCGAGATGCGCCGGGTCATGCGACCCAAGGGATTGCTGATGATATCGATCGTGCATCCCCTCGCCGATGCCGGACGCTTCACAGACGGGGGGCCGGAGGCACCTTTTGTCATCACCGAGCCGTACTTCGGGCGAAAGCAATTCGAAGGCACCGAAGTCCGCGATGGCTTGCAGATGTCCTTCTTCGGCTGGTCTGATTCCCTTCAGGGCTATGCTGACGCGCTTGAGGATGCTGGTCTAGCGATTGTCTCCCTGAAGGAGCCGATGCCCGACACTCATTTCGGCGCCGAGCACATGAAGAGATGGACTCGAATGCCACTATTTCTATGGTTAAAGGCTCGGTCTTTAGCACCGTGAATGAATGATAAGGATGGGCTGAATCTCGGCTTTGGCGGAACCCCTCCCTGCCAGTCGCCAAGCGAACCTCCCGATATTTCGCTGGCGGGTGGCCTGCTGACGGGGAAGTATGGGCGAGAGAAAGTAGCCGCTGACTCGGAGGCCGCGACGCTGCCCAATATGCCAGACGCAGAGGAGGAGCAACCGCGCAAACGCCTGAACGGCGCGAACCCCTACGGCGGGATGGTGTGACTGACCCTACAACGCTGAACTTTCACCCAGATATTGCGGTCAGCGGCGACTTGGTGATCGATCTCATCGCCCGGCGGGGAACCTACCGCTCGCAATTCGAGACTGGGACCAGCAGCGGGGGGCTTACAGCCTACAGGGCGGACATCGCTGGAGATGGGAAAATAAAGCGTTTGGTGGCGCCTATGGTAAGGCTCACCCGTCGTTGCGCCGAAGTATGGAGCTATGAACAATCGCCATGACTCAACCAGGGTCTCGACGGTTTGGCTCAATGTCATCTGCGTCTCGTCCCGCACGTCCGCTCCCGAACCTCATTCTGCTATCCAGACCGCTACTGGCAACCTCGCCACGATGCCTCACTGGGTGCCGCAGTGGCCGATGCCATCGACCAGATTGCTGAGCGGGCGTAGTCACGCCCGCTACGCTAGGGCGCGCCCGAAACGGCTTGCGCAACTATCGACTCTTCCTGCCCTTTACTTTTCTCAGGGTACCGCGGCGCCACAGCCCAAGATCCGGCGGAGCAGGATTGGCA
>JAJUFM010000144.1 GCA_029265995.1 Rhodospirillaceae bacterium | reverse complement strand
GCGTCCCTGGATAACGTGCCCCTCGATTTCGATACCTTGCAGGAATACGGGTGCTTCATCGGCTCGGCCGCCGTCATGGTGCTGTCTGACAAGGACAGCATTCGCGATGCGGTGCGCAATCTCATGCGCTTCTTCGAGGACGAGTCCTGCGGCCAGTGTACTCCTTGCCGCGTGGGTACGGAAAAGGCAGCAAAGCTGCTGGATGCACCACAGTGGGATGTGCCGCTGCTCCAGGAGCTATCGAAAGTGATGATGGGCGCTTCCATTTGCGGGTTGGGACAAGCTGCTCCCAATCCTGTGCTCAGCGCTCTGAAGTATTTCCCCGAGGAGGTTCTTTGATGAGCGAGTCAATTCGCTTCACCCTAGACGGCAAGACGGTCGAGGCCGCTCCGGGCGAGACGATCTGGCAGGTCGCTCAGCGCGAAGGGACCGACATTCCGCACCTCTGTTACCTTCCCGAGCCCGGCTATCGCGCAGACGGCAACTGCCGCGCCTGCATGGTCGAGATCGAAGGAGAGCGCCTGTTGGCGGCCTCGTGCATTCGCACTCCCGCCAACGGCATGGTCGTGACCACCGCCGGTGAGAAGGCGAAAGCCGCGCAGAAGATGGTCTTCGAACTACTTGTCGCAGATCAGCCGCCGCGCGAAACCAGTCATGACCCCGATTCAAAATTCTGGCACTGGGCAGAACGGCTTGGAGTGACGGAAAGCCGCTTCCCGGCAGACACTGCCCCGGAGCAGGACATCAGCCATCCTGCCATGGCGGTCAATCTGGACGCCTGCATTCACTGTGGCCTCTGCGTGCGCGCTTGCCGTGAAGTTCAAGTGAACGACGTGATCGGCATGGCCTATCGCGGCCCGGGTGCCAAGGTAATCTTCGACTTCGATGACCCCATGGGGGCCAGCACCTGCGTCGCCTGCGGCGAGTGCGTACAAGCCTGCCCGACCGGCGCTCTCATGGAAAAGTCACTCCTGGACAAGGCAGCCGACCTTCGGACTGTATGGGCTGATAAGACAGTCGATAGTGTTTGCCCCTACTGCGGTGTCGGCTGCCAGACCAAGGTTTACGTCAAAGACGACAAGATCGTGCAGATCGACGGCCGCAACGGTCCCGCCAACGAGCAGCGGCTTTGCGTTAAAGGCCGTTTCGGTTGGGACTATGTGCACAGCCCAGAGCGCCTCACGGTGCCTTTGATCCGGCGATCGGACGCACCCAAGCGTTGGGACGACCAGGTGGATTCCAAGCACCCCTGGACGCATTTTCGCGAGGCGTCCTGGGAGGAAGCCCTGGATTTCGCCGCCAAGGGCTTGAAGGACATTCTGGAGCGAGATGGCGGCCCCGCCCTTGCCGGTTTTGGTTCGGCAAAGGGATCGAACGAGGAGGCCTACCTTTTCCAAAAGCTAATCCGCCAGGGATTTGGGACCAACAACGTCGACCACTGCACCCGCCTTTGCCACGCCTCCTCCGTTGCGGCCTTGATGGAAGGCATCGGATCGGGGGCGGTCACGGCGCCCTTCACGGCAGCGCTGGAAGCAGATTGCATTATCGTGATCGGGGCTCGGCCGGCACAGAACCATCCGGTAGCAGCCACCTACCTGAAGCAGGCGGCCAAAAAGGGCGCCAAGCTGATCATCATGGATCCGCGCCGCCAAGGCCTTGCGCGCTATGCCAGCCACATGCTGCAGTTCAAGCCGGGGCAGGACGTCGCGCTGCTGAACGCCATGCTCTATACGATCGTGGAGGAAAAACTCTACGACGAGCAGTATATTCAGGCGAACACCAAGGGCTTTGAGGAGCTCAAGGTCAGCATTCAGGACTTCCCGCCTGAAAGGATGGAAGAGGTGTGCGGCATCCCTGCGGCCACCATCCGCGAGGTGGCCAGGCTTTACGCGACATCTCAGCGCTCGATCATCTTCTGGGGCATGGGCGTCAGCCAGCACGTGCACGGCACCGACAACAATCGCTGCCTTATCGCGCTCGCCCTGACGACCGGGCAGATTGGGCGCCCGGGAACCGGGCTGCACCCGCTACGCGGTCAGAACAACGTTCAGGGCGCGTCTGATGCTGGCCTCATCCCGATGGTTTTCCCCGACTACAAGTCGGTGAAGGATCAGGCGGTTCGCCAGGTCTACGAGGAGCTTTGGGGACGCAGCCTGGATCCCGACCCGGGACTGACCGTCGTCGAAATCATTGACGCCATCACCGACGGCCAGATCAAGGGCATGTACATCCAGGGTGAGAACCCGGCCATGTCCGACCCGGATCAGATACATGCGCGCAAGGCTTTGGCGAAGCTCGAGCATCTGGTGGTGCAGGATATTTTCATGACGGAGACTGCCTGGCACGCAGACGTCATCCTGCCGGCTTCCGCTCACGCAGAAAAGACGGGCACCTTTACCAATACGAACCGCCAGATCCAGATGGGCCGCCCAGCCGTTCCTCTTCCTGGTCAGGCACGGCAGGACTGGGAACTCATTCAGGCCATCGCACGGCGGATTGGTCTCGATTGGAACTACACCCATCCTCGCGACGTCTTCGCCGAGATGGCGCAGGTGATGCCGTCCCTGAAGAACATCACCTGGGAGCGGATCGAGCGCGAAGAGGCGGTGACTTATCCTTCAGATGCACCCGATAAACCCGGCAACGAAATCATCTTCGGCGACAGCTTCCCCACCGCGGACGGCCGGGCGCGCATTGTCCCGACCAGCCTGGTACCGCCCGCCGAGCTACCTGATGAGGAGTTCCCCCTGGTACTCACCACCGGGCGTCTGTTGGAGCACTGGCACACTGGTGCCATGACCCGGCGCGCCACTATCCTGAACGACCTGGAGCCCGAGCCTATCGCTTGCCTCCATCCGAAGGAGCTGAAAAAGCAAGGGCTGCAGGCTGGTGATGAGGTGACTCTGACAACTCGCCGCGGTTCGATCACCCTGCGTGTGCGCGAAGATCGCGACGTGGCGGTGGGCATGGTCTTTGTGCCCTTCTGCTTCAACGAGGCGGCCGCCAACGTCCTGACCAATCCGCAGTTGGATCCTTTCGGCAAGATCCCAGAGTTCAAGTTTGCCGCCGTGCGACTGGAACCGGTGAAAGAGGCCATCGCCGCCGAGTAGGAGCTTCACTACAGCATCCGTGCTATCCGGAACGACCCTGCCCCTCCTGGAGAGGGGAGGTCGTTCCCTAGCGTCCGAACCTTCCCCAAACTAGAGCGCGCCGCGCTCTCCTCAATCTGAACGGTAGCTTGATGACACTTGCCGCAGTTCCCATTCCCCGAGAGAGACGCCACAACCTTTTGCGCGGCAAACCCGTCGCCGCGGAGATCATAGATGCCGTCAAAGCCGAGGCAACCGATCTGGCCGAGGCAGGCTGGGCCATCAAGCTCGTTTCTCTCACAATTGGCGAGGTGCCAGAAGCGGCCCTCTACGTTCGAAACCAGGCTCGCACTGCGGAGAAGGCGGGGATTGCCTTTGAAGAGCGCAACTTCCCGGCCACAGCGACCGCCGGCGAGATCTTGGCGAGTATCAACAGCCTGAATACCGATCCGCGGGTGACCGGCATCATCATTCAGCGCCCGGTGCCCTCCCATCTCTCGATCCGGGAGTTACAAAGCGCCGTTCACCCTTTGAAGGACGTGGAGGGGATGCATCCCACCTCCATCGGCAACATCGTCTATCGCGATCTTGCCATAGCGCCCTGTACGGCTATGGCTTCGGTGGAATTGCTGAAGCGGACGGGGCTGAAGCTCCAAGGGCTCGAGGTGGTGGTCATTGGCCATAGCGCCATCGTCGGCAAGCCGATTGCCTTCCTGCTCATGGCCGAGGGCGCGACGGTTACGGTATGTCACCACATGACCCGTTCCGTAGCGATGCATTCCCGTAGTGCGGATGCGGTGTTCGTTGCTGTTGGCAAGCCGAAGCTGGTGACGGAAAGCATGATCAAGCCGGGCGCTGCGGTGATCGATATCGGGATCAATCAGGTCGAAGAGAACGGCAAGGTGGCGACAGTCGGTGACGTGGACTTCGACCCCGTTGCGGACATCGCCGGCTGGATCACGCCGGTACCAGGCGGGGTGGGCCCGGTTACCGTGTCAATCCTGATGCGCAATGCGCTTCATGCTGCCCGGGCTCAGAAGCGCCACTACGGCAGCGCGTTTAGCACAGAAGAAATGAAGTAGCAGGGCGGCTGCAACAGCACCGCTGCCCTAGGCGCCAGTCCGGCTGATGAAGGCGCCTCAAAGGAGTGGCTGCGCCTGCCGTTGCTCAGCTGCCTAATCGGACGTTTGAGCCGCTGAAAACATTGGCGGAGCTCATCTCGAGGCTCTGCAGGCCGAAATGCGCGCCCACAGCCAGAACAATGGCCACTACAACGGCGGCAACAAAGGCTTTCATCGACATTTTCTCCTTCAAAAACTGTTTTCAGCAGTCTGCATAGGGCGTAACTCAGTTCGCCTTCTCAGCTGCGGTAGTGGCTTTCAAGTAAGCAACAAGCGCCTCGAGATCCGCTTCATCACCCACGCGCTGCACCGGCATTTTGGAGCCTGGTGTGTAGACATCTGGCCCCTGTCGGAAGAGCTCCGCGATGGTCTCAGCGCCCCAGATGATATCGGAGTCACGAAGTGCCTCCGAGTAATTGTAGTCCGCCAGGGTGCCGGCCCGCCGACCGAATATTCCATGGAGACTGGGGCCTGCTCTGCGATCACTGCCGGGGGATAGGGAATGACAGATCGCGCAGGTGCGGTAGACCTTTTCACCCCGCTGCAGCAAGGGATCCCCAGAGAGGTCGAGGGGCGGCCGCTCTCGCTCCCGCATCGTAACGCCTACTTCGCGACCGCTCTCCATGTCCCAGATACGCACCACCTCGTCCCCTCCCCCGGAGAGGAGATAGCGGCCGTCATGGGAAAACTCCAGCGCCCACACCGGTCCCAAATGTCCGGGCAAAACGTCGATCAGCTCAAGCTGGTCCAGATCCCAGAGATGAACACTGCGGTCGAGGCCAGCGGTTGCCACCCGTCGCCCGACAGAATCCACGGCGATGGCAAAAATGGCGCCCTCGTGGCCTCTAAGGCTGGCCAATTCTTCCCCGGTTTGCACGTCCCAGAGACGCACAGTCTCGTCTACACCGGCCGATAGAGCACGGCTCCCATTGGGTGTAAAGGCGAGAGCGTTCACGGGAAAACCACTCCTTGACAGAACCCTGATGCTCTGGCCTCCAGCCACATCCCACAGCACCAGGCGTCCATCGTAGCCGCCACTGAGAAGCCTTTTTCCATCGGGGCTGAAGGCAACAACATTGATGTTGTTCTCGTGCGCCTCCAGGAGGTGTTCGGCTTCTCCCGTCGCGGTATCCCAGATTCGCACGGTTCTGTCCCAGCCACCTGATGCCGCACGACGCCCATCTGGAGAAACAGCGAGCGCGGGCACTCGCCCTTCATGTCCGCGCAACACCTGTTCTACAGTCTCCCCATCCAGATCCCAGATACGCAGAGTGCCGTCGTCGCTGGCCGAAATCGCTTGTGCATCTGGCAAGAAAGCCACCGCATTCACGGCCGCATCATGCGCATTCAGAACGGCCAGAGCTTCCTGTGTCTGAACATCCCAATAGATCACGGTGTAGTCGAATGACCCCGTCAGGGCACGGCGCCCATCTTCAGAAATGGTCACGTCCCTGACGAAGCCGCCGTGGCCGCGAAGTTCGGCCTGAGACACGCCGCCCAAGCCAACCACCAAGGCGAGGGCAAGCAGGTTCCGGGCGAGGAAGATGCTAAAGCGACCCTCTTTCATGCCATGAGAGCGAGCCCGAACTATTCGGCTGGCGCTGCCACACCTCGCGCCCCACCTGCCGGTGGTTGGGTGCTCGTTCTGCCTTCCTGTTCCTCCACCCATAGTCCGTGGTGCTCGCGTGCCCAATTCAGGTCGACTTTACCGCTTCCCATGGCAGAGAAGGCTCCTTCCATCCCAAGGGTACCGATATAGATGTGCCCCAGAATGATCGCGATCATGATGAGAGCAACAACACCATGCCATAGAGTGCTGAGTTGCATCTCCATCATTGGTGTGACCGCCAGAGGTACATCTATACCTAGATCGCCCAGGAAGCCGAAGGTGCTTGCCCAGAGCGCGGTTTGGAAAGGGAACATGAGCGCGACGCCGGAGACCACCAAAGAGGCGCCTCCAAGAATGACCAACCAAAAGAGAATCTTCTGGCCGGCGTTGAACTTCCGCGCTGGAGGGTGCGACTTGCTGCTGAACATCCCTCCACCTTTCAGGAGCCAG
>JAJUFM010000170.1 GCA_029265995.1 Rhodospirillaceae bacterium | reverse complement strand
GCTGTTGACTGCAGAAGGACGCCTTGAGGAAGCCTACGAAGCCAGTCAGGCGACCAACAACTTCCCCGAAATCTGTGGCCGCATCTGCCCGCAGGACCGCCTCTGCGAGGGCAGCTGCGTGATCGAGCAAGCCGGCCACGGGACGGTCACAATAGGCTCGATCGAGAAGTACATCACCGATACGGCTTGGGAACGCGGATGGGTGCAACCCGTCAGCCCAGCGCGGGAGCGAGCGCAGTCGATCGGTATCGTCGGCGCCGGTCCGGCCGGCCTGGCGGCTGCCGAACAGCTTCGGGCGAAGGGCTATCAGGTCGTCATCTATGACCGCCACGATCGCCCAGGCGGACTCCTGATCTATGGCATTCCCGGGTTCAAGCTCGAGAAGGAGGTTGTTCAACGGCGCACGCGCCTGATCGCCGATGCCGGAGTCAAGTTCGAGCTCGGCTTTGAAGTGGGCCGCGACGCCAGTCTGGCGGAGTTGCGCCAGCGCCATGACGCTCTCCTTCTGGCCACGGGTGTCTACAAGGCGAGAGACCTGACACTACCGGGTGCTGGCCTCGACGGGGTGTTCCCGGCCATGACCTATCTGACAGCGGCCAATCGGCGGGACCTGGGCGACCATGTACCGGCCTTTGAGGAGGGCGCCTTGAACGCCGCCGGCCGGGACGTGGTGGTCATCGGCGGCGGAGATACCGCTATGGACTGTGTCAGGACTGCGATCCGGCAAGGCGCTCGCTCGGTGAAGTGCGTCTATCGGCGCGACCGGGCCAACATGCCAGGCTCGCAGCGAGAGGTGGCAAACGCCGAGGAAGAAGGCGTGGATTTCGTCTGGCTCGCAGCCCCTGAAGCGCTTGATGGCCAGGATCGCGTGGCGGAAGTGCGCGCGACCCAGATGCGCCTAGGCGTAGCGGACGCCACAGGTCGTCAGGCTCCCGAAGTTATAGAAGGCGCAGGTTTTCGCCTGCAGGCAGACATGGTGATCAAGGCCCTTGGCTTCGATCCAGAGAACCTCCCTGCCCTGTTCCAGGCGCCAGAGCTCGCGGTAACGGCTTGGGGGACGCTCAAGGTCGGCCACCCGAGCCTGATGACCAGCGTCCCCGGCGTCTTCGCGGCCGGCGATATCGTACGCGGGGCCTCGCTTGTGGTGTGGGCAATCCGCGATGGCCGCGATGCCGCCGAGTCCATCCACCGCTATCTGCAGAATTCCGCCGCGAGCCGGACGCTGGAAGCGGTCGCTGCCGCCGAATAACGACAGCCTCATAGAAAGGCAGATCCCGATGCCAACAACTATCGGAACTCCCCTCACCCAGTGGCGGCAGCAAGAGGCGGAAGCCGAGCGCCTGGCTCGCCACGGCCTCTACGACCCGGCAGAGGAGCATGATGCCTGCGGCGTCGGCTTGGTCGCCTCCCTGGACGGCCAGCCACGGCGGGAAGTGGTACTCGCAGCGATCGAGGCCTTGAAGGCCGTTTGGCATCGAGGCGCCGTAGATGCCGATGGGAAGACCGGCGATGGAGCTGGCATCCACGTACAGATCCCCCAGGCCTTTTTCCGGGAACACGTAGCTCGTACCAGTGCCCCGGCCGAAGGCCAGCAGATTGGCGTGGGCATGGTCTTTCTGCCCCGCACCGACATGGCAGCCCAGGAGCGCTGCCGGGTTATCGTAGAGCGGGAGATCCTGAACTACGGCTACACCATCTATGGATGGCGGCAGGTCCCCACCGACACCAGCGTGATCGGGGAAAAGGCGAATGCCACACGGCCGGAAATCGAGCAAATCATCATCGCCAATACTCGCGGCGTAGATCTGGCTCAGTTCGAGATCGACCTCTACATCATCCGGCGCAGGATCGAAACGGCTGCCGAACAGGAGTCAATCAAAGAGTTCTACATCTGCTCCCTGTCCGGCCGATCCATCATCTACAAAGGCATGTTTCTCGCGGAGCAACTTTCGACCTTTTACCCTGACCTCTTGGACGAGCGCTTTTGCTCCAACTTCGCCATCTTCCATCAGCGCTACTCAACCAACACCTTTCCCACCTGGCGTCTGGCTCAGCCTTTCCGAATTCTTGCCCACAACGGCGAGATCAATACGCTGAAGGGCAACGTGAACTGGATGACCGCTCACGAATGCCGGCTGGAAAGCGGGCGCCTGGGCGCTGCCGTCGCCGACATCAAGCCCGTCATCCAACCAGGAAGCTCGGATTCGGCAGCACTGGATGCCGTCTTCGAATTGCTGGTGCGCGCCGGTCGCGACCTCCCCATGGTCAAGGCCATGATGATCCCCGAGGCCTGGTCGTCGGATGAGGCCATGTCCAGTGAATGGAAGGCTCTCTACTCCTACTGCAACGCTGTGATGGAGCCGTGGGATGGGCCGGCTGCCATTTGTGCCTATGGTGGCCGCTGGCTGCTCGCGGGCATGGACCGTAACGGCTTGCGTCCACTGCGCTACTCTATCACGAACGACGGCCTGCTCTTTGCCGGATCCGAAACCGGCATGGTGCGCATCGACGAGGCGTCCGTGATCGAAAAAGGCCGGCTGGGCCCGGGCCAGATGCTGGCTGTGGATCTCCAGAAGGGGCAGCTCTACCATGACGGGGAGATCAAGGACCTGCTGAGCTCGCAGCGCCCCTTCGGCGACTGGGTGCGCTCCATCACGGTCATCGATGACATTATCCGTCCTGATGCAGGCGAACCTGTCGTACTCGACCGGCAGGAGCTTCGGCGCCGACAGCTCGCCTATGGCATCAGCATGGAAGACATGGAGCTCGTCCTCCATCCGATGGTCGAAACGGCCAAGGAAGCCGTAGGCTCCATGGGCGATGACACCCCGCTGGCCGTCCTTTCCGACCGCTATCGCGGACTGCACCATTTCTTCCGCCAGAATTTCAGCCAGGTCACCAATCCACCGATCGACTCCCTGCGTGAACGGCGGGTGATGTCGCTGAAAACCCGGCTGGGAAACCTCGGCAACATCCTCGACGAGGATGAAACCCAGTGCCGGTTGCTTCAGCTTGACTCCCCTGTGTTGTCCAACGCCGAGTTCCTGGCCATGCGCGATTACATGGCCGACACCGCTGCCGTGATTGATTGCACTTTCGACGCCGGCGGTGAGGAACTGGCCCTGCGCCGGAGTCTCACCCGAATACAGCGAGAGGCGGAAGACGCAGTACGCGGCGGCAAGACACATATCATCCTCACCGACGAGGCGACCGGGCCGGAACGAGCCGCGATCCCCATGATCCTGGCGACGGCGGCGGTTCACCGCCACCTGATGCGCGAAAGGCTACGGACCTTCACCAGCCTCAATGTTCGCAGCGGCGAGTGCCTCGATGTCCATTTCTTCGCAGTGCTGATCGGCGCCGGCGCGACCACCGTTAACGCCTACTTGGCCCAGGAAGCCATCGCCGACCGCCACGCCCGCGGGCTCTTCGGCAATATCGCTTTGGCTGAAGCGGTTCAGCGCTACACCCGAGCGGTGGACGAAGGCCTGCTGAAGATCATGTCGAAGATGGGCATTTCCGTCATCTCCTCCTACCGCGGCGGCTACAACTTCGAGTCTGTAGGCCTGTCGCGCACTCTCGTCGACGAGTTCTTTCCAGGCATGGCGAGCCGGCTATCCGGCATCGGCCTCTCAGGCATCGAGGGTATGGTGCTCGAGGCCCACCGGCGCGCCTGGGATCAGGCCTCCGTGGCGCTGCCAGTCGGTGGCTTCTATCGCTACCGCCACGGTGGCGAGCATCACGCCTGGGAAGCCGGGCTCATCCATGCACTTCAGTCGGCCGTCGCCTCGGATAGCTACGCGACTTATAAGAAATTCAGCGAAGGATGCGCCGCTTTGCCTCCGAGCTCCCTACGGCATTTGCTTGATTTCAAGAAAGAGGGGGTGTCGCCGGTCGCACTTGAGGAGGTCGAATCGATCACCGCGATCCGCAAGCGGTTTGTCACCCCGGGCATGAGCCTCGGCGCCCTGTCGCCAGAAGCCCACGGCACTCTCAACATTGCCATGAACCGGATCGGCGCCAAGTCGGACAGCGGCGAGGGAGGAGAGGATCCGAGCCGCTTTACGCCGCACCCCAATGGCGACAATGAGAACTCGGCAATCAAGCAGATAGCGTCGGGACGCTTTGGGGTAACCGCGGAATACCTCAACCAATGCCGAGAAATCGAGATCAAG
>JAJUFM010000171.1 GCA_029265995.1 Rhodospirillaceae bacterium | reverse complement strand
GGAGCGGGGGGCATAGTCCACCGGCCGCCCGTGGTTGCTCCAGGCATCACAGATCACCTGCGCGGTCGGCTCCTTGTACCAGGGCACCAGGCGCAGGGTCGAAACGTCCGGAACCGCACGAATGTCCGAATCCACCTCTGGCGCAACCCGCGTATCATCCACCGTGTGACCGGTGACGGCCTGCACCAATAGAGATTCCGGAAGGCGGAGGCCTTGGGTTTCCAAGGCTCGGATGAAGTCTTCGCGCGGAACGATCTTGCCGCGCATCATGCCATTTGCGTCAGGGACGAGGCATTCTACCTCATCGACACGGCGGCTGCGTAGCCACTCGACGGTTTCTTGAAGTTCTGTCTCGCTAAGGGGCGTAGTGTCGCTCATGGCAAAGGCCTCGACCTGTGGAATCAGCCGAGAGTGCCACAGGTGAGGCGCCTATGCGCAGTGGTAAGTTGAGAGGCTGGACAGCGGGCAGAGGCGTCGGCCTCTTTAGTTGATCAGTGAAGGTCCAGTTTTCGCAGCGCTCTTTCCAACTGCTCCACCATTTCATCCATTTCCGCTCTGGAGACGATATAGGGCGGAGAGAGGAGGACGTGGTCGCCGTTGATTCCGTCGACCGACCCGCTAGAGGGGTAGCAAATCAAACCTTCTTCCAGTGCCGCTGCGCGCACCCTGTCGGCGATCTTGCGATCAGGAGAGAAGGGACGCTTATTTTCTCGATCCTGCACGATCTCGAGCGCTAAGAAGAGACCGCGGCCGCGAATGTTGCCGACATGAGCATTTTGATCAAAGCGCTGATGCAGGGCGTTCTTGAGGTAGAGGCCATCGCTTCGGCATTTTTCGACCAGCTTGTCGCGGCGGATAATCTTCAGGACCGCCAAGCCGGCCGCACAGGCCAACGTGTGGCCCGAATAGGTATGCACTGATGCAACCGTCCCATAGAGGTTGGTTATGGCGTCGTAGATCTCTTCTCGATAGACGCAAGCGCCGATGGGCATGAAGCCGCCACCCAGCCCCTTGGCGATCGTCATGATGTCGGGAGAACAGCCGTCTTCCAGGGCTAGAGCGCGCCAGGATCCGCAGCGTCCAATCCCGCACATCACCTCATCTGCGATCATGAGCACGCCGTAGCGGTCGCAGATTTCCCTGACCCGCTGGGCGTAGCCTGGGGGTGGGGGCACGGCTCCACCCGCGGCTCCAACCACAGGCTCGAAGATGAAGGCGGCCACGCGTCCGGGCCCGATGTCGAGGATCGCTTCTTCCAGCTCGGAAGCCAGGTAGTCCGTCAGATCCTCTACTTCGACCCCGGCCGGCGGCCGATACTCGTTTGCCGGCGAGATGAAGGTGACCGGCATGAGAACGTTCTCGTAGGGGCGGCGCCTTGCCAGATGACCAGACACAGAGAGCGCACCCATGGTGTAGCCGTGCCAGGACTGGCGCCGGGCGATGAAGTGGGTGCGGCCACCATCGCCGCGGGCTGCATGATATTGCAAGGCGACTTTAAGTGCGGTTTCGACCGCTTCCGATCCGCCGGACACGAAGCTCGTGTATTTAAGGTCTGGGCCGGCTTCTTCGGCGATCATCTCTGCCAGTGCGTCGATCGCATCGCTGGTGAAGGTGGTGGAATAGCCAAATTGTATGCGAGCCATCTGCTCGCTTATGGCTTCATTCACTTCAGGATGCGAATATCCCAGGGAGAAGAGTGCCGGACCGCCCGAGCCGTCGAGGTAGCGCTTACCGGTTTCGTCGAAGACTTCGCAGCCCTGTCCCTTGGTGACCCGCGGCAGACGTTGATCCCGACGATGCTGATTTACCCACAGATGCATCTGGCTTCCCCCGACGGTTGACAGGCTTTTAGGTGCCTTATAGCGTTGACATATGTGATCACAGATTCCGGCGTGTCGCAAGCTGGAACAAGGGAGGGAAGGGCGTGCTCAAGCGCAACGAAACTCTGGATGATGCCCTGGCGAAGGTGGAAGAGCGTTATCGCGCGCGGAACCCGAAAAGCGCCGCACGCTTCGAGAAAGCCAGCGAGCACCTGCCTGGGGGCAATACCCGGACGGTTCTGCACTACAGCCCTTTTCCTCTTGCGATCACCCACGCAGAAGGCTCGCGCCTGTATGATGTGGACGGGCACAGCTACAGTGACTTTCTAAACGAGTTCACCGCGGGCCTTTTTGGGCATTCCGACGAGACCATCCGCTCAGCCGTTCGAGAAGCCCTCTCCAAGGGCTACGCCTTCGGCGGTCCCAACATGTACGAGGCGCGCCTTGCCGAACTGATGTGCGGGCGCTTCCCTTCCTGCGACCAGGTTCGCATGTGCAATTCTGGGACGGAGGCCAACATCAATGCCATCGGGTTAGCCCGTGCCGTGACCGGTCGCGAAGGCGTACTCGTCTTCAAGGATGCCTATCATGGCGGTGTGCTGACCTTTGACGGAGATCGCCCGAGCCCGCTCAACGTGCCTTTCAAGTGGGTTTTCGGCAGATATAACGATGTCGATGCCACGCGTGCGTTGATCGAAAGCCATAAGGACGAGCTGGCCTGCGTGATCGTCGAGCCGATGATGGGCTCGGCGGGCGCGATCCCGGGATCCAGCGATTTCCTTTCGATGCTCCGCGAGGAAAGCAGCAAGTACGGCATCCTGTTGATTTTCGATGAGGTGATGACCTCCCGCCTTGGCCCGCGCGGCCGGCAGGGCGAGATCGGCGTAACGCCTGATCTCACGACCTTTGGAAAATACATCGGGGGCGGCATGACCTTTGGCGCCTTCGGCGGCGCCAAGCAGTTCATGTCTCACTTCGATCCCAGTGGTCCGAGCCCACTGCTGCATTCCGGTACCTACAACAACAATGTGATGTCGATGGCGGCAGGCGTTGCTGCCTTGGAGAAGGTCCTGACCCCAGAACGGGTCAAGGAACTCAATGCCAGAGGCGATGCGCTGAGAGAGCGGCTAAACGAGATCGCGGCGCGCCGCGAAGTTCCCGTGCAGGTGACGGGTATCGGGAGCATCATGTGCATCCATTTGCATGATCGGCCGATCACTTCGCCGGACGCCGCCAAGGAAAGCGATCCGCGACTGCGCGCGCTTTTCCACCTGGAGATGCTGGAGCGGGGACTCTATTTAGCGCGTCGTGGCTTTATAAGCCTGTCGCTGCCCCTTGAGCAGGAGGATTACGATGCCTTTGCAGCGGGCTTTGAGGATGTGATTCTGCTCCTCAAGCCTCACTTGCCGGCCTGATTCGGGCCTGTTCCGCGCGCAGATTGCTGCAGCATGGAGGCCCAAACCAACAAAGCTTTTCGGCGGATTTCCCACGAGACTTTGAACGAGCAAGTCTATCAGGAAATCCGCCGGGTCATCATGGCGGGCTTGCTGCAGCCAGGCTCGGTCGTGACCATCCGCGGGCTGGCGGCGCAACTCGGCACCAGCACCATGCCGGTTCGAGACGCTCTGCGCCGTCTTCTGGCTGAGCGAATTCTTGTTATGGATGGGCCGCGCCGCTATCGCTTGCGCGTCCTCTCCCGGGGGGAATTCGAGGAGATCCTCTGCCTACGCCTCAGCCTGGAAGGCGAGCTGACGGAGCTTGCCACCCTGTGCGCTGCGCAGCAGGACATAGAAACTCTCAATCAAATACAGCGGCGTTTCGAGAGCAGCCTGAAAAGCGGGGACAATTTCCTGGAGGCCAACCAGGATTTCCATTTTGCACTCTATGCCCTGGCGCAACGGCCCATCACTCTCAGTCTCGTCAGATCCCTCTGGATGCAAGTCGGTCCTCTCCTGAATCACTACCGGATGCAACAGGGAGGAGAGCTGGCGGTCGAGCATCACCGGGCGGTTCTCGCGGCGCTTAAGAAGCGGAATGCCCCGGCGGCGCGCGCGGCAATTGCAGCCGATTTAAACGATGCCGCCCGCGTCATTCTGGATGAGCTGCCAGCCGGGGCCGACGACCCGCTGCAGTAGATCGTCCAAATCTTCGAAATTCGGCTTTATACCAGCGGCGTGTGAGTAGGACTCTCGATCGACGGTTTCCCTTCTGAGCGATTTGTGATTCACCGTGGCGAACAGAGGAGGTTTGCCATGGCCGCGCCGATTCGGCTTCGAGAGGACTTTGATGGGGCTCAACTGC
>JAJUFM010000187.1 GCA_029265995.1 Rhodospirillaceae bacterium | reverse complement strand
GTTCCCCGCCAGACGCTCCAACAGCGGCCCGCCGGTGAAGGAAAGATAGAAATCCAGCCTCGGCACCAATTCCGGCGCCAGATACTCCCGATCTCCGCGATCAAGACGCGCCAGGGTGATGGGGGTGTCGATGTCATAGAAGCCCACCAGGCCCTGCGCCTGGTCTAGCACCCACTCTCCGACCGCAACGCCATCTGGAAGATAGGACCCGAGGATGACTGCATCCGCTTCGGCAATGCGGTCGCTCTGCTCCTGCTGCAGGCTAGACAGGTCATCATAGAAGAGGAGGTCGCAATAGCTGGGCCGGACCAGGTCACGATTGGCAGCGTACCAGGGCTGTTCACGCTCCAGAAAGGTGACCTGATGCCCGCGCGCGGCCAAACCTTTCAGCAGAGCGCGGTAGGTCGTGGCATGCCCGTTGCCCCAGGAAGAAGAGAGACTAAGGCCCAGAAACACCAGAGACAGAGGTCCTTCGGTCACTCGGTCAGCTCCTTCTGTGCGGAAAGGCGGGTCAGAATATCCAGCAGCTCGTCCACGCGGTGGGCGCAGCTGTGGCGATTGCGGATGCTTTCCAGCCCGCGGGCCGCCAGCGCCTCCGCCAGCGCGGGCTCGGACAGCAAGCGACGCAGCTGGCGTGTCATGTCCGCGCCATCCCGAGCGATCAAGTAGTCCTCGCCGGGACGAAAGAGCCCCTCCACATCCTCCCAAGGCGCACAGATGAGCGGGATGCCGCAGGCGAGGGCTTCGAAAACGCGGATCGTGGGTATTCCGGGCAAACGGGTGACATAGGGGCGCCGGGGGACGTGCAGGGTGGCCCTGTGCCGCGCAAACTGCTCCGGAACCTTGACATTGGGAATCCAGCCCCGGTAGCGCAGGCCGCTCGACTCCAGCGCTCGCAAGGCCCCTTCCGGGTAGCGCACGCCGTGGACGGTGCCGCTCAGCCTCAACGCTTTGGCGGGCTCGACCAGAAATTCCTGCAGCTCCGCTGCTCGCTCGCCATCGCCCCAATTGCCGATCCAGACGAGATCTTCCTGGCGCTCTTCCTCGGGCAGGGGGTGGAACAGCCGAAGGTCCGCCGCCTCATGCCACGTAAAGACCCAGCGTCCCCAGCCACTGCGCCGATAAAGCTCCGCCAGAACCTCTCCGAAGGCGAGCACGGCATCGTAACCCTCCAGCGCCATGGCACCGATCTCCTCGGCTGCCGAAACGCCGCGATGGTGTGTGTCGTGAAACAGCAGAGTGAAGCGCCCGCCCTCCTGGCGCTTGCGGCCGATCGCCGCCACCAGATCCGGGTTGGTCCACTCGTGCACCATCACCACATCCGCCCCCTCGAGCAACAGATCGAGGTCCGGCGAGTCGCCATAGAAGTCGACCGAGAGCTCCGGAAAGGCCTGCTGGAAGGCAGCTTGCGGACCAGGTCCCTGATCCGTCAGAAGGCACGCGCGGCTCCAGCCATCTGCGGGCTCCCAGGCCTGGCAGCTATGTCCCCGCGCGATCAGCTCTCGCAGAATGCCGCGCTGGAAATGGGCGTTTCCATGATTCCAGTCGGAGACAAGGGAGTGCGTGAAGAGAACGAAATGCATGCGGTCGCCCCTGCCCCTTGTCCGCTCGCCGATCACACCACCAACCCGCGCTTTTCGAGCTCCTGCTGGGCCTCCCTGACCCGATCCCGGGCCTGCTGCGTGGATACCCACTGAACCAGCTCTTCCAGCCCGTCTTCCAGGCGGAGCCTCGGGTCATAGTCGAGCAGCTTCTTGGCCTTGCCGATATCGGCAAAGCAGTGGCGAATGTCGCCGCTGCGTGAGCGGTTAAGAATCAGCGGCTCCAGCTCTTCCCTCCCCATGGCCCGGCCGAGAAGCTGGGCAACCTCAAGAACGCTGTGACTGCGGCCACTGCCAATATTTATGGCTTGCCCCACCGCCTCTGGAGCCTCCATGGCGAGGCGAAAAGCGCGCGCCACGTCGGAAACGTGGACGAAATCCCGGCGCTGCGCTCCATCCTCGAAGATGGAAGGTGGCTGACCATTCAGGAGACGCCCGCTGAAGATCGCGAGCACCCCGGTATAGGGATTGGAGAGCTGTTGGCCCGGACCGAAGACGTTGAAGAGACGCAAGGCCACACCCTCCATGCCATAGGCCGCACAGAGCATGAGGGTCAGGCGTTCCTGCACATACTTGGACAGCGCGTAGACCGAAGCCAGATCCGGTTGCTTCGTTTCATCGGTCGGGACCGGCTCCAGGACCTCACCTGCATCCCGCGGCTCCCACCGGCCTGCCTGGAGATCCTCGTGCCGCCGTACCGCGGAGGAGACGAGACGACCCTGCGGCGTGCGATAGAGCCCTTCACCGTAGATGCTCATGGAAGAGGCAACGACCACGCGCCGCACCGGCTGCTCCATGAGCTCCTGCATGAGGATCGCGGTACCGAGGTCGTTGGCGGCGACATAACGTTCGATTTCGTACATGCTCTGCCCGACGCCGACTTCGGCTGCCAGGTTGAAGACGCCGTCCACCCCCGCGATCGCCCGCCGAACGGCCGCAGCGTCGCGCAAGTCTCCCTCGATGAATTCGACATCGCGCCCCAGGTCGATAACCGCGCCGGAAGGGTGAACCTGCTCCACCAGGCTATCCAGTACCCGCACCTCGTGCCCATGGCGCAGCAGTTCCCAGCAGAGATGACGTCCAATGAAGCCAGCACCACCCGCAATCAGGTAAAAAGCCATTCGCGGCCTCCGGCTAATTCAAGTCGACTGCATCTTCTGCAGCCTCCCAAGCCGAACGGTGGCTCTTCACGATTGGTTCCCGGACGAGGAAGGAGAAGGTTGTGGCGCCGCGGGAAAAGCTAAACTTCAGATCAAGCGGTTGCCTGCCCAGAAAACCGAGATACCAGAAAACCGAGATACTGGCGCTCGCGAGTGCGCTCCGCCTTCTGAATCCCGGGATTGACCGCTTGTGCACCCCGGAGCAGCTCGGTAGGCAAGAGCTAGCTTTTCCCACATCGAGCCCCACCCATGCTCCGCATCGCCACGCTCGGCCC
>JAJUFM010000184.1 GCA_029265995.1 Rhodospirillaceae bacterium | reverse complement strand
CCCGCGCCAGAAGCAGGCCCCGCGCCAAGAGAGGGTACGAAACGCGCCCTCATCTCCCACGCCGGCCAGCCGGCCGGCGCCTCCTCCAAAGGCTCCAGCATGAGACCTCCCTGCGCAAGGGCATCCCGGAGGGACGCCTCATCGCCCACGAAACCGAGCCCCACTATCGCCTCGTTCCGACTGAGGCTCAGGATGTCATGTCCGGTCACGCGGGAGATATTGTTCAGGCTGCGCTGGACGCCCACCCATTCTTGCAGACTGCGCAGAGGCACACGCACCAGAAACTCCTGCTGCTGGTCGTATCTCAATACGTTGGCCTGCTTCCACTCCTCCTGCAGCCGGCGATCCACCTCTTCGACCGCTCGGTCGTAAAATCGCTCGATAGGCTCGCCTGCCTGCTGGCGCACCGAAACCATGTTCATGGCGCCTTCGAAGTCGCCCCCGAAGCGCCTCAGCTCCACGGACAAGCCAGCCGTGTCGTCCTGCGGATCTCCGCCAAGCCGGGCGATCGTAAGCAGGAGGCTATCGGCATCGTAGGCCGACGCGATCTCGTCCAGCGCCGCCCGATCCATGGCCACGGCCCGCTCTGCATCGATGGCGGAAACATCGCGCAAGTCTCCCATCGGAACGATGATCGGCACGAGGCCGCTCTCATCCCGCCGCTTCCAGGCATCGTACCAGGGATTTGCTCCCCGCCACAGGCGTGGGCCACGTGAGTCTTCGTAAACCGGCAAAAGCAGGACGGGAGGCGCTTGCTGTTCCGCGTAGGGAATGTTCGCCTCGCGCAGGAGGCGGCGCACCTCGGCGGGGCGGAAACGGACGTTCAGGGCGGCGCTATAGGACTGGCTGCCGCTCCGTTCATTGGAAACGCCGAAATCCTCGATAAGATTTTCGATCTGCTGACTACTGAGCGAGGGTGCGCGCTGCATCATCTCTGCAGGAATGAGACGCCCCCAGAGCCGTTGCAAGGCTCGGCTCTGTCCCATTGCGATTGCCGCCTGCCGCGCTTGAGAGGCATCGGAAGCCGTCGCTTCAACCTCCACCCCCCGCACGCTGTAAAGGTCCTGTGCCCCGGCCGGAAGCGCCAGGAACAAGGCGGAAATTGCAAGGACAAGTCGGCCGATGAAGCGTTGGATCGACATTGCAAGCCCCTTCGTAATGCTTATCCTCCGCCCTGCCTGACTATGTCGGCGCAGGGTCGCCTGACTGGATATAGTAAGTCAGAAGGCGAGACAAACGCGAGGCAACATGACAAAGCGTACCTATCGAGCCGCGGGTGTCGATATCGATGCCGGCAATAGTCTCGTTGAGGCGATCAAACCTCTGGCTGCCTCTACCGCACGCAAAGGAATGCTTGGCGGCCTTGGCGGTTTCGGCGCCGTCTTCGATCTCAAGGCGGCTGGCTATGTCGATCCCCTCCTGGTTTCGACGACTGATGGAGTCGGCACCAAGCTGAAGGTTGCTCTTGCGGCCCAGCGTCATGACACCGTGGGCATTGATCTGGTCGCCATGTGTGTGAACGACCTGATCGTTCAGGGTGCCGAGCCTCTCTTCTTTCTGGATTACTACGCGGTGGGTCGCCTGGATCCCACAATCGGACGAGACATCGTGGCGGGAATTGCTGAAGGCTGCCGCCAGGCCGGATGCGGCCTGGTTGGAGGAGAGACCGCCGAAATGCCCGGCCTCTACGCCGAAGGCGACTACGACTTGGCGGGTTTCTCAGTGGGCGCCGTCGAGCGCGGCGCTTTGCTGGATGGCAGCCAGGTAAAGCCCGGCGACCGGCTTCTCGGTTTGGCCTCGAGCGGTCTTCACTCCAACGGTTTCTCCCTCGTGCGGAAGGTCGTCGCCGATCTCGAACTCGACTACGCAGCACCGGCCCCTTTCTCGCCCGAGCTTTCTCTGGTGGAAGCGCTGCTCGAACCCACCCGCATCTATGTCAATTCATGCCTCCAGGCGATACGACATGGGGGCGTGCACGCAATGGCACACATCACGGGTGGCGGCTTGCCGGAGAATATGCCCCGCGTGCTGCCAGAAGGGCTGGCGGCCAACGTGGATGCAAGCGCTTGGCAGCGGCCACCCGTTTTCGAATGGCTTGCGAAAGCTGGGGAGGTGCCTGTCGATGACCTTTATCGAACTTTCAATGCCGGTGTCGGCATGGTTCTGGTCGTCGATCCCGATGCGGAAGCAGCATTGACCACCCTGCTTCAGCAGGCTGGCGAGACGGTCTTCAGGATCGGGGAAATCGAACGTTCGGGCTCTTCCGCATTCCGGCTGGAGGGGCTCGCCTCGTGAAGCGCAAGCGCGTCGCCGTTCTGGTCTCCGGCCGAGGCAGCAACCTTCAGGCGCTCCTCGACGCGGCCGCTGACCCGGTTTTCCCGGCCGAAGTTGCGCTAGTGATCTCCAACGTGGCAGGGGTGCAGGCTCTGGAGCGAGCTGCGAAGGCATCCGTGCCAACAGAGATAATCTCTCATCGAGATTTTCCGGATCGGCCAAGTTTCGAACAGGCGCTTAGCAAGCGCCTGGAGCAGGCGGGCGTTGAACTCGTCTGTCAGGCCGGATTCATGCGGATCCTTACGGCTCGCTTTGTGGAGCAATGGCATAATCGCCTGATTAACATTCACCCTTCCCTACTACCCGCTTTTCCCGGCTTGGATACGCACGCTCGAGCGCTTGCAGCGGGGGTGAAGCTTCATGGCTGCAGTGTTCACTTCGTTCGCGCGGAAGTAGATAGCGGCCCGATCATCGGTCAAGCCGCTGTGCCGGTGCTAACTGGAGACACACCCGAAAGTCTGGCTGCGCGCGTCCTCCAGGCCGAGCATGGACTCTACCCTCGCTGCCTACAACTCGTCGCGGCGGAACAGGTCGATTTGCAGGGGGAACTCGTGCGGCTTTCTGAACAAGAAGCCAGCAATGCTCAGCTCTTCAACCCGGCACCAAGAATGTAGAGGCAGGATTTACTAGGAATCAGCGGGGCCGGCACCCGCGCTGTGGCGAGTGCCGGCCCCTTTGGTCGCTGCGCTTAAACCGACCCTCAGTTCATGCTGGGGTCAGGATAGTAGCGCTCACTGTCCCAGAAATAGGGCGTGCCCACGTAGCCTTCACGACTCTGATTGGAGAGGCTATCCGAGGCCCACCAGGGATCATGACTACTACCCGGTACGAGGGCCTGCTGTTGCATGTGATAGCGTGAGCCCTCACTTTCCTCCCAGCGCTCTTGGCTGTGGCTATAGCGGTGCTCGCTTTCACTACGAGTGCCGTAGTCGTCGCCCGAGCGAGTGTGGCTATACTCGCTCGCCGGTTCATTGCCGGAACGGGATTCGAAGCCCTGTTCCTGATAGCTCTCGGTATAGTTCTCCTGAT
>JAJUFM010000161.1 GCA_029265995.1 Rhodospirillaceae bacterium | reverse complement strand
TGCGGCCGGGATCCGTCGGCTTCCCCAGACAATGCGGCTCCATCTTCGCCCATTGGGCGTCTGTCAGTACGTATCGATCCATCCAAAGCTTGAATCACAAACCAGCCTCGGATGGAATCCCGAACCTCAACAGGCCTTAGTCGAACATGCCGGCCGCAGCACCTGCGAGCGCAGCCGGCGCGGGAGAGGGAAACATGCGGGGAAGGATACCTGCGCTCCCCGCGCCGCCTTTGCGTCTTCCGATCAGCCTACACAGGCAGCTCTTCCTCCAGGGACATGAGCGAGGCGTTGCCGCCGGCAGCGGTGGTGTCGATTGAGATGACCCTTTCGCTGGCGAAGCGGTGGAGGTAGCGCGGGCCGCCGGCTTTTGGGCCGGTGCCGGAGAGGCCTTCGCCGCCGAAGGGCTGCACCCCCACCACCGCGCCGATCATGTTGCGATTGACGTAGATGTTGCCGGCGCGCACCCGCTGGCGCAGATACTCCATGGTCGAGTCGATGCGGCTGTGCAGGCCGAAGGTGAGGCCGTAGCCGGTGCCGTTGATGGCCTCGATTACCTGTTCCAGGCGATCGGCCTTGTAGCGGATCACGTGCAGCATCGGGCCGAAGACCTCGCGCTGGAGGCGTGACAGGCTATCGATCTCGAAGGCCGCCGGGGCCACGAAGGTGCCCTGCTCGCACTCGGGCTGCAGGGGCGCGCGGGCGATCAGTCGGCCTTCCTGCTCCATCCGGCGGGCGTGGCCGACCAGCATGTCCCGCGCTTCCGCATCGATCACCGGGCCGACGTCCGTCGAGAGCCAGGCGGGATCGGCCACGCGCAATTCCTGCATCGCGCCGTCCAGCATGCGCAGGGTGCGGTCGGCCACCTCCTCTTGCACGAAGAGTACCCGCAGCGCGGAGCAACGCTGGCCGGCCGACTGAAAGGAGGAGATGAGAATGTCGTTGACCACCTGTTCCGGCAGGGCGGTAGAGTCCACGATCATGGCGTTCTGCCCACCGGTCTCGGCAATAAGCGGCACAATGGCTCCCTCTCGGGCGGCGAGTGTACGGTTGATGATCTTGGCAGTGTCGTTGGAGCCCGTGAAGGCGACGCCGGCAACTCTGGCGTCCGGGAGGAGTGCCTTTCCCAAGGCAGCGCCGTCGCCCGGCAAAAGATGCAGCACGTCTTCGGGTATCCCCGCCTGGTGCAGAAGACGGACCGCCGCTGCGGCGATCAGAGGCGTCTGCTCTGCCGGCTTGGCCAGCACGCAATTGCCGGCAACGAGAGCGGCCACGACCTGGCCGGTAAAGATGGCCAGTGGGAAGTTCCAGGGACTGATGCAGAGGAAAACCCCGCGGCCCACCAGCTGAATCTCATCCCGCTCGCCCGTCGGCCCCGGCAGCGATGTTGGCGGGCCAAAGTCGAGGCGCGCGCGTTGCGCATAGTAGCGGCAGAAGTCTACTGCCTCCCTTACCTCGGCAAGGCCATCAGCAACTGACTTGCCGGCTTCGCGCGTACAGAGCGCCATCAACTCGCCATGCTTCTCTTCCAGCAGGTCGGCATAGCGTTCGAGGCAGTGCGCCCGCTCCTCGACGGGCGTGGCATTCCAGTCAAAGAAAGCGGCCTCGGCGCGTTCCAGCGCCTGCAGGGCTTGTTCAGGTGTTGCATCGATGACGCGCCCGACCACGTGGCGATGATCGCTCGGGTCGCGTACGTCTCGGCCTCTGCCCGTCAGGTTCTGGCCACCCACGATCGGTGCAGCCTCCCAGCCGCTCCGCGCGGCTGCCGCCATGGCTTGGCTAAGCGGGGCGAGCTCCTCTGGTGCCCAGAGGTCGATGCCGGCCGAGTTGCGCCGCGTCTCGCCGAAGAGGTTTTTGGGCAAGGGAATGCGCGGGTGGGGAATCGTCGGCAGTGCGCGCACCCGAGCCACCGGATCCGCGATGATCTCCTCGACCGGCAGCGCCTCGTCCTGGATGCGGTTGACGAAGGAGGTGTTGGCGCCGTTTTCCAGCAGCCGGCGGACGAGGTAGGCCAGAAGGTCCTCGTGGCTTCCCACGGGCGCGTAGATGCGGCAGGGGCGGTTGAGCTTGTCCTTGCCGACGATTTCCTCGTAGAGCGCCTCGCCCATCCCGTGCAGGCGCTGAAACTCATAGTCCTCTCGATCTCCGGCCAGCTCGAGAACGGCCGCCAGCGTGTGGGCGTTGTGGGTGGCGAACTGGGGATAGAAGGCGTCACGCTGGGCGAGCAGCTTGCGGGCACAGGCAAGATAGGAAACGTCGGTCGAAGCCTTGCGGGTGAAGACCGGATAGCCCTCCAGCCCTCGCTCCTGGGCACGCTTGATCTCCGTGTCCCAATAGGCGCCCTTGACCAGGCGCACCATCAAGCGTCGCTCGTGCCGCCGAGCCATGTCGGCGAGCCAGTCGAGCAGGCGGAAGGCGCGCTTTTGGTACGCCTGAACGGCGAGCCCGAAGCCGTTCCAGCCCTTGAGGTCGGGATCGCCGGAGACGGCTTCGAGAACATCCAGGGAAAGGTCCAGGCGCTCGGCTTCCTCGGCGTCCACGCAGAGGTTGATGTTATGGCGCTTGGCGTCCAGGCAGAGATTTTTCAGCCGCGGCACCAGTTCCGTCATCACCCGCTCGCGCTGGGCGAGTTCGTAGCGGGGATGGAGCGCCGAAAGCTTCACTGAAATGCCCGGCGCCTCGATCGGGCCCTTGCCGGCCGCCGCCTTGCCGATGGCCTCGATCGCTTGCTTGTAGGAGGCAAAGTAACGATCGGCGTCCGCCATTGTGCGGGCGGCTTCGCCCAGCATGTCGTAGGAATAGCGATAGCCCTTCGCCTCCAGGGAGCGGGCGCGGTCAGTCGCTTCCTTGATCGTCCGTCCCATGACGAACTGCCGCCCCAGGATGCGCATCGCCTGACGCACGGCCGCCCGAATGACAGGCTCGCCGGAACGGTGGACCAGGCGGCGCAGCACGCCGGAAACGTCCCGCCGCTCCTCCTCCTCGAAGCGGACCACCCGCCCGGTCAGCATCAGCGCCCAGGTGGAGGCGTTCACGAAGAAGGAGTCGCTCTTGCCGAGATGGCGCTCCCACTCAGCGCTACCGATTTTGTCCTCGATCAGCTTGTCGACGGTGTAGGCATCGGGCACCCGCAGCATCGCTTCCGCCAGGCACATGAGCACGACACCTTCCTTGGAGGAGAGCTCATACTCCTGCATGAAGGCGTCGATACTGCCCTGTCCTGCCGAGGAGCGGCGCACCGCTTCCACAAGCTGGCGCGCGCGCGCGGTGACGCGGTCACCGGCGGCGCCTTCGATGGCGGCTTCCGGCAGCAGGCGGCGTACCACCTCGGCTTCATCTGCGACACGGTCAGCGCGAAAGGCGCGCCGCAGTTCACTAACCTCTGCAAGACGGGGATCGATAACCATTGGGCGTCCTCAACCTGTGTTTCGCTCTGACTATAGCCGGGCGGGTGCGGGATATCTTCTTGTTATCGGTTACTTTTCGAGATAACCATCTGCTTATGGGTGGTGCTACAGAACAAAATTCTAAGTCTGACGTCCGACCGCTGGATCGCATCGACCGACGCATTCTCCGCACGTTGCAGGAGGATGGGCGCCTCGCCAACGTGGAGCTGGCCCGGCGGGTCGGCCTCAGCGCGACTCCCTGCCTGGAGCGGGTTCGGCGCCTCGAAAGAGCCGGCTACATCCTTGGCTATCGTGCTCTGCTGTCCCCGCAAAAACTGGACGCAGCGCTGCTGGCATTCGTGCAGGTCACCCTCGACAGAACGACTCCCGATGCCTTCGAGCAGTTCCGGGCCGCGATCGTCGCGATGCCGGAGGTGCTGGAGTGCCACATGGTGGCAGGCGGTTTCGACTACCTGCTGAAGGTGCGGGTGCCAGACATGACCGGCTATCGGCACTTCCTGGGCGAAACGTTGACCTCGATCCGCAGCATCTCCCAGACCCATACCTACGTGGTGATGGAGGAAGTGAAGTCCGACGGGCCGCTACCGGTAGAAGGCTCGTAGGCAGGCCGACGACATTCCATGCTTCTGGGCCGTCGGAACAGGGTGCAATTCTCGATCAGCTGTGTTCCATAAGAAGAGCTCGTGAATAGGGAGGTGCCGAATGAACAAGCCACCAATCCTGTCCGTCGATCTGTCGGGTTTGAAAGTCATGATCACCGCCGGTGCAGCCGGCATCGGCCGCGCCATGGCCGAAGGCTTCCTCGCCAATGGGGCTCGGGTGGAACTCTGCGACGTGGACGAGGCGGCGCTGGCCGACACCGCGGAAGCCTTGCCTGAGGCCGGGATCCACCGTTGCGACGTCTCGGATGCGCAAGCGGTGAAAAGATTCTTTCAGGCCGCGGTGGCGAGTCTTGATGGTCTCGACGTGCTGATCAACAACGCCGGCATCGCCGGGCCGACGAAGCGGGTCGAAGAGATCAGCGAGGAGGAGTGGCGGCGTACCCTGGACATCGACATCACCGGCCAGTTTCTCTGCGCGCGTGAGGCAATTCCCTACCTGCGGCAGGCCGGTGGCGGCTCGATCGTCAACCTCTCCTCGGCCGCGGGCATCTTCGCCTTCCCCCTGCGATCGCCCTATTCGGCCAGTAAATGGGGGGTGGTCGGCTTCACCAAGACGCTCGCGGCCGAACTCGGCGATGCCGGGATCCGGGTGAATGCCCTTTGCCCGGGCGTGGTCGAAGGGGACCGCATCCGCGCGGTCATCGCTGCCAAGGCGGAGCAGCGCGGCATCAGCGAGCCGGAGATGGAGGCCATCCTCCTCTCACAGACCTCGATGAGATGCTTCATCTCCCCCTACGACATTGCGAACATGGCGCTCTACCTCTGCAGCCCCCTAGGGGCCACCATCAGCGGCCAGGCGCTTTCGATCGACGGTCACATGGTGGCGATGCCCT
>JAJUFM010000109.1 GCA_029265995.1 Rhodospirillaceae bacterium | reverse complement strand
GCTATTTGGAGAACGCGCTGCGTGAAGATTTCGACCTGCCGGGAACGCCCATTCGCTTGCATTTGAAGAAGTCGGACAATCCCTACGCCCGCGGTTAATGGTTGGCGCGTGGCAGCTCAACTACGCCGAAACACGACAGTCAGGTTATTGGCCGGCATTTCGACCACTTTCTCGAGCATAAGGTCACGCAACTCCGCTTCTCGTGCCACCTCTTCCAGAAGCCGCAGGCCCCAGCGGGGGTCGCGCGCCTTCAGGCTTTGATCGAAGGCTTCATTGCTGGGAGCGGTCGGGACGTCGCGGCGGCGGTAGGGACCGTAGAGAACCAGCGGCGCGCCGGTCCGTAGAAGTGCTTGGGAGCCCTCAAGGAGCCCAAGGGTCGCTTGCCAGGGCGAGATATGGATGAGGTTGATCGCCAGGATGGCGTCGAGCGGCGATGCGATCGCTTGTTCCCAGCCAAGTTCTGACACGTTCAGATCCAGAGGCGGAGGCAGATTGAGCCCTGCTTTTGCCGCGTGGGCAGCAATGGATTCGCGCGCCCCTGGATCGGGATCGCTCGCTTGCCAACGCAAGCGAGGAAAGGCTTGGGAGAAGAAGGCGGCGTGCTCGCCTGTCCCGGCGGCCACTTCCAGCAGCAGCCCCTGCGTCGGCAAGACCTTCTGCAGCACGCTCAGAATAGGTTCACGATTGCGAAGCGTCGCCGGCGCATGCAGCGCCTTGTCTCGCATCTCCTCGTTGGCATTGGTCATCGGTAGCCACCCCACGTAAGCTTCTGCGACTTCTCAACTTAGATTGTGTGCCTTCCGAACTGAACTGCTTCAGGTGCAGATCATGCGAATGAGGCCGCAATGTCGCTCGCTCTTTGTGCCCTATGCTGGTGCGCCATCACCCCGCTCTCTATATGCTTGGAGTGACCGCTACATGGAGAAGAGAAGATGACCGCCTGTATCGTAGGCTGGGCTCACACGCCCTTCGGAAAGCACGAGAACGAGGATGTAGAGTCCCTGATCTCTAAAGTTGCGACCCAGGCGGTTGCGGACGCGGGGCTCGATGCGTCGGAAATCGACGAGATTGTGCTCGGGACCTTTGGCGAGGGTTTTTCGGCGCAGGGATTCCCCGCATCCCTCGTTCTGCAGGCTGAGGGTGCCTTTCGTTTCAAGCCGGCAACACGGGTGGAAAACGCCTGTGCCACGGGCTCTGCAGCCATTCATCAGGGCTTGAAAACCATCGCCGCCCGCCAAGGTCGCTTTGTTCTCGTGGTGGGCGTGGAAAAGATGACCGGAGTGCCGGGACCCGAGATCGGCGCTAACCTGCTGAAAGCTTCCTACGTGAAGGAAGAAGGCGATATCGCCGGGGGTTTCGCCGGAGTGTTCGGTCAAATCGCGGCGCAGTATTTCCAGCGCTACGGCGATCAATCCGACGCTCTCGCAGCTATTGCCGCGAAGAACCACAAGAACGGCGCACTCAATCCCTTGGCGCAGATGCGCAAGGATCTGGGCGTGGAGTTCTGCCGCACCGCTTCAGAAAAGAATCCCTACGTTGCCGGGCCTTTGAAGCGCACCGACTGCTCGCTTGTTTCTGATGGGGCTGCGGCGCTGGTGTTGACTGACGTGGAGACAGCCTTGTCAATGCAGAAGGCAGTTGCCTTCCGTGCCGCGGTTCATGTGAACGACTACCTTCCGATCTCCAAACGGGACATCCTGAATTTCGACGGCTGTGAGGTGGCCTGGAAGCAGGCTCTTTCTCATGCGAACCTCGGATTGAAGGATCTGTCGTTCGTGGAGACTCATGATTGCTTCACGATCGCGGAGCTGATCGAGTATGAAGCCATGGGGCTTGCTTCCAGGGGGGAGGGCGCCAGGGCCGCGCTGGAAGGATGGACGCAGAAGGATGGCACATTGCCGGTCAACCCGTCTGGCGGCCTGAAATCCAAGGGACATCCCATCGGTGCCACTGGGGTCTCGATGCACGTCATGGCGTCGATGCAACTCACGGGCACGGCGGGAGATATGCAACTCGCCAATCCCAAGTTGGCCGGGATTTTCAATATGGGCGGCGCTGCCGTAGCCAACTACGTCTCCATTTTGGAGCCGCTGCGCTAGCCTGGTCACGAAGCTGCGGGTTGTCAGCTGCCAGATGACTGAGGAGGAGTCTGTGAAGCGATCGGCTGCTCGCCTGACCTACAGGGATCTTAAATTGGCACTTCTGAGTGCACTGGACGAGCGGGGGCCGGCAGAGCGGAAGGCCCTGGTAGGGGAAAAGCGGCACGCTGGCCTCGTGGATGGAGCACTGGACCGACCACTGCGCCAGAGAGACCGGGTCAGGATTGAAGAAGCCTTGGATTTGCTGCTGCGGGACGGGTTGGTGTCCACCTCCCCAGAGGAGGTCTTCGCATTGACCGCGCAAGGGCGCGAAGCTCTTGCCTACTCCTGTCTCGATCCCCTGGACATCGCGCTACATCGGCTGGACCCGGTTCTGGTCGAACGCCGTGCGCGGGCTTGGGCGGCCGTGGCAGCGGGAACCGCAGAATCTCTTACGGCTGCTGCCTCGGCGCCTGGCACAATCGTTGCGGCCTGTCTCGATCGGGTCGAGGATCTACAGACTCTTGACGAAGTAGCGGAGTATGCTGCTGATCTCGCCCTGGCCCTCGATCGCCGAATACGAGATACGCTCGAGCAAGGGCAAGTGCCGTTACCACAGGATCTTGCCGATGCCATCCGCGTCGCAGAGATTGTCGTGCGGCGCACCCTACTTCGAGATTGGAACTGATTCTCAAAGATCTCAGGGCATTCTCGCGGCCCGATCCGATAGTATCGATGACACGTCTCCCGATGTTCCCGTTAATGCTTTTGGTGCTTCTCGTTGCAGCTGGTTCTTCGGTACAGGCCCAGGATCCGGCCTGGGCTGAGCTACCCTGGAGCGAGCGCATTGGTGTTGGCTGGTATAAAGAACTGGCCGAACGCGGGGACCCGGAATCTCAGTATCGCCTGGCATTACTGTTGGAGCGCGCAGAAGAAGAGGAACTCCGGGAAACTGCGCGCGAGTGGTACGAGGTGGCGGCAAAGCAGGGGCATGTTAGCGCGCAGTTCTCCCTGGCGCGTTTGCTTTACCCCGAAGACCCGGCAACGGCAGTGCGCTGGTACAGGGCGGCTGCAGAAAGCGGCTCTGGGGGTGCGGCTTTCAATCTGGCCGTAATATTGGAGAACGGTCAGGGAATTGCCGCCGAACTGGATGACGCAGCTCGTCTTTATGAACTGGCTTTCACAGCGGGCGTTGAGCAAGCCGCCCTGAATCGCGGCTTGCTCGAGTACAAGCGCCCAGAGCCAGATTGGGTGACGGCAACGATGTGGGCCTTGCGCGCGGAGCAGGCGGGCGTTCCAGAGGCTGGAGAAGCGGTCGCGGCCCTTTCAGAGAAGCTGACCGCGGCCGAGCGGCTACGGGCCCGCAAAGGCGTCATCTCTGACATCCCCTGAACAAGGCCAAAACGATCTTGCGCCAAAGCGCTCTTGCCTGCCTAAGCTAATCCAGGTTTGGCAGATATTGGTACAGCCAGGTCTCGCTCAAGGTGGTATCGCCCAAGCGAAGGTAGAGACGAAGGTCGACCACATCCGCTTCCACCTCCACGAGATCAAATACCGCGCGCCACCGGTTGGTGCCTACTACCTGGATGGCATAGGGACCCTGAATCGTGCCCGAGGGGGCTGAAATGACCGGTTCTACCGGTTCGCTTCGCATCAGCTCTTCCAGAGGGCCGCCTTCGAAATCCACCACGAACTTACGGCCATTTTCTACCCGGTTCCCAGGAACCCCGGCCGGCCCGACACGTGTGCTTACCACCCGTGCGACTGCTTTGGCCGGATAGGGCTCGGTGGAGAGCCAGTGGAGGCGATAGCTGAACGGGAGGCGGGTGCCAGCCTCAGTCGCTGTTTCCGGGACCCAGAAGGCGGCGATATTGTCCATGTCGCTGTGGTCTGTCGGGATCTCCACCAGCTCGACAGCGCCTGGCCCCCAATCCCCCAGCGGCTCGACCCAAAGGCTGGGGCGCCGCTCGTAGAAATGGGAGTCGTCCTGGTAGCTTTCGAAGTCCCGCTCCCGCTGCAGGAGGCCAAAACCGCGGGGCGAATTGTCCATGAAGGAGTTTGTGCGCAGCTCTCCGGGGTTATTCAGCGGCCGCCAAATCCTCTCTCCGGCGCCGGTCCAGATTGCCAGGCCATCACTGTCATGGATCCTCGGATGCCAGTCTGCTGCCCGGTGGCGGTCATGCTCACCGAACCAGTACATCGAGACGAGCGGCGCAATCCCCAGACGTTGTACCGGACGGCGGAAATGCAGCTCGGATTCGACCTCCATGACCACTCCCCGCTCGTGACGCACATCGAAACGGAAGGCGCCCGTTAGGCTGGCACCCTCGAGCAGGGCGTAAATGATCACCTTGCGGCTATCTTGGGGTGCCCGCTCGATCCAGAAGCGGGAGAAGTAGGGAAACTCCTCCGGAGTGTCGGGTAAAGCGGTGTCGATAGCTACCGCTCTTGCGGAAACGCCGTACTGGTCTTCTTCGCCCGCCGCTCGAAAATAGGAGGCTCCCAAAAAGGACAACCAGTCAGCGTTGCTTTCCGGGCTGTTCATGAGCCGAAACCCGGCGAAGCCAAGATCTGCAGGTACGCCTTCTTCGAGGTCTAGCTCGGAGTAATCGAAAGCTTCTGGGTCGAATAGAAGTTGTCGCGCCTCGCCTCCTTCAACCACGTGAACTTTTACCAGGTAGGGGAACCAGCGGCCGCGATGGTGAAGGCGCAGGGGGAAAAGTGAATCCTGCCATAGCGCATATTCGGGCTTAAAGCGGATCCGGTTGTGCCGATGCACATCCAAACTGCTTACGAAGCCTTCATGGGTGAGGGGCGGCTCCACGTGAGGCAAGGCAGCAAGAGAGCGGGCCAAGGATTTCAACTGCTGGAAGTCAAAGGGCTCCGGTGCGCCAAGCTCCAGCGCTTCAGCATGCGCTGCAATGATTGGCTGCAGTTTCACTGCCAGTGCCAGTCCAGCCCCGCTGGCTAGAAGGCGTCGGCGTGTGATCTCTCGCATGAAGTGTCCTCGTGTTGGTTACCATCATCCCGCATCAGCATCAGAGACAGCATCCTAGCGTCTCGTTGCCGCGGCTCGCGCGTCGCTATGATCGATCGCACGGGGAAGAGGTAGCTGCATGATTCACGTCGGCTCGCGTTTTAGCACGATATGATAGAGGTGCCAGAACTTGCTCTTTCCTTTAGCGGTAGTACCAGCATGCTTCTCTTCCTCTACCCGTTCCAGTTGATAGCCCTCCAGGAGGGACCGCACTTCCGTCTCGCTGAAGGCGCTGATGCCGGGATCAGAGGCCCAGTCGTCTCGCTTGCCCAGGAGTTGGCCGGCAAAGCGACCTCCCGGCCTCAGGCTGAGACGGATCAGCTTCCATAGGCGAGGAAAGGCTTCAGGCTGGCAAAAGGGCAAGGAGAAGCTGGCATTGACCAGATCGGCAGAGGGGAGATGCACAACCTCCTCAAAGGCAATGTGGCGCGTAGTCAACTTTCCTTCTGTTGGCGACGCGAGTTGCTCCAGCCTTCTCAAGCCACTCGCGGCGCCGTCGATGGCCAACACCGACCAGCCCCGCCGCAAGAGCTCCAAGGTGTCGCGGCCAGCGCCGGCGCCAAGATCGATCGCGACGCCACGTGCAAGTCCCTCTATCTCTAGCGCCTCCAAGGCCCACAGCAGGGTATGCCGCGGGGGCCTTCCCTCAACGGCCTTGTAGTAACCTTGCCAGTCTCGGCTAGCGTCGTCCATCACGCCCTTGCGCCCTCACAGCGCGGAAAATACGAGCAAGGATGTAGAAGCGGTTGTCTTGCCACTGCAAGAGGTCAATAAGGGAAAGCTGGAGCCGCCGAAAGCAAAGAGCCAGCCGTCTCCGGCTGACCGACTCGCGGAGCCTGACAACCAACTTTAGCGTCCCATGCGCAGGGGAGAACTCAAAATGGATCGACGCAAGTTTCTCACCACGGCCGGAATTGCGGCGACCGGTGCCACCGCAGCAGCAGGTGGCCTGGCACGGCCGGCACTCTCTCAGGGCCTGCAGCAGTGGACGATGGTTACCTCCTGGCCCCGCAATCTGCCAGGACCCGGCACGGCGGCGAACGCCCTGGCCGAGCGCATCACCGCCCTATCAGGCGGCCGTCTGGAAGTGAAGGTGAGCGCTGCCAATGAGTTGGTTCCCGCGGCAGGAGTATTCGATGCCGTCTCCGAGGGCACAGCCGAGCTCTATCACTCTGTGCCCGCCTATTGGGGATCCAAGTCTCCGGGCTTCCTGCTGTTCGGCTCCCAACCCTTCGGCCTTACTGCCCAGGAACAGAGCGGCTGGCTTAACTGGGGCGGCGGGCAGGCGCTGTACGACGAGCTTTACGCCCGTTTCAACCTCAAGCCCTTCCTTTGCGGCAATTCCGGCGCCCAGTGGATGGGATGGTTCCGGGAGGAGATCCAGTCGATCGACGACTTCCAGGGCCTTCGCTTCAGAACCACCGGCTTGAACAGCCGGGCCTTGTCGAAGGTAGGCGTTGCCGTCGTCGCAATGAGCGGGCCGGAAGCTTTCCAGGCGCTCCAGTCTGGCGCGATCGACGCAGCGGAGTTCATCGGCCCCTGGTCGGATTCTGCCCTGGGCTTCCAGCAGGTCGCCCCTTACTACTATTGGCCGGGCGTTGGTGAGCCTTCTTCGGCCGAAGAATGCGTGGTCAACATGCAGGCCTACGAAGCCTTGCCCGACGATCTGAAGCAGGCCGTCGCCTACGCCTGTCAGTCGCTCTACGACCAAGTGGTAACCGAGTACAACACCCGTCACGCCCAGGCCCTGCGGCAGCTGGTTACGGATGGAACAGAAGTACGGCAGGTCCCGGAAGACGTGCTGATCGCGCTCGGCAACGCGGCGGGCGAGGTGATTGGCGAAATCCGGGAGGACAATGACGAGCTCGTCCAGCGCATCATCGACTCCTTCCTCGAGTATCGCGGCCTCACGGCCGAGTACATGGTGTTCGCCGACAATGGCTTGATGAACGCCCGGGCGTTGCCCTACGACTTCGGTTAGACCCAATCCAGGAAGGGGGAGCCGCTAGCCTGGCGGCTCCCCGACATAGATGCACTCCCTCGTCCGATCCCTAGACTGCGTGAATGCGCTCGTCGGCCGCTGTGTCCGCTGGCTGACTGTTCTGCTCGTGTTGGTGCAATTCGGAGTGGTGGTCCTCCGCTACATCTTCGGCACCTCCTACATGGCGGCGCAGGAGTCCATCATCTATATCCATGCCATCATCTTCATGGCCGGGGCAGGCTATACCCTCCTGAAGGATGGGCATGTCCGCGTCGACATCTTCTACAGCGATGCCAGCCGGAGGACGCGCGCCCTTGTTGACTTCCTGGGCGGCCTCCTTCTGCTGATCCCCTCCTGCCTTGTTCTTCTCTACTACACGTGGGGCTTTGTCGTTCAGTCCTGGCGCATCCTGGAAGGGCCGATTTCGGTTGGCGGCATTCCCGCCGTATTCCTGCTGAAATCCCTGATACCGATCTTTGCCGGCCTGCTGCTGCTCCAGGGGATCGCTATGGTGCTGCGCAACCTTCTTGTGCTTTTCGATTTGGAGGGGGAGGGAGCTCCTCAATGAGCCCCTATTACCTCGATATTTTAATGTTCGTCGCCATGATTGGCGGCATTCTCATCGGCTTTCCGGTTGTCTTCATTCTTACCGGTGTCGGAGTGATTTTTGCCGGCATCGGCTTCTTGACCGGGGATTTCAATCTTAACCTTCTGCGTGCGCTTTCGCAGCGCATCTTCGGTGTGATGACGAACGAGGTGCTGATCGCCATCCCCTTGTTCATCTTCATGGGCGTTATGCTGGAACGTTCGCGCATCGCGGAGCAGCTGCTCGAGCAGATGGGAAAGCTGTTCGGCCGGCTGCGGGGTGGTTTGGCTATCTCGGTAACGCTCGTGGGCGCGCTGCTGGCCGCTTCCACGGGTATTGTCGGCGCGACCGTAGTTACCATGGGGCTGATTGCGCTGCCGACCATGATGCGCAATGGCTATAACCCGCGTCTGGCTGCCGGTACCGTATGCTCTGCAGGCACCTTGGGGCAGATCATTCCACCCTCCACGATGCTGGTAATTTTGGCGGAAGTCATGTCCTCTGCCTACCAGCAAGCGCAGTATAGCCAGGGACTTTTCATCATTGAGACTCTGTCGGTCGGGCAGATTTTCGCCGGCGCCATGATCCCGGGCCTGGTGACTGTGGGTGTATACCTGATTTTCGTCACCACGCTGGCCTGGCTGCGTCCCCAGGATGCGCCCGCATTGGTGAGCGATACTGTGGCGCGACCGGCCTTGGGGCCGCTGCTGCTGGCGCTGCTTCCGCCGATCATCCTGATCATAGCTGTGCTTGGCTCCATCCTTGGCGGCATTGCCACGCCGACCGAAGCTGCCTCAGTGGGGGCCGTGGGTGCGGTCATGCTGGCCGCCTTGCGATTTGAGGGCGGGCGGCGGTGGCCGATCTGGCTTGGAGGCTCTGCGGTTGTCGCCATGCTGATCTTGGCGGGGCAGGTCGATCTGCGCATCGGCAGGACGTCCGCGACGGCTTTTGAGCAAGCTGGAATTGTGCTTGCTGTGGTCCTGGCGGCAGCCCTCCTGTTCGGGCTCGCTTACGGACTCTGGCGCGCGCTGCGGGTGGGCGTGCTTGCTGAGGTCGTGGATCAAACCTTGCGCATGTCCGCGATGATCTTCGCCATGTTCATCGGCGCGAGCCTTTTTGCCCTGGTATTTCGTGGCCTGGGTGGCGACGCCCGGGTGGAAGCGATGCTCGAGGCGCTGCCAGGGGGACAGACCGGCGCTCTGCTGTTCGTCTTGCTGATCATTTTCCTTTTGGGGTTTGTCCTCGACTTCGTCGAGATCGCGATAATCTTGATTCCCCTTGTGGCGCCAGTACTCCTGCTGATGGGAATGGACCCAATCTGGCTGTCGATCCTGATTGCGATCAACTTGCAGACGTCCTTTTTGACGCCACCCTTTGGCTTTTCCCTCTTCTATCTGCGCGGCGCAGCGCCTCCGGAAATCCGGACGATCGACATCTATCGCGGCGTGGCTCCCTTCGTCGCCCTGAACCTGGCGGTGATGGCTACGGTCTTCTTCCTGCCAGAGCTCGCGACCTGGCTTCCAGGTCAGCTCTTTGGCGGAAGGTAAGGGGGTGGGCAGCGCTAGCTTAAGAGGGGCCAGTCTGAAGGCGCTAACCTAGCTAGCTGCTGCTGACCATCGGAAGCTTCAGCCCGTACTCCTCGGCGCAGGCGATGGCTTCCTCGTAGCCTGCGTCCGCATGGCGCATCACGCCGCTTGCGGGATCGTTCCACAGGACGCGCTCCAGGCGCCGCGCCGCATCCTCGGTGCCGTCGCAAACGATGACCATGCCCGCGTGCTGGCTGAATCCCATGCCCACGCCCCCGCCGTGGTGCAGGGAAACCCAGGTGGCGCCGCTTGCAGTGTTCAGGAGTGCATTCAGCAGTGGCCAGTCGGAAACGGCATCAGAGCCGTCCCGCATGGCTTCCGTTTCACGGTTCGGACTGGCTACCGAGCCGCTGTCGAGATGGTCCCGGCCGATGACGATGGGAGCTTTGAGTTCTCCCCGCGCGACCATCTCGTTAAACGCCAGCCCGAGGCGGTGGCGCTGGCCCAGTCCGACCCAGCAGATTCTGGCCGGAAGCCCCTGGAAGTGGATGCGCTCGCGCGCCATGTCGAGCCAGTTATGCAGGTGCGCGTCGTCGGGGATAAGCTCCTTCACCTTCTCGTCGGTCCGGTAAATGTCTTCCGGATCTCCGGATAGCGCTGCCCATCGGAAGGGGCCGATACCTCGGCAGAAAAGCGGGCGGATGTAGGCGGGAACAAACCCGGGAAACTCGAAGGCGTCTTCCTCTCCCACTTCCTTCGCCATCTGACGAATGTTGTTCCCATAGTCGAGGGTGGGAACGCCGTTCCGGTGAAAGGCTAGCATGGCCTGTACCTGGATCTTCATCGATTCCTTCGCCGCCTCTACGGTGCCCTCCGGGTCAGCGACGCGCTGCCGCGCCCAGTCGTCGAG
>JAJUFM010000032.1 GCA_029265995.1 Rhodospirillaceae bacterium | reverse complement strand
ATGACCATCGCCGCCTGGCAGCTTCTCCTCGGCGGTTTCTGTGCGCTCCTTGGCATGCTGCTATTCGAGGGGCTGCCGCGGGTAGGGCCGCTGCAAACGGACACGGTGGTAGCCTTCGCGTACCATGTCCTCTTCGCTCAGGCACTGGCCTACTTCCTGTGGTTCGAGGTATTGCCGCGTCTTCCGGCGGCAGCTGCTTCCATGGGAACCTTGATGGTGCCGGCGGTTGGCGTTTTCGGCTCCATGATCTTCCTGGGGGAACGACCCTCGCCCGCGGATTGGCTCGGTTTGGTTCTGATACTCGCGGCCGCTGCCACCATCTTGCTCAAGCCGCGGCCAGTGCGGGGTTAGGTCAAACGCTCTTCGCGCTCCAGCCAGTCACGCACCAGAGTTTGAAGGCGCTCTCCGTCGAAGCTTGGGAAGTGGCCGCCATGCACTACGCGCACGGGCAGATCCAGTAGTCGTTTCAGGGAACGCCGATAGGCGGTCAGGTCTGAACCGTGGCAGTCGTCCACCAGCGGCCCGTCGTAGATCGTGTCGCCGGAGAAGAGTATTCCGCTGGCGGCTTCCCAGAGTGCAATCGATCCCGGCGAGTGCCCGGGCAGGTGCAGCACTTCAAAATGGCGGTCGCCCAGGTCAATGATCGCACCTTCTTCCAGAAGACGGGTCGCAGGGGCAGGGGTGATGGTGTAGCTCTCCGCGTCCCACCCGTCGGGGGGCAGTGCCTCGAACATGTCGCTTGTCGCGTAGTCCTCGGCAAGCGTGCGATTGCGATCAGGCTGGGCGAGCAGTTCGGCTTCCGCCGGATGGACCGCCCGCTCAGCGAACTCATAATGCCCGCCAATATGATCGAAATGGGTGTGGGTCGCGACCGCCAGGACCGGCCGCTCCGTCAAGAGCTCTATCTCCTGACGTAGGGAAAAAAGGCCGCTGCCGCTATCGACCAAGAGGTCGCGATCACGCCCGCGCAGGTGCCAGATATTGCAGCGGTAGAAAGGCTTGATGCGCGGCTCGTAAATCCAGGTCACGCCGTCCGCGAGCCGTTGCGTTTGGTACCAGGCGCCGGCAGTTGCGAGCCGCATCTGCATTCCCCTGCGATAGCGCCGTCAGTTGCCTTCGAGCACTGCCTTCAGGAATTCCCGCGTGCGCTGCTCCTTCGGGTTCGTGAAGAGCTCTTCCGGCGGCGCTTCTTCCAGCATTCGCCCTTGATCGAAGAAGCAAACCCGATCCGAGATCTGGCGCGCGAAGTTCATCTCGTGGGTGACCAGCAACATCGTCAGGTCGTGCTCTTCCGCCAGTTTGCGAATGACGTTGAGCACTTCCCCCACAAGCTCGGGATCCAGGGCCGAGGTGGGCTCGTCGAACAGCATGATCTTTGGGCGCATCGCCAGTGCGCGAGCGATGCCTACACGCTGCTGCTGACCACCGGAGAGCTGGTGCGGATACTTGTCTGCGTGCTCGGTGAGGCCGACCATCTCCAGCAGTTCGTTGGCACGATCGCGAGCCTCGGACTTAGCGATTCCGAGAACCTGTATCGGCGCTTCGGTGATGTTGCGCCGCACGGTCATGTGCGGGAACAGATTGAACTGCTGGAAAACCATGCCCATCTTCTCGCGCATTTTGCGCAGATGGGGTTCGCCGGCAGGCTTCAGAGAACCATCCCCGCTCTTCTCATGCCAGAGCGGCTGGCCATCCACATAGACCACGCCATCGGTGATCGGCTCCAGGGTCATGAGAATGCGCAACACGGTGGACTTACCCGAGCCCGAAGGGCCGATGATCGTCACCTTCTCGCCCGGCTTCACTTCGAAATCCAGCTTGTTCAGCACGACGAAGCTGCCGAAGGCCTTGACGACCTTGTCGAATTTGATGATGGGCTCGGTCATTTCAGCGGGATTCCCGTCTTGGGCAGGCGCCTATCGAGGAAGCGTACGCCTCCCGACGCGATCAGGGTCATGATGAGATACAGGCCACCCACCATGGTCAGCGGGATGAGATAGTTGAAGGTGCGGTCCCCAATAATCCGCGCCACGTTGAGCATTTCGAGGACGGTCACGACCGAAAGGAGCGGCACGTCCTTCATGATCGAAACCAGGTAGTTGCCCATCGCGGGGATGATCCGTGGGATGGCCTGGGGCAGAACGATATGAGTGAAGGTCCGTCGGCCCGTGAGGTTGAGGGCCCGCGATGCCTCATGCTGGCCGCGCGGAACCGCCTCTATACCGGCGCGGTAAACCTCCGAGGTGTAGGCAGAGTACTGCAGTCCCAGCGCCAGGGCGCCGGTCATGAAGGCGGGCAGGATGATGCCGAACTCAGGCAGCACGTAGTAGAGGAAGAACAGCTGGATCAGCAGCGGCGTATCGCGGAGGAACTCGGTGATGACGGCCGCTGGCCAGGAAATTACGCGCGTGGGAGCAGCCTTGAGGGCAGCCCAGACAAGGCCGACCACGAGTGCGATGAAAAAGCCGAGAACCGTTGCCTGTATCGTCACCCACAGGCCGATCAGCAGGATTGGCAGGATGGAGACCGCAAAGGCGAGGTTGGATGAGGTATCCCAGGGAATTCCGAAAAGCATGGCCTAGCGCGCCCCCACCCGCCAGCGGCTCACATACCGCTCGAGCAGCTTCATCATCGCCGTCAGCACCAGGGCAAGGCCGAAGTACATGAAGAGCGCCATCGTGTAGATGGTGGTGGAATCCTGAGTGAAGTTCCGCAGCTGCTCGGCCCGGAACGCGAGATCCGAAAGGCTGATCAGAGAGACGAGGGCGGTGTCCTTAAGGTTCTGGATCGCGAGATTCCCGAAGGCGGGCATCATCTCGGGAATGGCCTGCGGCAGCGCGATGCGCCAGAGCGTCTTGCGCGGCGTGAAGTTGAGCGCCTTGGCCGCTTCATACTGATCCTTGGAAACCGCCTGGATGGCTCCGCGGACTACCTCAGCGCCGTAGGCACCAATATTGAGCGAGAGGGCCAGGACGCCCGCCACGACCGGGGGTAAGCGAAGATCGATCCCCATCGCCTGCCCGGCTACCGGTAGGGCGAAGTAAAGCCAGAAAAGCTGGACCAGGAGCGAGGTGCCGCGAAAAATCTCGATGTAGGTGGCCGCAATCACCTTGATGACGGGGTTGCGGGCCGTCTTGCCGATGCCTGCGGCGAAGGAAAGGATGGCACCCAGAATAGTCGAATAGATCGTTAGTTCGATGGTGACCAGAGCCCCCTGCATGAGGGGATTCAGGTATTGGGTCCAATCCATGGCAGACGATCTCGAACCTGCTTCCAGGAAGGATGAAGCTCAGACTGTGGCCGGTGAACGCCCAGCGCCCACCGGCCGATCAGTCAAAGCTGGTCAAGAACGCTCAGCTCGAGCAGAGGTCCTCGGCGGTCATGTCGAAGGAACGGGAAACGTCGGCATCGGTGAAGCCGTAGCTGGTCAGAATTTCTTCCCACTCCGAGGTCTGCTTGAACTCAGCCAGGATTTCATTGACCGCGTCGCGCAGGCTTTCATTGCCCTGCGCAAACACAAAGCCACCCCAGGAGCGCTGCTCCTCGCCGTTGATGATGGGGTCTTCGAAGCCCTCGGCTACCTCTACCGCATCGCTGCGCTCAGCCAGTTCGCTGGCCGTCAGACCGGTAGCTGCATAGGCGTCGGCCCGACCGGTGGAAACGGTCGAGATGGCGTCCGAGTTCGAGGAGATGGTCACCATCTGGTCTTCCGAAACTCCCAGCGCCTGCATCATGTCGAGCTGGTTGGCGCCCGCCATGATCGCAACCTTAAGGTCGGAGTTCTCGGCGAAAGCTTCATAGGAAGTGATGCCCTTGGGATTGCCGGCTGGAACCAGCAGGCCTTCACCATAGGAGCTGTTCGGATTGGAGTAGATCGCGGTGGCGCAGCGGGTCGGTAAGATCGCCATTTCAGCAGCGACCATGTCGAAGCGATCCGCCTGCAGACCCGGGATCAGTGTCGAGAAATCGGTGGTGATCCACTCGATCTCGTCGATGCCGAGTTCCTCCACGATATGTTTGGCGACATCAGGACCTGCCCCCCGCACATCGCCGGAAACCGGATCGACATAACCGTAGGGAATCTCGTTTGCAATCGCGATCCGGATCGTGCCGCTTTCCTGAATATCTTCAAGATTGGCAGCTTGCGCGCTGACAACAAAGCCTAGCGTGGCAGCGCCAGCAAGAAGAACTCCCTTGATCGTCGCCGAAGTGGTGTTTCGCATGGCGATTCGTGTCTCCTTCAATGTGTGTGGACGACCATTGATTGCGTACGGTCGTCCTTAGCCTCCCGCACAACTTCTAATTAAGGAACGCTACATTATCAAGAAACTCCTCGGAGTCCCTTTTGCGGTAGCCAAAACAGCATCCTCTACATCCGCTTGTGAGAGCGGCGGTGCCGGGGCGCAGAAGTGCCTGCGCCCCGCGGGGCTCACTGCATCCGCATGCCGCCGTCAAGGCGGATGGTATCGGCATTCAGCATGGTATTGGCGAGAATGTGCATCACCAGAGTCGAGTACTCTTCCGGATGGCCGAAGCGCTTCGGAAAGGGCACCTGAGACGCCAGATTATCCTGCACCTCCTGGGGCATGTTGAGGAGCATCGGTGTGGCGATCAGGCCCGGCGCGATCGTCAGCACGCGCACGCCAAACTTCGCGAATTCGCGGGCCGCCGGCAGCATCATGCCAATCACCCCGGCCTTGGAGGCGGCGTAGGCCGCCTGGCCAAGCTGACCTTCATGGGCAGCCACGGAAGCCGTGGAGATGATCAGGCCGCGTTCTCCGTCCTCATTTACCGGATCCGCCGCAATCATGTCGGCCGCGGCCAAGCGCATCATGTTGAAGCTGCCGACGAGGTTGATGGAGATCACCTTCTGAAAGTCGGCAAGATCCATCGGGCCGTTGCGCCCCACGATCCGCGCTGCAGGCGCGATACCGGCGCAGTTGACCAGTACCCGGGCCGGCCCGTGCTTTTCACGGGCTGCGATAACAGCGGCTTCTGCCTGTTCCGCGCTGGAAACGTCGCAGGCGAGGCCCAGCCCACCGATCTCCTCGGCGACCTTCTTCGCCCCTTCCTCATTGATGTCGAGCACCGCGACCTTGGCGCCCGCTGCCGCAAGCGCTCGTGCCGTGGCCGCGCCCATGCCGGAGCTGCCGCCGGTGACGATAGCACCCAAACCCTTTACGTCCATGATCTGAACCTCTCCTTTTCCAGGGTGGAAAGCGGCTGCGCTCATACCACGCTCGCCGCCGGCGGACGAGGCCGCTACGCGAGAAACGCCGGCAAGCGGCCAACTAACTGCATGCGGCAGCAGGGGGCGCGGGTGCAGTTGCAACTCCTCAAAACTTACCTTAGCGTGTCCCGCAGGAGGGCGCCGTTTCACGACGGCAAAAAAAGAAGATGCCGGCGCAACGCGGCAGGTCCTCTTAGGGAGGGTGTGTGATCCAGATACTGATCGACAGCCTTATTAGAGCCGCCGAATTGGCGTTGCTCGGAGTAGGGTTGACCATGGTTTACGACGTCTTGCGCTTTCCCAGCTTTGCGCACGTCGAGTTCGGAACAGTTGGCGCCTTCATCGCCTTGACGATCAGCCTGGCGCTGCCATTCGGACCGGGCAGCAGCCTGGTGATAGCTGGTATTGTGGCGATGGTGGCGGTCGGCTTTCTCGGCGTCGCGACTGACCGTGCCGTCTTCTCCCGCTTGCGCGGCAATTCGCCAATCCTTCTTCTCATCGCCTCCTTCGGGGTGGGCATCGTGCTCCGCTTCGGTGCCCAAGCAATCTGGGGAGCAAATGCACAGAGCTACCCGCTTCCCCTGATGCGTCCGTGGCTGATCGGCGATGGCCGACTGACCCCGAGCGCGGCTGCGATCATCGTTGTCGCCCTCGTGACGATGCTGTTGTTTCACTTCGTTCTCAATCGGACCACCCTCGGCATTGCCATGCGGGCGACCGCGGACAACAAGGATCTCGCGGAAGCCAGTGGCATCTTTACCGAGCGCGTCATACGCCTCGTCTGGTTCGTCGGCGCAGCTTTGGCTGCTCTCGGCGGCGTGATGCTCGGCGTAGCTACGCAGCTGCACACCAACATGGGTTTCGAAATCATGTTGCCAGTGTTCGCCGCGGTTATTCTCGGCGGGATCGGCAACCCTTATGGGGCCGTGTTAGGGGCGCTGGTGGTCGGCTTTGCCGAAAATATCGGGTTGGCGATCAACTGGGGATCCCTTGCGTCGGCGCTGGGCCTGGCAACCGAGGACTTCCTTTTCATCCCCGTGGGCTACAAGGCTGCGATCCCCTTTACCCTGGTCATCATCATGCTTCTGTTGCGGCCGACCGGCCTGCTTGGAGAGAAGCGGGCATGAGCGCCTTCCTTGTCTACCTGATCACCATGACGGGGATCTACGGGATCATGAGCCTGAGCCTCAGTCTGCAGTATGGGCAGACCGGGCTGGTGAACCTGGGGCAGGTCGGCTTCTTCATGGTCGGCGCCTACGTCTCCGCAATCGGATCCACCATTCTGGGCTGGCCCATCGCTCTGGCCTTCGTTGCGGGCGTTTTGGGAGGCGCGCTCTTCGGCGTGCTCATGGCGCTGCCGATCGGCAATCTCCGCCAGGATTATTGGGCGATCGTAACCATCGCAGCCGCCGAGCTGGTGCGTGTAATCTTCCTCAATACAAACCTCGGCAGTCCCTATGTCGGCGCATCCTACGGCATTACCGGCATACCCAGCCCGCTTCAGGGCGTGCTGGGAGGACCCTACTACGGCTACTACTACCTGGCGCTCGTGGCGGCCTGTCTGCTGGGCTGCTATCTCGTGGTTCAGTGGGTAAGCCGCAGTCCGTTCGGGCGCGTGCTCAAGGCCATTCGCGAGAGCGATGAGGTCGCCCAGGCGCTGGGGAAGAACGTGCGTGCCGCGCGCATCTGGACCATGGCTATCGGCGGGGCTATCGCAGGCCTCGGCGGCGCGCTTTTCTCACACTTCCTCGGCTTCATCGATCCCACCTACTTCATGCCGCTGGAAACCTTCCTGGTTTGGGCGATGGTCATCCTGGGCGGGGCCGGAAATCATCTCGGGGCGCTCGCGGGAGCCATTATCATTCAGCTTCTCTACAACGGCACGCGGTTCATCGGTTTTGGGGAAGAATACGCCAGTCTCGGCGCCTCGCTTCGGATGGTGCTCATCGGCGTCCTGATCATCCTGGTCATCCTCTATCTGCCTCGCGGCATCCTACCGGAGCGCCGTCGCCGCTATGGAGTGCGTGATGCTGCTGGCCGTTGAAGACATCAGCATGCAGTTCGGGGGCCTCAGGGCTCTCGACAAGGTATCCTTCGGCATGAAAAGCGGCCAGATTTTCGGGCTGATCGGGCCGAATGGATCGGGCAAGACGACCCTGGCCAACATCATTTCCGGCTTCCTCAAGCCATCCAGCGGGCGAGTCCTCTTTGAGGGTCAAGAGATGCAGGGCAAGCCCCCGCATGTCATCGCCGAAGCCGGCCTGTGCCGTACGTTTCAGATCACCCTCAATCCGCGGCGCATGACCGTCATGGAGAACATGCTGCTGGGCGCAGCACGACAGACGGGAGAAAACATCGTTAGCGCGATGCTGCAGTCTCGTCAGGTTGCGCGCGAGGAGGAACGCAATCTGGAGCGCGCCCGGGATCTGCTCGAAATGGTCGGGCTGCAGCGGCACGCAGACGAACTCGCCGGCAGCCTTTCGGGCGGGCAGAAGAAGCTCCTGGCTCTGGTCCAGGTCCTGATGGCCGAGCCCAAGCTGATCCTGCTCGATGAGCCGGTTGCCGGGGTGAACCCGCGTTTGATCGAGGATATCGTTGCGGTGATTCTGCAACTGCGCCGCGCCGGCCACAACTTCTTCATTATCGAGCACAACATGCAGGTCGTCCGCCGCCTCTGCGACGAAATTTGCGTGCTCGACATGGGCAACGTATTGGCCCAGGGGGCGCCGGACGAGGTGCTCGCGCGCGAGGATGTGCTGCAGGCCTATATCGCCTCCGGCGGGGTTGCCGGCGAGGGGGTGCAGGCATGACGGCCGCTCAGACGGCTCCCCTGCTGACCGTGGATGGGCTCTGCGCCGGCTATGGCGACAGCGAGATCCTCCACGAGGTGCAGCTGCATGTGGCGGACGGCGAACTGACGACCATCATCGGCCCCAACGGCGCCGGCAAATCGACATTGCTCAAGGCCATCATGGGCTATCTCATTCCGACGGCTGGCCAGGTGCATTTTGCCGGCGTGGAGATTACCCGCATGTCGACCCATCAGCGTGTTGGCCAGGGGCTCGCATTCGTACCTCAGCTCGAGAACGTCTTTCCCAGCCTGACGGTTGAAGAGAACCTTCTTATGGGCGGCTACGGCTTTGCCGCCGACAAGAGGCTTCTGCGGGAAAGAATGGACGCCCAATACGAGCGATTTCCGCGGCTTGCCGAGCGACGTCGACAGCGGGTCCGGACCATGAGCGGCGGTGAGCGGCAGATGCTTGCCCTGGCCCGCGCGCTGATGACCGAGCCGCGCATGCTGCTGCTCGACGAGCCCTCCGCCGCTCTTTCGCCGAAGATTGCGGACGAGGTCTTTGCCAAGGTTAAAGAGATCAATGCGCAGGGGCGCACCATAGTAATTGTCGAGCAGAACGCGGACAGCTCGCTGCGTATTTCGGATCGCGGCGTAGTACTTGCTGACGGCCGCAACGCTTTCGAAGGTCCCGCGGATCACATCCTCCATGACGAGAAGATCCGAGAGGCCTACCTGGGGACGGCAGAAGCCTGAAGAACAGACGGCCGTCCCGCCTGCCAGAAGCAGAAGGAGAGGAGCCATGAGACGTTTTTTATCGGGGGTGACGGCTGCGGCTGCAGTTGCTGCAGCAGCAGCCTGGGCCCTGCCACCTGCACCCGCCCAAGCTCAGTCAAATGAAACCATCAAAGTCGGGGTCATTGTCCCGCTGACCGGCCGTAACGCGGTTCAGGGTGAAGACATCCTGCGCGGGATTCAGCTGGCGGTACGTCGGGTGAATGAAGGCTACGACATTCCCCTGAAAGATGGGGAGCGTGTGACCATCGGTCCCGAAGAGATGGGCGGCAAGATCGAACTGATCATCGAGGACAACGAGTCACGCCCGGCCTCCGCGGTAGATGCTGCCCGGAAGCTGGTCAATGTCGATGAAGTGCCGGTGATCCTAGGCATCCTGTCCAGCGGCGTCTGCGTTGCGACCGGCGAATTCACCAACAAGAACAGCACGGTGCAGATCTGCTCATCGAGCACCTCGCCAGAATTGCGGGACATCGGTCCCTTCCTGTTCTCTGCTATGGGACTGGACACGCTGATGGGCGCGTCCCTGGCTGACTTCGCCTATCAGGACTCCGGTGCGGACCGCTTTGCCGTCCTCTCGGCAAACAACCCCTTTGGCGTCGGCATGGAGATTCAGGCTTGTCAGAGGCTTGAGGAAGAGTACGGAGCGGAGTGCGTAACCACCGTTCGCTATGAACAGGGCAAGTCGGATTATCGCGCGGATCTACGTCGGGTCGTTTCAGAGGATCCGCCGCATGCCCTGATCACCGCCTATGGCACCGACGCGCGCCTGATCTTCCGTCAGGCTTATGAACTCGGGATCGAACCGTCTTTGTGGTACGCTGACTATCCGAGCCTCTGGACCAACGAGGTCCAGGACACGCCGGAAATCATCGAGGGTATCAAGGGTCTGGAAGTCGGTGCCTCCGGCGACTTCTTCCGAGAAGAGTATGCCGATCCCTATGAGGCGGAATTCGGTGAGCGGCCGACTACCTCCTTCGGCGGCTTCGCCTATGATTCGGCGATGCTGGTCGCACTGGCGCTTCACGAAGCAGGCAGCGCGGAAGCCGATGCCATCCGGGAAGCCCTACACACCGTCTCGCAGAACTACGAAGGGGCGACCGGCGACAAGGCATTCGATGAAGATGGCATGCAGGTCTCGGAGAGCTATCTGGAGCAGATCATGAAGGATGGCGTACCGACACCCTATTCCATCGGCGAATAGGATCGATGGCATCAGATTGGGATCGCTCAGCGATCCCGTCTGATGCCTCGCCTGCAACCGGCGCATTCGCCAGGGTCTCATCCTGACTCGCTTGCACCGCTTCGCGGCGTCTGCTCGAAGAGGAACTTTCCCCGCGCCCAGGATGATGGCTAGGGTATGCCGCAAGACGGACGAGCAGCTGCCTGAACAAGGGGCGAGTTCATGAGCAAGAGCAGATCAGTCAAAAAGGATGGAGGCGTCGATCGCTTGTGGACGAGTTCGAACATGACGCTCTGTCTCGCGCTTAGAAGGCGGCGACGTTCGGCTTTACGGACTATTATGGCACTGGGCGCGAGCCTGGTGCTGTCTGGCTGCCAATCCATGGGCCTCGCGGACGATCCAACAGAGCAGGAAGCACGAGAGCAACAGGGGCCCTCGTTCGCGGAGCTTCTGGAGGATCCCAACATGGTGCCGGTAAGCGAGGCCGAAGTTCGCCGCTACTTCACGGGGAATACAGCCTATTGGGAACCAGTCGAGCAGCCGGAACGGCTCTATGCCGTCTACTATGACAGCTCCGGCGAAATGCGTATGCGCGAGCGGCGGGATGTCGATACCCAAGAGGGCCGATGGCGCCTGGATGAAGCCATCTTCTGCCAGACTGAACCCGATAGCGCGGCCGAAGGGTGTGGCGCCTTCGTTGCCGGGCCAGATGACCTGCTTGTCTACTGCACGGAGGCGCGTGGATGTAGCTGGCTGGTTGTTGGTCTGAACGAGGGGAACAGCCTGTCGCTATAGGTCAGCTGCTGGGGGCGGCAGCGGCCGATGTCGCCGGCCGCGCGCCCTTCTGCCGGCGCGCACGCTTGATTTCCGGGCGGAGCTTCAGCTTCAGGCCGACCACCTCGTAGATGTTCAACTCGGTGATCTCTGCAATGTCGCGCAGAGACAAGCCCGTTTCCAAAAGAAGTACCCGGGCAAAATCTCCCCGGGGCATGGCGCGCGAGCTGCGCGGCTGATTGGACCGACCGCGGGTGCTATTAGCCCGACGCTCTGCCTCCTCTTCCCGCTGCCGCCTCTCGGTCTCCTCTCGCTGGCGTTGGCGTGCGCGGCTCGCGGCTGCTTCCCAGGCATAGCCGGCCCAGGCTGCGCGTCGCATGGATGGACTGATGTCTTCGGGCCAGCCTTCGTTGACCACGCCGCTTCCTCTGGCAGCGTCTCGTTCCGCCGCCTGTTCTCTGTCACTGCGGCCGCAGGCGCCGGCAGCCTCTTCAAGATCCATGCCGGCGCTTTCCGCCATCCGATTGGCGGCTGCAAGCGCGGCATCACGTTCGCCGGCAAAGGGGCTTTCGGCGGCCAGGGTGAGCAGCTTTCTGAATCGCTGCTGCTGCGACAGGGTAAAGCTTCCAGACATGGGACGAAATTCTAGCCATCTTCCCCGGCGACCGCACCCCATCTGAAACAGTTGCCTATGCAAAGTGGTTTCAGAAGAAATATTTGCTTGTCATACGGGTGTTGTTGCCGAGGACGCTGTTTCCGCTAGCCGCTCCCCGACCTTTTCTTATCGGGGGGCGGGGGCTACACAAGTCGCAAGCCTCCCGGCGACTTCTTGGAGCGTGAGCAATGAGTGCGTCAACTGGTCTTCCCCGCCCCCCAGGCTTCCCGGAAAAGGTACGGGTTGTCGAAGTGGGCACACGCGATGGCTTCCAGGCGGAAGCCGTATGGATCCCGACCGAGACCAAGATCGAGGTCCTCAACAGCCTGATCGACGCGGGCGTCCCTCAGTTCGAGGCCACGGCCTTCGTCTCGGCGCGCGCGGTACCGCAGCTGCGCGATGCGGCTGAAGTGATGGCCGGCGTGAACCGCGCCACCAGCGCCAAGCTGACCGCGCTGGTGCCGAACCCGAAGGGCGCGGAAGCGGCCGCGGAGGCCAAGGTTGATGCGATGGTCGTCTTCGTCTCCGCTTCCGAGAGCCACAACCTGAAGAACCTCAACCGCCCGCGTGCCGAGACGCTTGCCGGATTTGAGGAGGTTTGCCGGATTGCGAAGGCGGCAGACATTCCCGTCGAGGGCGCCATCGCCACCTCCTTTGGCTGCCCTTTCGAGGGCAACGTCGCCATCGAAGAGGTAGTCAAGATTGCCCGCATCTACCGGGATTTGGGTCTCAAGAGGATCGCCCTCGGCGATACCACCGGCATGGCGACCCCGCCGCTCGTTACCGCGCTTTGCCGTGAGGTGCACGAGGCTGTGCCGGATCTCGAAGTCGCCTTGCATTTCCACAATACCCGAGGCATCGGCCTGGTGAATGTCTACGCCGGCCTTGCCGAAGGCATCACCTCCTTTGAATCCTCGATCGGCGGCCTGGGCGGCTGTCCCTTCGCACCAGGGGCGACCGGCAACATCTGCACGGAAGATTTGGTGTACCTGCTGCACGAATGCGGAATCGAGACCGGTATCGACCTCGAGAAGCTTTGCGCCGTCGCACAGCGGGTAGAAGAGATCGTGGGACGCCCGCTTCCCGGACAGGTGATGAAGGCGGGGCCGCGCCTGCGGACCAGTTCCATGGACGCCGTCGCCACGGCTTGCGGGTGAGCCAGAGCATGCGCCAACCATTGGACGGTATCCGCGTGGTGGATCTGACCCGGGTGCTTTCGGGCCCCTTCTGCACCATGCTTCTGGGCGACATGGGGGCGGAAGTCATCAAGGTGGAAACACCCGGCAAGGGCGATCCGGTCCGCTCCCAGGGTGGTATGAAGGACGGGCTAAGCTGGTATTTCGCCTCTTTTAACCGCAACAAGAAGTCGGTGGAGCTCGACCTCTATTCGGAGGAGGGGCGAGCGTTGCTCGCCCAACTCCTCGAAACGGCCGATGTATTGGTCGAGAACTTTCGCCCCGGTGTCCTCGACAAGATGGGCTTCACCCAGGAACGGCTGAAGCAAATCAACCCGCGGCTGGTGACCGCCAGCATCAATGGCTACGGGAGCGAAGGGCCCTACGCGGACCGCCCTGCCTTCGATTTCATCACGCAGGCAATGAGTGGCTTCATGAGCGTCAATGGGCGTGAGGACCAGGAGCCGATGCGCAGCGGCCAGCCGATTACCGATCTGGTGGCCGGCCTCTATGCCGCCTTCGGCATCGTGAACGCCTTGCGAGCCCGGGACATCAACGGGGAAGGGCAGCGTGTCGAAAGCGCGATGCTCAACGGCATTCTCTCCATGATGGCTTACCTCGCCAGCGAGCACCTTCTCACCGGCAAGCTGCCGCCGAGAACCGGCAACGATCATCCGCTGGTCGCACCTTATGGTCTTTACAAGGCCAGCGACGGAGAGGTCGCGGTCGCGCCCAGCAACGACGTGGTGCTGCGGCGCTTCATGCGCACGATCGGTCTCGAGGAACTGCTGGATGATCCGCGCTTCGATACTAACGACAAGCGCTTTGCCCGCCGCGATGAGCTCAACGCGCTCATCTCGGCAAGCATGTCCAGCCACACCCAGGCCTATTGGATCGAGCGGCTGAACGCGGCAGGCGTGCCCAGCGGAAAGGTGCAGAACCTGGCAGAGGTCTTCGCCGATCCGCAGGTGCAGGCCCAGGAGATGGCGATTGAGGTCGACCACCCGGGTCGGGGCAAGGTGCGCATGTTGGGCTTTCCGGTGAAGTTGAGCGGCACGCCGTGCCACGTACGTCTGCCGTCTCCCGCTCTGGGCGAGCACAATGAGGAGATCCTGGCGCCCTTGCGGGACAAGCTCGTAAGAGCAGTAGAAGGCTGATACTCAGGTGGAGGGGCGCCGCGCCGGTGGTTTAGATTGGCCGGTGCAGGGTGTTAAACACAAATGAACCGAGTTGGAGGAAACGAGCTCATGGAATTGAAGTCGAAAGCGATCGGTCGTGCCGGCTTGGGCCTTATGGCCGCCGCTGCCTTGGGGGCCTGGGCCGTTACGGCCCAGGCACAGGATGTCATCGAAGTCCATAACACCATGAGCGCGGGCGGCTCGGAAGAAGCCGCCATGCTGCGCTTCAAGGAAATCGTGGACGAGCGCTCGGACGGCCGTTTTGAAGTGAACGTCTATACTGGCGGGCAGCTTGGCGACGAAGTGGAAGTCCTCGAGCTTCTCAACGTGGGCCAAACCCAGATGGCGCTCACCGGCGGTCTATTCATGGGGCAGTACGCGGAGGAATACGACGCAGTGTCCGTGCCTTTCGTCTTCCCGAATTGGGGGGCGGTTGAGCACTACATCATGGAAACCGACAGCGGGAAGGCCATGCAGGAGGCGTCCCTGGAGCGCGGCAACCTGGTTTATCTCGGCCCGCAGATGCGAGCCTTCCGCCATATGACCTCCAGCCGGGAGATCAATACGCCAGACGATCTTGAAGGTCTCAAGATGCGTTTGCCGCAGATTCCGGTGTGGCTTGATGTCTGGGGTGCGTTGGGCGTACAGGCGGTCGTCATCCCTGCGCCCGACATCTATCTGGCGATGCGGACCGGGCAGGTCGAAGCACACGAAAATAGCCTCGCTTCGCCCTATACCAGGCAGATGTGGGAAGTGCAGGACTACATCATCACCACCTCCCACCTGTCCTTCCCCTGGCACTGGGTCGCTTCCGCAAGCTGGTGGAATGGCCTTGATGAAGCCGATCAGGAGATGCTGCGTGAGGCCGTCGAGGAGGCACGTCAGCATGGCTATCAGGTCGAGCAGGAGAAGGACGATTTCTACCGCGAGGCGCTGATCGAGAAGGGCATGACCTTCATCGACGTCGACCAGGCGCCCTTCCGCGAGAAGGCCGCCCCTGCGGTTCAGCAGATCCTCGCAGAAAAGGCCGACGGAGTTGCTGACGACATCGAGGCCGCTATCGCCGCGGCCGAGAGTGAGTAGCCATTCCTGAAAAGGGGGGCACACCGCCCCCCTTCTTCCATCATTGGACAGCGAATGATGTTGGAGCGTTTTGAAGCTCTCCTGACCCGTGCCCTGGAGGCGGTGGCCATTGTTATGATGGCGATCCTGGTGATCGTGATCTTCTGGTCGGTGCTGGGACGTGAAGCATTTCGCTTTTCGGTTCCCTGGTCGGAGGAAATCGGTGCCGGTCTGCTGATGTGGATGGTGATGTTAGGCGCGGCCGCCACCTGGTCGCGCCGGCGCCACATCGTCATTGACGTCATCCTGCGAAAAGTCGGCCTTCGGGTGCGCTACCTGCTCAGCATCTTCATAGAACTGGCTTCGCTGCTGCTCCTGGCTGTGGCCTTCAAGGGCGCCTGTTCGATGATGCAGGTCAGCGCTAACAACTCCACCACCGCTCTCAAGATAAGCTACAGCTATCTCTACCTGGCGTTGGTGATCGGCCTCGGCGCGATGATCTTTTTCAGTCTGCTGCACCTGGGGCGCCTGTTCAGGCGCGGTCCCACCATGGTGGCGAATGATGCGGGGAATGAATGGAGCACCTCCTAATCTTCCTAGGTCTGATGATCCTGCTGTTCGCAATCGGCGTGCCGGTCGCGATCAGTATCGGTCTGACCTGCTTGGCGGTGCTGGCGATCACTGGTGGCGTCTCAGCCATTCCCACCGAACTCTTCGCCTTGCAGATGATGCGGGGGCTCAACAGCTTTCCAATTCTTGCCATTCCTTTCTTCATTCTTGCAGCCTCGCTCATGAACGTGGGCTCGGTGAACAGCAGGATTTTTGATTTTGCAACCGCACTGGTGGGCCACATCCGCGGCGGTCTCGGCCATGTGAACGTCGTTGCCAGCATGATCTTCGCCGGCATGTCCGCCACGGCGGTGGCCGACGTGGCCGGCATCGGCCAGCTGGAGCTCAAGGCGATGGAGGCGCGCGGCTATCCCAAGCGTTTTGCCGCCGGTATCACCGGCGCCACCTCCATCATCAGCCCCGTGATCCCGCCATCCGTGGCCCTGGTGGTCTACGGCTGGCTGTCCGGAACCTCGATCGGAGCGCTTTTCATTGCCGGCATCGTCCCGGGAGTCATTCTTGGGCTTGCCTTCATGGCGACCTGCTTCATCGTGTCCTACTGGATCGAACTACCGCGCACGCCTCGGCCACAGATGCGCGAACTGGCTAGGTTGTTTTTTCGCGCGGTTCCGCCCCTGTTGACCCCCCTGATCATCGTTGGCGGAATTTGGGGCGGGATCTTCACCCCGACCGAGGCAGGGGCCGTTGCCTGCGTCTATGCTTTCGTCCTGGGAGCCTTCGTCTATAGGGACATCAGCCTCCAGGATCTGGTGGGGGTGCTTGCGCGCACCGTGCGCTTTACCTCCGTGATCATGTTCATCATTGCAGTCGCCACCTTCTACGGGTGGCTGCTGGTTCGCCTGCGCATCCCGCAGGAACTGGCCATGGCGCTGCTGGACCTTGACGTCAGCCTGACCCTGATCCTTTTCGCCATGGCGGCCTTCTTCCTGATCATCGGCTGCTTCATGAGCGTGGTGGAGGCCGTTCTCATCTTCACCCCGATCTTCATGCTGACGGTACAGTCTTTGGGTATCGATCCACTCTACTTCGGGGTTCTGATGGTGGTTACGCTGTCGGTCGGTGTCATCACGCCCCCCTTCGGCAATGTCATCTTCATTCTCGTTGAAATCGCCGAGATGCCTTTCGAGAAGGTGGTGCAGGCCGTTGCGCCCTTCTTGATCCCCATCGTCATGGTGATCTCGCTTTTGATACTGGTGCCGGACCTCGTGACCTGGTTGCCGAGCATCGTCAACTAGTCCGGCGATGACAGAAACAAAGGCTGAGGGGGCGACGCAGGGGATAGGGTTGAAGGGCTTGCCCGGCGTACTGCTGGCCACCCTCTCAACACAGGCGGTCGCGTCCTGGGCGATGTTGGCCCTTGCCTCCATTGCCCCCATCGTGGCTGAGAGCTTTGGCCTGCCGCCCGCTCTGATTGGCTATCAGATAGCCATCATTTACGGAGTGGCGATGCTGGTGTCCCTGATCGCGGGAGGCTTCGTCATGCGATGGGGTGCCTGCCGGGTGAGCCAGCTGGCGCTCCTGGTGGCGGGGTTCGGCTGCCTTATCGCCTCAGTGCCCGCGCTTGCTGCTCTTGTCTTGGCATCCGTTGCCATCGGCTTTGCCTACGGACTGACAAATCCTGCCGCAGCGCACCTCCTAAGCCGCTATACGACCACGCGCAACCGCAGCTTCGTTTTCTCCATCAAGCAGACCGGTGTCCCGATTGGTGGCATTGCTGCCGGCCTTCTGACTCCGTGGGTCGCTGTTACCTGGGGCTGGCAGGCGGCAGTGGCGCTGATACTGCCCTTGGCCTTGCTGCTGGCTCTGCTGCTGGCGCCTGCCCGCCCTACCTGGGATGAAGACCGTCGACCGGATGCATCCTTTGGCCGCGGCGCGCTGCGTGGGGCTGGCGAGATCTTCAGCCTGCCATCCCTGCGCTGGCTGTGCATCTGCGGGTTCTTCTTCGGCGTCATTCAGCTTTGTCTGATGGCCTTTGTGGTCTCCGCTGCAGTGACGGAACTGGCCTTCGACGCGCTTCTGGCTGGCGCTCTTCTGGCGACGGTGCAGGCGAGTGGTGTCGTCGGCCGTCTCAGTTGGGGCTTCCTCGCCGACCGTTTGCAGCGAAATGCCGTCGTGCTCGTCATCATCGGCGCGATCACCGCGACCTGTTGCCTTGCTTTCTCGCAACTGGTTCCGACAACACCGCGGTGGCAGGTCTTCGTCGTGAGCGCGTTCTTCGGTGCGTCGGCCGTGGGCTGGAACGGTGTCTTTCTATCCGAGGTCGTGCGGCTGGCGCCGCCGGCGAAGGCGGGTCCGGCAACCGGCCTCGCAAACTTCTTTACCTTCGGCGGCATTCTGGTGGGCCCCTCCGCTTTCGTGCAGCTTCAAGCCTGGCTGGGCAGCTTCACGACGGCCTTTGCCTGGCTGATTCCCGTCGCCCTGGTTGGCGCCCTCTTCAGCCTCTTTACCTTGCGCGGCACCAAGCAACGCCGGTCCGAAACGAGCGAAGCGGGGTAACGCTAAGCTGAATCGGGAAGGCAGCGTTTGGTACTCGGGACGCCATGCAAGCAAGGATACCTGCGCGACCGACTGCGGTAGCGCCCATTCACGCGTCGACCTCCGCCCTCGATCCGGTCTAGCATGGGCCGCGAAAACAGAGTCTGGTTCTGCCTGGCGGAGCCGTTAAGAAGGACGGGGAGAAGTTGATGCAGTCTGGCCTGTTGTCCGGTGTCAGGGTTCTTGAGTTCGGGCAGATCGCCGCGGGGCCCTTTACGGGGTCCCTGCTCGCGGATCTGGGTGCGGACGTGGTCAAGGTCGAGAATCCGGCTGGAGGTGATGGCATGCGCGGGTGGCCGCCATTGACGGCGACCGAGGGAGGGGAGGTCTACAGCGAGAACTTCGCCTCGCTCAATCGAAACAAGCGATCCATCACGGTGGATTTGAAGAATCCGGCCGACGTGGGGAGGCTGCGCGATCTCGCCGCCAAGGCTGATATACTGGTGGAGAACTTCCGCGCCGGGACGCTCAAGCGGCTGGGCCTCGGCTTCGAGGACTTGAAGGCGCTGAACCCCCGCCTCGTCTACTGCTCCATAACCGGTTACGGGCAAAGCGGACCCTATGCGCGCAAAGGCGCCTTCGATGTCACGGTTCAGGCCATGAGCGGCCTGATGAGTGTGACCGGTGAAGAGGGGCGGCCGCCGGTCAAGTGCGGGGTTCCGGTCGGGGATTTCTGCGCCGGGCTGTATGCCGCCTATACGATCACGGCCGCCTTGATGCGCGCGCGCGAGACGGGGGAGGGCGCTTTCATCGACTGCTCCATGCTGGGCAGCCTGATCGGTATCGCGGCGCTGCAGACCAGCGAGTATTTCGGCACCGGCCAGGGCGGCCGCCGACTGGCGTCGGCCCACCCCCGCAATGCGCCCTACCAGGCCTTCAAGGCGGCTGACGACTACTTCGTCATTGCGGCGGGCAACAACGCTCTTTGGGGGCAGGTGGCAGAGGCAGTAGGCTTGCCGGAACTGGTCGAAGATCCGCGCTTCGTTACACAGGCGGAGCGGGCGCGTAATCAGGAGGAACTGGCCAGCATCCTGGAGGAGAAGTTTGCCGAGCGCACGGCAGCAGAATGGTTGGTGGAAATGGACCTCCGTGGCGTGCCTTCTGCACCCATCAACGACTATGCAGACATACTTTCCGACCCGCAGGTCGAGGCAATGGGGCTCGTGCGTGATCTACAGCTTCCCAACGGAGCGCAGACACGCACGACGGCTTTTCCGATTCAAATCAGCGGCTACGACTTCGAGATTCGTCGCGCACCGCCCCAACTGGGTGCCGACACCGAAGCCGTTTTTCACGAATGGCTGAGCGACCCGGCTCCGCCGGCGGCGAGCCGCCAGTTGGTGGAGGCGCAGGACGATGTCGAGTGAGCTGCTCGTCGAGCGAAAGGCCGCGCTTACGGTCCTCACTCTGAACCGGCCGGACAGATTGAACGCTCTCAATGCAAGCCTTGTAGAGGCATTGATGGAGGCTCTACGCGCTGCGGCCGCGGACGGAACCCGGCTCTGCGTCTTCCGCGGCAGTGGGAAAGGCTTCTCGGGTGGCTTCGACTTCGGTGGCCTTGACGAGATGAGCGACGGGGACCTGGTTCTGAGGTTCTTGCGGATCGAACAGCTGCTGCAGGCGGTGTGGAGCGCCCCCTTCAGCACTCTGGCACTGGTGCATGGCGCCTGCTTCGGCGCAGCCGCCGATCTGGTTTCCTCCTGCAGCCGACGGATTGCGACACCCGATGCTCGGTTCAGGATGCCGGGCCTTCGTTTCGGCGTGGTGCTGGGAACGCGCCGCCTCGCCGCTGTCGTTGGGATGGACAAAGCCAGGCGGCTGCTGGAGAGCTCGAGCGTTTTCGATGCCTCTCAGGCGCTAGAAAATGGTTTCCTGCAGGAATTGGCTGAGGTCGACGCCTGGCCGGAGGTGACGGAGCGCGTTTCCGCCGAGACGACAGCGCTACCGCCCGCCGCGCAGCGGGCGCTTCTGGCGGAAACCCGCGACGAGCGATCCGATGCGGATTTGGCAGCCCTGGCACGGTCGGTCGCTGAACCCGGATTGCGCGCGCGGATGCAGGCTTATCTGGAAGAAGTCCGGAGCAAACGCTGATCACGCCTTGGAGGCGCTGTTCTAAAGCAGATCGGCGGGCGTCTCGTCGGCGTCGTAGTTGAGCTCGATGACAATGCCGTTGGGATCGGTAACGAAGAGCTGATAGAGCCCGAGCGACGGAACGCGACGTTCGCGATAGGGAATGCCTCGCTGTCGCAGGGTGTCGCGGAGGCTCGTGGCGCCGCTCGCCTTGAAGGCAATGTGGTCGAGCGCGCCGGTGCCGGACTGGGCCTCACGGTCACCCAGATAGTCTTGCAAGCCTTCGGGATCGTCAGGATTGATGCCGATCAGATGCACCACAGGGTGCGTGCCCACGTAAAGCCAATGCCCCGGAAAGGGAAAAGGCGGTCGCTCACCCTCGTCGAGGCTAAGCAACTCCACATAAAACCGCCGCGTCGTCTCGAGATCGGCGGTACGGATCGAATAGTGATCCAGCGACAGCAAGCCCATGAGGCTTCTCCCCTCTACCGTTTCTGATAGCCTGTTCCAGAGTTCCTAAGGATACGCATAGACCACAGGTCCGGGCGGGAGGCGCTACTTTATCCGTAGGACCAGCGCGCGGCTGGGGACGGTGTCGGGGCGGCCGGGCATGGAGACGTAGCTCGGCGTTTCCTCCAGAAGCTGCCAGGCGCCCTGGCGTTCCTGCACGGCGATCTGCTCTGCGAAGCCGCTTTCCCAAAGGCGGTCCTTGACGGTCAGGACGATGATGCCGTTGGGGCGCACCACCCGCGCCAGTTCTTCCAGCCCTTCAACCCCCACGTGGCCTACAGTAAAGACACCGGCGCAAACGGCCCCGGCGAAGCTGTCGCTTTCCAACGGAAGTGCCTGTCCCATCGCGGCGCGATGGAGCCGCCGGTAAACCCCCTTGCTGCGCGCAACCTCCAGCATACCCTCGGAGAGGTCGAGCGCCTCCGCGTCGGAAAAGCCGACGATCTTGAGCCATTCCCCGATCAGGCCGGTTCCCGCACCGGCGTCCAGAATGGGAGCGGCTTCCCGCGGCAGGTAGCGGCAGAGGAGGGCCAGGCAGATGGTCGGGTGGCGGTAACCGAGAGACGCCATCTCCCCATCATAGCTCTTCGCCCAGGCATCGTACTTGCGCGCCACTTCTTCGGAACTGGTTGCCGCGTAGATGGAGTCCAGTTCCTCCGTCTTTCGCTGCCTGGCCATCTTCTTCTCCTGAATGCTCATGTGCGTAGGGAGTCTGAGCGCCCGGGCCAAAGGGTTCAAGCTACTGCGACGCCTTTTTACAATGGCTTCACATTTGGCGTTCGGCTGCTAGGGTTCGCGCCTGCTGCAAGAGCATGAGGTGAGAAGAGCATGACCCAGGCAGAGGTCCTTGAAGCGCTGCGACAAATCCCTGAATTTCGTGAAGTCGCCGATCCGGCGGAGGTGCAGCGTCTGATGGGCCTGACCAATCGGGTGTATGCGGTGCGTTTGCCAGAACGGGTGGTGGTCTTGCGGATCCCCGGTGAGGGGACGGAGGCCTACATTGACCGAGAGGTCGAGGCGCACAACGCAGTGGCAGCGGCCCGGGCCGTCGTTTCCCCCGAGGTGCTCTATTGCGATCCCAAGAACGGCCTCATGATGACGCGCCATATAGAGGGCACGACCATGTCGCCGGCGCTCTTCAACGCCACGCCCGGCGCTCCGGCGCGGGCGGCCCAGGTGCTGAGGAAGCTGCACCGCAGTGGCGAGAACTTTCGTTTCCGCTTCGAGCTCTTCGCTATGATCGACGACTATCGAGCCGTCCTGAGCCGCCTCGGCGCCTCGCTACCAGAGGGCTACGACGATGTCGTGGCGGAGGCTGCAGCGGTTAGGGAAGCGCTTGAAGCCCATCCTGTCGAGCTTGCCCCCTGCCACTGCGACCCGCTGTGCGAGAACTTCATCGATACCGGTGAACGCATGTGGCTCGTCGACTGGGAATACTCGGGCATGAACGATCCCCTCTGGGATCTGGGGGACCTCTCGGTAGAAGCCGGCTTCGGGCCCGAACAGGACCGGGAGATGATGGAAGCCTACTGCGATGGACCTGTTCCCGAGGCGCTCTACGGGCGCATGGTCGTCTACAAGGCCATGTGCGACCTGCTCTGGACCCTCTGGGGCCTGATCCAGCACGCCAACAAGAATCCCGCCGACGACTTCTGGACCTATGCCGTCAATCGCTTCGAGCGGTGCAAGCGTCTGATGGCGGAGCCTTCCTTCAGCGAACATCTGGCCGCCGTGCGCCGGGGCTGATCTGACCTGCAAGCTGCTACCGGAGGCGCGGCACAAGAGCCCGACATCATTTCGGCTCGATCGTCGCCCAGCCCGGTGGCGGTTTCCGGCCGGGGTGGAGGGAGCCGCACTCTTTGCAGCGCCGAGCTTCCTCATCGTTGTAGAAGGCATCGAACAGCGGCGGCAGGTCGGTGACGATGTTGCTCACCGCTACTTCCACCCGGTGCACCCGGTTGCCGCAGTCGAAGCAAAACCATTCGAAGCCGTCGAGGGTCTCTGCAGGCCGCGGCGATTCCACCACCAGCCCGATGGAGCCGGCCACCGGCCGCTGCGGTGAATGCCGCAAGCGCGGCGGCAGCAGGAAAACCTCCCCTTCCCGGATCGGCACGTCGTAGATTCGGCCGCCCTCGGCAACCTTCAGCAGCATGTCGCCCTCGAGCTGGTAGAAGAATTCCTCTACCGGATCGTCATGAAAATCCACGCGCTGGTTCGGCCCTCCAACCACCATGACCACCATGCCGGCCTCCTCGAAGACCAGCTTGTTGCCGACCGGCGGCTTCAGCAGGTGGCGATGGCGCTCGATCCAGGCTTGGAAATCGAAGGGCTTGAAACGGGGGTGCAGGTTCATGCGGTGCTTCCTCCTCAGCGCGCCAGGCCGCAGGCGGCAAAGGCCTCTTGTATCTTGGCCTTTTCCTCCTCGGTAAGCGGCAGCATGGGGCGGCGGACCGCGCCGCCCACCTGGCCCAGCAGTTCCTGCCAATATTTCTGCTGCGCCTGTGGCTTTCCGCCGGGGCGGGTAGACCTGAGCGCCTGGCGTACGGGCTCCAGGCTGTCGCGAACTCTGCGTGCCTCTTCTGCCTTGCCGGCGAATGCGAGATCGGTGTAGGCGCGCATCCGCCGGTCTTTGCCTGTCTGCAGCAGATAGGGCGGTGAGGAGCAGAGGTAGAGTTGCCAGCCCAGCTCGAGGATGTTGTCGAGCCATTCGTCTTCCGAAGCGGTGCTGACGATCAGCCTCTCCCCGGCCAGTTCGGTCAGGCGCACGTACATGTCGCGCGGCACCGAATACTTGATGGCGACCACGTTGGGCAGCTCGGCAATGCGCGCGCAAAGCTCCGGGCTCATCAGGTAGCCGCTGTCCGGATGGCTCCAGAGGGCGATGCCCAACTCCACCGCTTCGGAGATGGTGCGGTAATACTCGAACAGTGTGTCGTCTCGCTCGTTCAGGAAATGCAGCATCGGCGCGTGGACGACGATGTAGTCGGCGCCGATCGCTTCCGCATGCTTTGCGAGCTCGAGCACCGTGTCCAGGTTCTGGTCCGAGCAAGACATGATCGTGCCGAAGGAGCGGCCACCCGGTCGTTCCTGGGCGACCTCCACCGCCAGTTCGAAGCTGCGCTTGCGCTCAGCCACCGACATGGAGAAGAACTCGCCCTGCTTGCCAGCCACGAAGACACCGTCGATGCCGAGCTCGCCTGCCCAGTGGCGGAGGTTTGCCTTGAAGCCCTCTTCGTCGAACGCGAAGTCATCCGGCCGAAAGGGCGTGAGGGCCGCCGCCCAGATGCCCTTCATGTTCTCCCGGGCGTAGTCCTTGGCTTCGGTTCGGCGGTAGCGTCCCATCATCTCTTCCCTTGCAGCACGCGCCACAGCGTTTCGCTTCCCAATGGCAATTCCACCCGTTCTAGCCTGTCGGGGGAGAGCGCATCCAGCACCGCATTGAGGATCGCCGGCGGTGCGCCGATGGTGCCGGTTTCTCCCAGTCCCCTGGCGCCGAGGGGATTGCAAGGGGAGGGAGTCTCGTAATGGTCCAGGTGAAGCGCCGGCATGTCGCTCGCCCTGGGGAGGGCGTAGTCCATCAGCGAGCCGGTAAGCAGCTGCCCGTCCTTGCTGTAGACTAGGCGTTCGAGCAGTGCTTCCCCTAGGCCCTGCGCGATGCCCCCATGAATTTGCCCCTCGGCAAGCAGCGGATTAACCAGCCGTCCCGCATCATCGACGTAGAAGATCTGCTCAACCCTTGGGGCTCCCGTTTCGGGGTCGAGGGAGACCACTGTGAGGCAGCAGCCGAAACCCCAGGCTTCCCCGGCGGCCTCGTAAACCACCTCGGCAGCACAGGCATCATTGGTGGCACGCGCCAGCTCGTCCCAGCCAAGTAGGGCCCCCTCGACGCTCCGCACTCCCTCTTCGCCGGTTGCGAGACTCTCCGCAGAACAGCCAAGAAGCGCGGCGGCCTGCTGCTTTACTCGCGTGCAGCTCTCCTGTGCGGCCAGCAGAAGCGCGCTTCCGCCGATGGGGGTAGAGCGGCTTGCGAGAGCGCCAATGCCGGTCGGCGTTGTCGCCGTGTCGCCGTGCAACACCTTGACCCGCTCCGGCGAGACCTTGAATACCTCGGCAACGATCTGCGCGTAGGCTGTCTCTCGCCCTTGCCCCTGGGCGCTGGAGCCCGTGGCGGCACAAATCATGCCGTCTGCCTGCAGCTGGACCCGCGCGCTTTCCCAGCCTTGGCCCGAGGGCTCGAGATAGCAGCAAAGACCGATGCCGACGCGCTCTCCCTGTCTGCGACGCCCAACAACTCCTTCACGAAGCGATGCATAACTTGCCGCTTGCGCGAGCTTGGTCAGGACAGGGCCGTAATTGCGGGAATCTGTGCTCCTCTGGCTGTTGCCATGATCCCGCTCGCGGAGGTTGCGGCGGCGGATTTCCAGCGGATCCAACTGCAGCCGTACTGCCGCCTCCTCGACCAGCCGCTCCATCAGCAGCGCGGCCTCGGGGCGGCCGGCACCACGGTAGATGCCCATGGGGGCGGTGTTGGTGAGCAGGCCCCGGCTCGAGACTTGCAGGTGCTCCACGGCGTAGGGGCCAGGCAGGATGCGGCCTGCATTCCAGACCGGTACGGCGCCGCTGAAGGGCATCCAATAGCCCAGAGGAAAGAGGAATTCGGCCCGCAGCCCCAGCATGCGCCCCTCGGCATCGAGGGCCAGCGTACCCTGGCTTTGGGCGCCGCGCCCGTGGGTCCCGGAAAGAAAGTCTTCGCTTCGGGTGGCGCTCCAACTCACCGGCCGGCCCAGGAGGCGACTCGCCTGCGCTACCACCACATCTTCCGGATAGAGGGAGGCTTTGAGGCCGAAGGCGCCCCCCACATCCGGGACAATGACCCTCACCTTCTCCATGCTCAGCCCGAGGATTGCTGCCATGTCGCTGCGAAGGCGGTGGGGAGTTTGGCTGCCGGACCAGAGGGTCAGGTGCTGCAGCTTCTGGTCCCAGTAGGCCAAGGTGGTCCGTGGCTCGAGCGCGGTGGGGGCGACGCGCGGATGCAGGATCTGTGCTTCGACGACGTGAGCGGCGCGGGCAAAGGCGACGTCGGGATCACCCTCCAGACGCAGCCGTTCCACGGCCAGGTTTCCGGGCACCTCTTCGTAAAGCGCTGCGGCCGAGCTCGCCTCATCAGCAGTCAGAAGGGCCGGCGCCGGCTCTACCTCGAACTCGATCAGTTCAAGAGCTTCCTGGGCGGTCGCCAGGGACTGCGCCACTACCGCGGCGACCGGCTGGCCCACTGCCTGGATCTCTCTCGCGGCGAGGAGCGGGAAGGGTGGCGGCTGCACCGGACCACCGACGGGATTCACCGGCAGACGCCCCAGCCCATGCAGATGATCAGCCGTCAGCACAGCCTCCACGCCAGGCACTGACGCCGCTGCCGAAACTGCCAGATGCGTAACCCGCCCCCGTGGATGAGAGCTGCGCAGAAAGGCCAGATGCAGGCAGTCGTCTGGAACCAGATCACCCGTAAAGCGGCCGGCGCCGGTAAGCAGCGCTGGATCCTCGCGGCGACGCATCGGAAGTCCCAAGCCGCCTCGAACGCGGCCCGAAGTAGTGGTCAATAGGTCCTCTTCCCTTTCTCCGGTAGGAGGGGTGACAGTTTCAATCTTTTCAGCGGCAACATCCAGTAGATCCAGGCGGATCGCCCGGGTGCTTCGGCTGATTATGGTGTAGGCTCTTCCTGATCGGGAACCGTCTCGGAGATGAGAATGCTGCGCTTCGGACTGATCGGCTACGGTGCGATCGGACGCCTGCTGGTCGAAGAGGTACTGGCAGGCAAGGCTGGCGATGTGGAACTGGCCGCGGTCCTCCTCCGGCCGGGGCGGGATGCAGGCCGCCTGCCTGTCGTTCACACGGTTGAAGGGCTGCGTGCAGCCGGTGCCACGGTAATCGTAGAAGCGGCGGGAGCAGAGGCGGTGGCGGCCTACGGGCCGAAAATACTCACCAGCGGCATGGACATGGCGATCGCCTCGGCGGGCGCTCTTGCCGAGCCCGAACTGATGCTCCAGATGCAAGGAGCGGCTCGGGAGGCTGGAAGCCGGCTCGTGGTTCCCGCCGGCGCGATCGGCGCAATCGACGCCCTCTCCTCGATGCGCCTCGCGGGCCTGCGCTCTGTGCTCTACCGCGGCGTCAAGCCGCCTGCTGCTTGGGCTGGCTCCGCAGCCGAGAATCTCTGCGACCTCAAGCGCCTCGAGGTGAGGGAACAGTTTTTCCACGGTACGGCGCGGGAGGCAGCCGCCGCTTTCCCGAAGAATGCCAATGTGGCGGCGATCGTCGGCCTGGCGGGACTGGGCCTTGACGAAACCTGCGTGGAGCTGGTGGCCGATCCACAAGCCATCGGCAACCGCCATGAGATCGAGGCGGACGGGCCGACCGGCCGCTTTCGCTACTGCGTGGAAGGGCATGCTTCCAAAGACAATCCGCGTACTTCCCTGCTTACGGTCTACTCCCTCCTCCGCTACCTCGCGAACCGGGAGGCGGCGATCGTCATCTAGCGCAGGCTGCTCCGCGTCTGCGCTAACGAAGTTTCTTGTCACGCCGAGATGTTATGCGCAGTTCTTGCTAAAAAGGGATGCGGCTAATAAGTAGTTAATTTGACTACTCTCCAAGGTTAAATCATGGAAGAGACTGTTTCGGCAGCAGATGCCAATCGTAAATTTTCCCTTATTCTGCGTGGAGTGCGCGAGGGACAAAGCTACGTGGTTACTAGCCATCGGAAACCTGTCGCTCGAATTGTTCCTGCCGAAAAGCATGAGGGTCTGAAAGCGGGCGCGCGTGCGGTCCTTCTTTCACGGCTTGAACGCCAACCTGTCGTGCAAGTTGGGCGATGGTCTCGTGACGAGCTTTACGAGGACGAAGGGTGACAGTAGCGCTGGACACAAATGTCCTTGCTTATGCTGAAGGGATAAACGGCGGTGTAAACGTGACGTCATCCTGGATATTCTGCGAAAGCTGCCGCAGGAGGCGGTGGTCATCCCGGTTCAGGTACTTGGAGAGTTGTTCAACGTTCTCACGCGGAAAGCTGGGCGTTCTCGAGCCGAAGCACGTGACGCTCTGCTAAGCTGGCATGATAGCTTTCCGCTCGTTGCAACCGCGCCGGAGGTAATGCTTACGGCAGCCGACCTTGCAAACGACCATCGTCTTGGCATTTGGGACGCCGTCATCCTCTCCGCAGCTTCTCGCGCCGGGTGCCGCATGCTTTTGTCCGAGGACATGCAGAACGGCTTCACCTGGGGCGGCGTAACGGTTGTCGATCCCTTTGCGTCCCCGATGCATGAGCTTCTGAGAATCAACATGGTTGAAGGTGGGCCATAGTCGCTACCCATGCCCTGGAAGCATGCCTGCGACCCTGGGCCGCGGCTTGCACCTTCTAGGCCAGGCATGGAATAAGCGATCGAGGATGTTTCTAAGCTGGATGACCCTCCTCTGCGCATGAGCGCACTACCTTTGATTTCCCTTCAAGATGTCTCCCTCGGGATCGACCGCCAGCCGCTCTTCGCGGGGCTAAATCTCATGCTGT
>JAJUFM010000193.1 GCA_029265995.1 Rhodospirillaceae bacterium | reverse complement strand
GGTTACCCGGGGACCCGCGGTTCCCCAGCGAAGATCGATCAGCCGCGGCGCTCGCTGCGGCGCCGCTGCTCGCCCAACGGCATGCACCGCCGGCCAGTTCTCCTCCAACAAGGCCTCACCGACGATCACCCGACACGTGGCATCATGGCGCTTGGCCAGCGTCTGCGCCGCTTCGGCCAGCTCCGCCGGGCCCAGATCGCTCGCCGGCGTGTTGATCAGATCGCGAACCAGGAAGTTGGCCTCCGCGGTCCGTGCTACCGCGCTGCGGTCGGCCCCCTCCGGCCAGACCAGGCGCGCCGGCGACGCCGCGCCAGTGCGATAGCGCGTGAAGCGATAGCCGCCCAGCGCCCAGCCGGTGGCGGCCTGTGTCGCGGCTTCGGGAGCCAAAGTGTCTCGGAGCCGGTAGTCGCCGGAAGGGAGCCGGGCCGCCGCCGCGGCCCACCCAGCGAGATCATCCAGCTTGTCGAAACCGATGAGCACCAGGCCTGCCGCCCCCTGTGCATCGGGAAGCAGGCACCACTGCCCCTGCTTCGGCTTGAGGCCGGAGGCCTGCAGCCATTCCTGCTGTTGGGTGGTGGCGCCTGTTCGGAAGGCGTCGAGCGCCTGCGCATCCACCGGCACAAGCGAGCGCAGAGGCCCGCCCTCACTCGGAGTTTCGACCAGGTTTGTCAGCGCGCGCACTTCAGCCATCTCACCTCTCCCAATCACCCACCCAATCAACCAGCAGCATCGCCACCTTCCTTGCTGTATGTAGGCGAGAGGCAGAAGGAGCAAGTCCTCGCTGCGCAGACGACCCAAGGGGACCGCACCTGAAGGCGGGGTCTCTTCCCTTTCTCTCGGCAGGTCGTCCCTCAAGGCTTATACAGGGAAATCACCTCGCGATTCCGATCAGAGCCACCATGACACGAGCTGCCGAACACTTCTCCCAGGACTTCTTCGAGGCCCGTAGCCGTTTTTTGGCGGCAGCAGAGCGAAGCGGCGCCCGCCTGACTCAACACAGTTGTCCTGCCGCCGGCCCCAAGGGCGAAGCGCTGACCAGCGACTGCGCCTGGATCGGGCCGGCGCAGCCACGCCGTCTGCTGGTCACCATTTCAGGCACCCATGGCACCGAGGGTCTGTGCGGTTCCGGCGTCCAGTGCGCCTGGCTGGAGCAGGAACTGTGGCGTCACCTGCCTGAAGACACCGCAGCCTTGTGTATCCACGCGATCAATCCCTATGGCTTTGCCTGGCAGCGCCGGGAAACTGAAGAGAACGTCGACCTTAACCGCAACTTCTTGGACTTTTCGCAGCCCCTGCCCGGCAATTTACACTACCCGAGGCTCCACCCTCTGCTTTGCCTGGACCGCTGGGATGAGGCGGCGCGAGGGGAGAGCTGGAAGGCACTGGAAAGGGAGCGGCAGACGCTGGGGCCAGCCGCCTTCCAGCAGGCCCTTTCCGGGGGCCAGTTCACCCACCCCAACGGGCTGTTCTACGGCGGGAGCAAGCCGACCTGGGCGCGCCGCACCCTGGAGCAGATCTTCGCCGCACTTCCGCCCAGCGTTCTGCATGTGGCGGTGATCGACTACCATACCGGCCTCGGTCCCTACGGCTATGGGGAGCGCATCCTCGACCACCGCCCGGGCAGCCCGGGCTATGAGCGCGCCGCAGCCTGGTTCGACGGAGACATCACTTCGGCGGAGGCAGGCACCTCTACTTCCGCTCCTCTGGTGGGGACTAACGGCAACGGCATCATGGCCGCCATGCCCCGCGAGCGGAGTTGCACCTGGATGGCTCTGGAGTTTGGCACGCGCACCCTGGAGGAAGTCTTCGAGGCGCTGCGCGCTTCCAACTGGCTCTGGCGCGAGGGCGAGCGGAACTCGCCGCAGGGTCGGGAAGTCCTCTCCTACCTGAGTTACTGCTTTGCCCCGGAAGATCCGCTGTGGCGCCAGCAGGTCTGGGAGCGGGCGATGGAAACCCAGGAACTTGCGCTGCGAGGCCTTGCCGACGCTTGATTCCACCACCCCGCCCCTCTCCTTTTAGGGGCATGGGGGGCGGAAGTTGCGGGACTTCTGCCGGGCATCTCCGGCACAATGTCTCGACTCCACAACCCTCTGGGAAATGCCGGCAAGGGTCGCTTTCCTTTCAAGACCTGTTCAGGAGTTCTGATGCAGCCCGACACTGTCGGTCGTCCGCCCCCACCTCCCGGTTCCTCCAGCGGCGGACCGGCGATTCACCTGCCACCGGTGATTGGCGTGCTTCTGGGCGTGCTGGTTCTGATCACCGCCGTCATGCGTTTTGCCTCTCCGGTGTTCGAGGCCGAGATCCTCGTCACCTTTGGGCTCTACCTCTTCCTCGACGGCCAGTTTCAGTGGCACCGGCTGTACAGCCTCATCACCAGCGTCTTTCTTCATGACGGCTGGCTACACCTGCTCTTCAACGGGCTTTGGATCGCCACCCTCGGCAGCCTGATTCATCGGGTGCTCGGCAATTTGGGCTTCCTGCTGCTCTTCTTTGCGAGCGCCATCGCAGGAGGGCTCGTCTACACTCTGGCCCACTGGGGCGAGACGGCCCTCGCCATCGGCGCCTCCGGCGGGGTGTTCGGCCTGATCGGCGCCTTCGGCCATCTGGGCATTGCCCGGCCTGGGCAGACGCGAAGCGCGCGGCTGAAGAGCCTGCTCGGCTTCACCCTGATCATGATGCTGCTCAATCTGGCCTACGCCTACG
>JAJUFM010000076.1 GCA_029265995.1 Rhodospirillaceae bacterium | reverse complement strand
TGCAGATCTTCCGCTACATCATCCTGAAGCCGGCGCTGCGCGCGATCTACCCGGCGCTCACCAGCCAGTTCATCTACCTGATGCTCACCTCGAGCGTGGTCTCGGCCATTTCGGCCGACGATCTCACGGCCATCGGCAACAATATCCAGTCCCAGACCTTTGCCGCCTTCGAGGTCTATCTGGTCATCACCGCGATCTACCTGCTCCTGTCGATCGGCTTCTCCAGCCTCTTCAAGCTGGTGGAGCGCGCGGCCTTCAACTATCCGCTCAGCCGCTAGGGACTAGGCCATGATCCGTCCCTTCGGCTTCAACGAGTTCCTCTTCATCCTGACTGCCGTGCAGTGGACGATCGCGCTCTCCGCCATCGCCTTCTGCGGCGGCGGGCTCGGCGGTCTGGCGATCGCGCTGGCGCGCACCTCTTCGCTGAAGCTGCTGCGCCTCGTCACGACCGGCTACATTCGCCTCTTCCAGGGCACACCCCTGCTCATGCAGCTCTTCCTGGTCTACTTCGGCGCCAATATCTTCGGTCTGCCGCTAAACGCCTGGATCGCCGCGCTGCTGGCGCTTTCCCTGCATGCCAGCGCCTTTCTCGGCGAGATCTGGCGCGGCTGCATCCAGGCCGTGGCGCCAGGACAGAACGAGGCTGCGACGGCACTTGCCCTGAACTACCGCGACCGGATGCGCTACGTGATCCTGCCTCAGGCAGCGCGCATCGCGGTGGCGCCCACCGTCGGCTTCCTGGTACAGCTCATCAAGGGAACCTCTCTGGCCTCGATCATCGGCTTCATGGAGTTGACGCGTTCGGGCCAGATCATCAACAACGCGACCTTCGAGCCCTTCAAGGTCTTTGGCGTCGTCGCCCTGATCTATTTCAGCCTATGCTGGCCGCTGTCGCTCCTGGCGCGGCGGCTGGAGCGGCACTTCGCGCGGTCGACGGCCAAATGAGGCAACAGCAATCCACGCAAGGGAGGAGTAGAGGAACATGAAGGTAATGAGGACAGCATTTTCGCTCGCGGCAGGCCTGGCCTTCGCGGCCGGCCTCTGGAGCGCGCCGCTCCAGGCACAGACCCTCGAGGAGATTCAGGAGCGCGGGACGGTCAACATCGGCATGCTCGTCGACTTCCCGCCCTTCGGCATCATGAACGAGCAGAACCAGCCAGATGGCTTCGACGCCGACGTAGCGAAGCTGCTGGCCGAAGACATGGGGGTCGAAGTCAATCTCGTGCCGGTGACAGGTCCCAACCGCATCCCCTATCTCATCAGCAACCAGGTTGACCTCCTTGTCGCCTCTCTGGGCATCACCGAGGAGCGCGCCAAGAGCGTGGACTTTTCCGATCCCTATGTGGGCATCCAGATTTCCGTCTATGGCGAAAAGGACATAGAAATCTCGGAGCCTGAGGATCTCGAGGGCATCACGATCGGTGTGGCGCGGGCCAGCACCCAGGATACCGGCATCACCGAGCTGGCTCCGGAAGGCGCAAACATTCAGCGCTTCGATGACGATGCTTCGGCAGTCCAGGCCCTGCTCTCGGGCCAAGTCGAGGTGATCGGCTGCTCGAACACCGTGATTGCGCAGCTGGAACAGATGGCACCGGGTCGCTTCGACGTGAAGTTCGACATCTCGGAGCAGGTCCAGGGCATTGCGGTACGCCCAGGATCCGACGAGCTACTCAGCTACATCAACGACTTCCTGCAAAGGGTCAAGGAAGACGGCAGCCTGGATGAGATCCACCAGAAGTGGCTCGACGCGCCGCTTCCCGACTTCATCCGCGAATCCTGAAGTGCAGCGGGCCGCACCGAGGGTGGGGCGGAGATTGCTCCACCCTGGTGCGTGCCCTGTAACAGGGGCGGAAGCCCAGGCACGGTGGAAACAGGGGATCACCTCCCGACCATCTCGTCTCCTGAGCGCAAGCGAAGGATCTCGAGCCATCAGAGCGCTGAGATTCCAGATCCTTCGCTCGCGCTCAGGAAGACGCCAGTAAGTTGGATCTATGGTTTTTCTCCTCGGGCGTGCCCCTGCCCTACCCTTTTGAATCGGAGCTGAAGGGCATTTCGAGATGGCGGACGGTGAAGAAGACACCCGCATCCTAGCGCGGGGCGAGAGGCCCGGCGGGCCGGTCACGGCCGAAGTGCTGCCCGGGCCGCGTGTCGGCGCACGTGCCACATGGGTCGAGATGCCGGCGCCCGGCCATCAGCCCATTGCCTGGTGCTACACGGACTGCCGCAGCTATCTGCCAGGAAGTTCCGTGACCTTTTTCCTGTCGACAACAGTGCCATCGCTACGATTGCGCATTTCCCGCGACGACACGCAGCGAGAGCCCGTGGCGACACTCGGACCGCTCGCTGGGCAGTTCCTTGCGGCGCCTGATCGCGCCTATGAGGTCGGCTGCGACTGGCCGGCAGCGGCAAGCTGGCAGGTGCCGGCTGTTGCGCAGCCTGGGCCCTATCTGGTCGAACTGTTGAATGAAGAAGATGGGAGCGTCATCGGCCACCACCTGTTCTTCATAAGAAATGCCGACCAGGACCGCGCCACGCCGGGCAGGCTCGTACTTGTCGCGGCCACCTCGACCTGGGCTGCCTACAATGACTGGGGCGGCGCCAATCACTACTTCGGCCTGAACCCCGGCACCCCCCGCGGCCGCTCACCGCTCCTTTCGAGCAGAAGGCCCTGGGCAAGAGGCCAGATCTGGCTGCCGGAAGGCGCCCCCCGGATCGTCAATGAGCACCGCAGCCGCAAGCCGGGCCCCGCACGCTACGAGTGCGTGGAATGGGCCTATCTGAACGGCTTCAGCAAGTATTACGCCTCCGCGGGCTGGGCGAGCTACGAGAGACCCTTCTTCCTCTGGGCGGAGAAGAACGGATTTGCCGCTGACATCATCACGCAGGACGACCTGCACAGCGACCCTTCCGCCCTTGAGGGCTATCCTTGTGCCCTCTTCGTCGGGCATGACGAATACTGGTCTCGGGAGATGCGCGAGAGTGTCCAAGAGTACGTAAGGCGCGGCGGCCGCGCTGCGCGCTTCGCCGGCAACTTCCTCTGGCAGATCCGCCTCGAGGAAAACAACAACCGGCAGGTCGCCTACAAATACGATGCGCGCAGTCACGATCCGCTGGCAGGCACCTCCCAGGCTCACCTGATGACCAGCGCCTGGGAAGACCCGCTGGTCGATTATCCCGGCGCCCGCACGTTCGGCGTCAACGCGCTGCGCGGCATCTATGCTGCCTTCGGCGGCATGGCGAGCAGGTCCCCGCGCGGCTTTTCGGTGTTCCGCCCGGAGCACTGGGCCTTTGACGGGACCGGTCTGACCTATGCCGACATGTTCGGGAACGAGGCCAGCATCTTCGGGTTCGAAATGGACGGGCTGGACTACACCTTCAAGGACGGCTTGCCGGAGCCGACCGGGACGGATGGGGCGCCAGAGGGGCTCGAGATCATCGCAATGGGCTGGGCAACACTCGCCGAGGCGGGCCGACCCGAGGATGCCTACTCCCTGATGCTGGGTGATGGCGATGCTCGTTTCCGGGACTCCCTGCTCGGAGACGGGACGGACGAAAGCCTTGCGATCCATAGCCGCGGGTCGGGGATGGTCGTAAGTTTCCGGATGGGCGAAGGCGAGGTCTTCACGGCCGCGACCTGCGAATGGGTCAACGGCCTCATTCAAGGAGACTTCTATACCGAGACGATCACTCGCAATGTCTTGAACCGCTTTTCCAACCGGGGACGATGATGAGAACCTTTCCGGTTTCTGGCCAGGGAAGATCCGCTGTTCTTGCTCCCTCTGCCTTGCCCACGCCTGCCAAGGCAGCCATCGAGGAAGAGTTTGCCGATGCCTTCTGACCTCCAGCAAGAAGCTGCGCGCAAGGCGCAGGGCGCCGAGGCGGCGGTTCGGATGGAAGGGGTGGAGAAGTACTACGATGCTTTCCACGCGCTCAAGCACATCGACCTGGAGGTCAAGAGCGGCGAAAGGATCGTCATCTGCGGGCCGTCGGGCTCAGGCAAATCCACCCTGATCCGCTGCATCAACTGCCTGGAGGAAATCCAGAGCGGGCGCATCCTGGTCTACGGCCGCGACCTCACCTCCGGCAGCAGTGCTGTGGAGGCAATCCGCCGCGAGGTCGGGATGGTCTTTCAGCAGTTCAATCTCTTCCCCCACATGACGGTCCTGGAGAACTGCACCCTGGCGCCGCGGCGCGTGCGCGGCGTCTCACGGGAAGAGGCCGAAGCAGCGGCGCGGCGCTACCTGGAGCGCGTGCGGATTCCCGAGCAGGCAGAGAAGTATCCCGCACAGTTGTCCGGCGGCCAGCAGCAGCGGGTTGCCATCGCGCGAGCGCTCTGCATGAAACCCAGGATCATGCTCTTCGACGAACCCACCTCGGCCCTCGACCCCGAGATGGTCCAGGAAGTTCTGGATACGATGATCGATCTCGCGGAAGGCGGCATGACGATGCTGTGCGTCACCCACGAGATGGGTTTCGCGCGCAAGGTGGCCGACCGCGTCGTCTTCATGGACGAGGGCGAGATCGTGGAGATCGCCCCACCAACCGAGTTCTTCACGCGGCCCCAGCACAAGCGCACTCGCAAGTTCCTCGGCCAGATCGGCATCCAACAGCAGGGTTTCAGCGAGTAGAGTCGGCGCGGTCGCTACCCTGTCCCTCCGGCTCAAGCAGGTTTTCAGTCACCTCGCCACGCTCGATGACCAGCGTGCGGTCTGCGAGGCTGCGCAGCAGGGCGGGGTTGGACTCGGTGATGAAGAGGGCAACATTCTGGTCCGTGTCGCGCAAGGTGCGTAGTGCCTCGGCGTAGCGGCGGGCCAGCGCCGGCGCCAGGCCCTGGAAAGGTTCATCGAGCATGATGAGTCGGGTGCCCAGCATGAGGGCGCGCCCGAGCGCAACCATCTTGCCCTGGCCGCCGGATACGTTGCCAGCAGGGCGAGCAGCCATTTCCCGCAACTCGGGCAAGATATGGTAGACGCGCTCCAGCCGCTGTGCCTGTTCGGCGGCGCCTAGGCCCGCGACCTGCACCGGCAGCTTGAGATTCTCCTCCACGGTGAAGGCGGAGAAAAGCCGACGGTCTTCGGGTGCATAGCCGATGCCCAGACCAGGCCGATGCGCCGGCGCCAGACTGGTCATCTCCTGACCGGCGAAGCGGATACTGCCGGTGACATCGGTGAAGCCCATGATGGAGCGCAGGAGCGTCGTCTTCCCCGCGCCATTGCGCCCGATGAGCGCGACCGTGTCTCCCTCTGCCAGCATGAAGCCGACATTGCGCAGGATGGTCACATTGCCGATGGCGGCATCGAGCTGCCGTAGCTCCAGCATCAGACGGTCTCTCCAATCACGTCGCGAATGACATCGGGATGCTCTAGAACTTCGGCAGGGCCTCCGCGCAGCTGCACAACCCCAGCAGCCCAGACCGCCACTTCGTCGGCGTAGCGCTCAACAATGCTCATGTCGTGTTCCACGAAGACGCTGGTCACGCCGGCCGCCGCCAAGGCCCGCACCAGGATCTCCATGACCTCGTGCTTCTGGGAGGAGGCCACCCCTGAAGTCGGCTCGTCCATGAGCAGCAGCCGGGGTTTGAGGGCGAGCGCCACGGCAATATCGATCAACTTGCGTTGTCCCTCCGAAAGCTCGACCACCGGCCGGTCGGCCACGTCGCCGCAATGAACCATCTCCAGCAGATGCATCATCTCCTCGCGTTCCGGGATTCGGGACAGCGCGGTGAAGGGAGCCCAGTGCCCCTCGCGGGCGGAGGCCGCAATCAGCATGTTCTCGAGGGCCGTGTGCTCGGTGAAGAGCTGCGGGATCTGAAATGCCCGGGCCACGCCCAACCGGCAGATCTGGCGCGGCGATAGGCGGGTGATCTCCTTCCCTCGGAAGTAGACGCTGCCGGCGGAGGGTTTCAACCAGCCGGTGCAGATGTTGAGGAAGGTGGTCTTGCCAGCGCCATTAGGGCCGATAATCGCGAGGTTCTGCCCCTCCTTGACCTCGAGCGTCACGTTCTGTGCGGCTACGACGCCCCCGAAGCGGATCTCCAGCCCCCGCGCCTCCATGAGATAGGCGGTCATGGCTTCTTTCCCTCCACCGCGGGGCGATAGGCTGCCTCGGACTCGGCATCGCGGTCTCTCGCCGAACCGCCATTGCGGAAGAGCCGGCGCATCAGGGTGTCATAGATCCCGATCATCCCACCTGGGGCAAAAAGAATGATGACCAGCAGGAAGGCCCCCAGCACCATCTGCCAGATGTCCGCGGCGAAGGCCGCCGCATAGGTCCGCACCAGTTCGTAGGCCAGCGCCCCGACGAAGGCGCCAGCCACCGAGCCGGCACCACCAAGAACCGCGATGAAGACCATCTCGCCCGAGCGGATCCACCAGGCGTAATCCGGTGTGACGATCCCCTGGACCGTCGCCAGGAGGACGCCGCCGACGCCACAAAGGCCGGCCGAAAAGACGTAGCCGACGAGGAGCGTACGCCGAGGTGAAATGCCGAGATACTGCAGCCGAGTTTCGTTTGTCTTCACGGTCTGGAAGAGGTGACCGATCGGGGAATTCAGGAACCTGAGAGCAACCCAGCCCAGCAGCAACGCAAGCAGGAAGGCAAAGTAGAAGAGAAAGGTCTCGAACTCCGCCCGCGCCAGAGATATGCCCAGGACCGTCGGGCGCCTGACGTGAATGCCATCGGCGCCGCCGGTGAGATAGTAGAACTTCTCGAGAATCGACCAGAAGATCATCGAAAAGGCGAGGTTCAGCATGCCGAAGAAGATGCCTCGATAGCGGACCACGAAGAGCCCCACCAGCAGGCCCGACAGCCCCGCCGCAAATGTCCCCAAAAGAAGCATCACGAAGAACTCGCCGCCGACGGCGCTTCGCGCGAGAAAGGCGCTCGCATAGGCCGCTATTGCGAAGAAGAGCGCGTGCCCGAATGACACCTGGCCGGCACGAAGCAGCGTCGTGACCCCGAGTACCGCTATACCCTTTGCGAGCGCGATGATGAGCACGACCTTTAGCCACGGCGCAAGGAAGGGCAGCAGCGGAACGATCAGGATCAGGAGGGCCGGGATGACATACCTCGCGAGCATGCGCGCCTCCCTCAGATCTTGCGAGCGCCGGGTCTGCCGAAGAGTCCTTCCGGACGTATCAGCAGCACAGACAGCATTATCAGATAGGGGACGAGCACCTGCAGTTCGGGCATCAGGTAGACCGCGAAGCTGCGGCCGAGGCCGATGAGCAGGGCGGCGACGGCGGCCCCCTCAATCTGGCCGAGCCCGGCTGTGGCTACGACCGCAAAAGAAAGGACGATCATGTCAGCCCCGATGCCTGGAAGGACCGAGGTGGTCGGTGAGGCAAGCGCGCCGCCAAGAGCGGCCAGCGCCGCGCCGACTACGAAGGTCAGGAAGAAGACGCGATCCGCATTGATGCCGATGGCCTGGGCGGCCTCCCGATCTTCCGTCACGGCCATGATCAGCTTGCCCGCCAGCGCCCGGCGCAGAAAAAGCCGCAGGCCAATGAGCACCGTAAGCGCGACCAGCGGCAGGAAGATGAGCTGATAGACGGTGTAGTAAACCCCGAGTACCTGGACGTTGCCAAGAAGCTGGAGCGCGGTCGCCTCAAAATAGGGCTGCGTTCCCCAGATTTGACGCTGAACATCCTCCAGAATCATGAAGACGGCGAAGGTCACGAGCAGTTGCAGTACCTCCGGCCGGTGGTAGATCCGCCGCAGCAGCAGGTATTCGATCGGCCCGCCCAGAACCACGCCGATCAGCGCCGCGGCAATCAGCATCAGCGGGAAAGCCAGGAAAGGCGCGAAGCCGGCGGCAAAGATGGCGGCACCCACCGATGCGGTGACATAGGCGCCGATCGCATAAAGTGATCCATGAGCTACATTCAGGATGCGCAGGACTCCGAAGATCAGCGTCAGACCGAGCGCCACCATGAACACCAGTGCTGCGTAGGCGATACCATCAAAGACCGCGAGCAGGAAAAGGCTGAAATTCATCAAGGAGGTTCCATGCAATGAAACAAGAGCGCCAGGAGCGGATCGCGTTCACCTTCGGCCAAGGGTCCTGAATGGACGCGTTAATCCGCTTTTCCCTGCAGGTACTTGAACCAGATCCCGATCTGCTCCCGACGCGCTCTATCCTTTATCGATGTCAGCGGTCGTAGGTCGCCACATCAACCTGATCGACGTAGTCCGGCGTCAGGCTTCCAACCCATTCGATGGACTCCTCGCCAACGGGAGTCGTCATGTCTTCACCATCGAAGATCATCATGTTTTCCAGAACAGCGAAGGGGTGCTCGTCGGTCATCACCGTGGTCCCGAAGAGCTGGGCTTCGATCGCCTGGTTGTCCTCGCGGATCGTCAGCTCACGGCCCAGCCCCTGGAAGGTCAGCCCCTCCATCGCCTCAACCAGTTGATCCTTGCTCGGCCATTCGCCACCGCCTGCCTCTATGGCTTTGCTATGGGCTGCAAGAAATGCCTCAAATGCCTGGTACATATGGAAGGCGGGATAGATGGGGTAAGCGCCGGTGCGCTCATGAAAGGTTTCGACGAACTCCTGGAACTCCGGATCGTCCCGGCGCTCCGGATGCATGAAATAGTGGTCGCCGCGCGCTCCGATCAGAACCCCTTGCGGCAGCGCCGAACCAAGCCGTTCCAGAGAGCTTTCCCCGAGAGGCAGGAGGAAGGTCGTGCTGTTCATCAGGCCGCGTTGCGCTGCTTGGCGCACAAAGGTGTCAAGATCTCCACCCCAGGAGGTGGACAGGATGACGTCAGGTCGCAGCGCCTGAAGCCGTGAAATCTCCGTGGAAAAGTCGGGTGCGCCAAAGGCCGGGAAGAACTCGCCCACCACTTCGACGTCCGGCTTCATCGCCTTGAGGGCCGTAGAGAAGATGTCCCAGCTGTCCCGTCCCCAGGCATAGTCCTGATTCACTACCGCAATGGTGCTGAAGTCCGGAGTCGTCTTGAGCAGGTAAAGAAGAGCACCCAGCATTTCAGGTGTTGCATTCGCCTGGGTGCGATAGACGTACTTGTAATCATTTTCCTCAAAGATGCGCTGAGTTCCGCAGTCCCAGAGGATGTTCAAGACCTCCAGATCCTCTGCAACGGGCGCGATCGCACCACAGCTTCCGGAAGAAACGGCCGCGAAGAAAATCTCAACGCCTTGGTCCTCCGCCAGGCGGCGGTACTCGGCCATCATGGACTCGCCGCCGGCGCCCTCGTCGATATAGGTGAGGGAGATCGGCACACCGTCGAGGCCGCCCTCATCGTTAATCCGCTCGACGATGATTTCTGCGGCATCGCGCGCCGGCACACCGAAGACCGAGGCAGGCCCCGTCAGAAAGGTGGCAATGCCGATGTTCAGGCTGTCCGGTTTGTCTTGTGCGATGGCAGTCGCAGGCAGCAGGGCTAGCGCGGCCGCCATCAAGAGCTGTCGTCTCATGTTTCCTCCCAATCCTTGTTTCCTGCCGAGGCTTCTGCCGGAACAGGTCTGCCTCGAGGTTGGAGCCCGAGCAATTTTGCATAATGGCACGAACAGGGCGCCCGATGGTACCCGACCATTGGACGCCCCCGGCACAGCCGACTCAGCGGATGGCGATCGGATTGATGATCATCTGCACGGCGCCGCGCAGGCGGGCGTGGCCGAGCACAAAGAGAAACTCCCACGCCTCGTCGGCGACCAGTTCGCGGGTATCCATGTTCTCAAGCATGTAGATACCATTCTTGGGCTGCAGGATCTGGTGCACCGGGAAAGCCTCGCTCTCCGTCTCGGCCGGCACCGCTTCCATGCCCCAGGTGTCCGCACCCACAGCGATCACGCCTACCTCAGCAAGATATTCGGCGGCGGAGACTCCCACTCCCGGCTCCGCCGAGCCGAAACGCTCCAGGTCCGGATTTTCGCCGTCCAGCAGCTCCATCCAGTTCGAGTGGAAGAGCACGACGTCGCCTTCGCGGATCTCGATGCCTTGCCGCTCGGCCGCGCCCTTCACGTCTTCTTCCGTGTAGGCGCGCCCCTCCTCGACCATGTCGACGCCGTAGTAGCCCGCCATGTCCAGAACCACTCCGCGTGCGACGATCCCCGGCAAGTTGTGCAGGCCGAGTTCCGCGAGACCGGCGGCATCGGCAAATTCTTCGCCTTTCAGTCCCTTGTAGTAGACATGGTCGATGCCTGCGTGGCCGAGCCCGTCGATCTGCGGCCCGATGCCAAGCCAGCCCATGAAGATATCGTCGTTGTAGGTAAAGGCGTTATCCCCCAACCCGCTGGTGCCCATCTGGTTGGGCTGCAACACCGTCAGGCTGAGTGACCGCGGCGGGAAAGCCGGGGTATCCTTGTCGACGATGATCCCGAGGCTGTACATCTTGCCTTCAGTCACCAGCTTCGCCGCCTCCCGAATCGATTCAGCGGACATGCGGTTGGCAGCACCGATCTGGTCATCCTCCCCCCAGGGTGCCTGCCATTCCTGCTGACTATCCTGAGCGAAGGCCGCCTGACCGAAGGCAAGGGTGGTTGCAACGGCAATGGTGGTGATTGCATTCTTCATGGATGCCTCCCTGTTCAGCTAATTCCGTAAGGTTCAGAACAGTAAAACCACTGCCAGGCTTCGCCCGTTGGAAGAGGTGGAGCGCAGTGGCGTCGTCATCCGGGCCGGGCACGCCAGACGGTTCGGTATCTCCGCGTAAAGATGGGTCAGAAACAGCCCGCGGATCGCGAGCCGATGGCGTGCCTCCCGCCGATAGGATAGGTCTAGAACAAGCGGGACGACAATTTATTTTCCATAACCTATCGATATCCAGAGCTCCTTCTGCCTCTGGCTGCCACGAAAAAGGGATGAAGCATGGCTGAGCTCGAGGGCTTGCTGGTGGTGTCGGTGGAGCATGCCGTCGCCGCGCCCTACGCCTCGGTGAAGCTGGCCGACGCCGGGGCGCGGGTCATCAAGGTCGAGCGGCCGGGCGGCGACTTTGCGCGGGAGTATGACGCCCTGGCAAAGGGCAGCAGCTCCTATTTCGTCTGGCTCAACCGCGGCAAGGAATCGGTTTGCCTCGATCTGAAGGCGGAGGAGGATCGGGCGGTCCTCTCGAACCTCCTGCAACAAGCCGACATTCTGATCCAGAACCTCGGCCCCGGCGTATTGTCCCGCCTCGGCTTCGATCCTCAGCGGCTGCTGGAAGAACGGCCCGAACTCATTATCTGCTCGATCAGCGGCTACGGCAGCGAGGGGCCTCGCGCGCAGCAGAAGGCCTATGATTTGTTGATTCAGGCGGAAAGCGGCCTCTGCGCCATCAACGGGACGCCGGACGGGCCAGCGCGGGTCGGGGTTTCGGTGTGCGATATCGCCGCCGGTATGACGGCCTACCAGGCTATTCTAGAAGCCCTGATTGCGCGCATGAAGAACGGGCGCGGGCGTCACATCGAGGTATCGCTGTATCACGCGATGGCTGACTGGATGAACGTGCCCTATCTCCAGCACCGCTATGGAGGCGTAACGCCCGGCCGTCAAGGATTGCAGCACCCCACCATTGCACCCTACGGTGCTTTCCCCTGCGCCGATGGCAAGGTGCTCCTCCTCTCCATCCAGAGCGATCGCGAATGGCGCCTCCTTTGTGAGCGGGTGCTTAAGCGGCCGGACCTGGCGGACCAGGAAGGCTTCGCTACAAACCGCGAGAGGGTCGCCAACCGCGCGGAAGTTGACCAACTGGTCGGTGAGCACATGCTGAAGGGCGACAGAGAGAGCAACATATCGGAACTCGAGGCCAACGGTATTGCCTGTGGCCGACTTTCCGATCTGGAAGATCTCGTCGAGCACCCGCAAAATCGGCATATTCGAATCAAGACTCAACATGGCGAACTCGAGCTTCTGGCTCCCGGCGCCTTCGTCACCGGCCAGCCGCGTAGCTATGGCCCGGTGCCTGCAGTCGACGAACAGGGCCAGAGAGTTCGGGCTGAGTTCGCGCCAGCCGGCAGCACTTCAGGGAGGAAAGAGTGAAGATCAAAGCCGCCGTTCTGACCCGCTCCGACGCACAGCCACCTTACGTGGAGAGCCTTCCCCTGGAGGTGCGGGAGGTCGAACTGCAATCTCCCGGCCGCGGCGAAGTCCTGATCCGCATCGCGGCAGCCGGCGTGTGTCATTCGGATCTTTCCGTGATCGACGGCACCCGGCCTCGACCGGTGCCCATGGTGCTGGGGCATGAGGCCGCGGGCTACGTCGAGGCCTGTGGAGAAGGAGTCGAGGGTCTGAAACCTGGCGACCAGGTCGTCTGCATCTTCGCCCCGGGCTGCGGCACTTGCAGCCCCTGCGCCGAGGGGCGTCCCGCGCTCTGCGAGCCCGCCGCGCAGCATTCAGGCGCCGGCGAACTGCTTACCGGCCATCGGCGCCTAACAGCGGATGCCGGGCCCGTCAACCATCACGTCGGCGTCTCGGCTTTCGCAGAGTATGCGGTGGTGGCCCGGCAATCGATCCTGAAGGTCGAGCAACCTCTCGAGCCGCACATTGCCGCTCTTTTTTCTTGCGCTGTGCTTACCGGCGCGGGCGCGGTCTTCAACACGGCACAGGTGCGCCCAGGCTCAACAGTGGCGGTGGTCGGCTTGGGTGGCGTTGGGCTGGCCGCGGTCCTCGGCGCCCTTGCCGCCGGGGCGGGCCGGGTCGTCGCGGTCGACCGCCTCGAGTCGAAGCTGGAAGCGGCTCGGAACCTGGGCGCTACAGATGTCTTCCAGGCAGACGAAGATTGCATCGAAGCCGTGCGGGAGGCCACCCGAGGCGGTGTAGACTACGCCATCGAAATGGCCGGCTCGGTTCACGCCCTGCTTCTGGCCTACGAGATCACGCGGCGCGGCGGCATGACGGTGACCGGCGGTCTGCCTCACCCGGACGCTCGCCTGCAGCTCCCGGCGCTGAAGCTCGTGGGTGAGGAACGGACACTCAAGGGCAGCTACATCGGCTCCTGCGTTCCCCTGCGCGACCTGCCCCGCATGTTTGCCCTCTACCACCGCGGTCTGCTGCCCGTCGAAAAGCTCCTGACCCACCGCCTCCCATTGGAGGATATCAACCTAGCTATGGACCGCCTGCGCGACGGCACCGCCATCCGACAAGTGGTGGACTTTCCGGGCTAACAGCAGCCTGCGGGATCGTCTTGAGCGCCCGCGAAGGACCTCGCGGGCCGGAGCTCCTGCGGCACGAGTTCCTTCGCTTTCGCTCAGGAAGACGAAGTGGAAGTATGGCTGCGTCGTCAGTGCCTAGTAAGACCGCGGCATGCCGAGGACGTGCTCGGCCAGGTAGCTAAGGATGAGGTTGGTGGAGATGGGTGCGACCTGGTAGAGGCGGGTTTCGCGAAACTTGCGCTCGATGTCGAACTCCTCGGCAAAGCCGAAGCCGCCATGGGTCTGAACGCAGGCTTCCGCTGCTTCCCAGCTCGCCTCGGCCGCCAGCATTTTCGCCATGTTGGCCTCGGCACCGGGGTTGTCACCGGCTTCATAGCGGTTCATCGCCTCGTGCAGCATCAGCTCCGCAGCCCGCATACGGGCATAGGCCTGGGCGATGGGAAATTGAATACCCTGGTTCTGCCCGATTGGACGTCCGAAGACGATGCGCTCACCGGCGTAGCGGCTGGCGCGCTCGATGAACCACTTGGCATCCCCGATGCACTCTGCGGCAATAAGAATTCGTTCGGCATTCATGCCAGAGAGGATGTAGCGGAACCCTTGCCCCTCCTCCCCGATCAGGTTCTCTACGGGAACCTCCAGGTTGTCGAAAAAGAGCTCTGTAGTCGCGTGGTTCATCATGGTGCGGATCGGGCGGATGGTGAGGCCTCGGTCCAGCGCGTGGCGCATATCCGCCAGAAGAACGGATAGTCCATCGGTCTTCTTACGGACCTGGTCACGTGGCGTCGTGCGGCAGAGCAAGATCATCAGGTCGGAGTGTTCGGCGCGCGATGTCCAGAGCTTCTGACCGTTCACGACATAGTGGTCCCCTTCCCGCCGCGCCGTTGTCCCAAGCGATCCGGTGTCGCTGCCGCTTGTCGGCTCGGTCACGCCGAAGGCCTGAAGCCGCAGCTCGCCCGAGGCGATGTGAGGCAGGTAGCGCCGCTTCTGCTCCTCCGATCCATGCCGTAGGAGCGTGCCCATGGTGTACATTTGAGCATGGCAGGCAGCAGCATTGCCCCCCTGCCGATGGATTTCCTCGAGTATGGCCGCAGCGGCGGAAATCTGCAGGCCGGAGCCTCCGTAAGCTTCGGGAATCAACGCTCCGAGAAACCCAGCATCGGTCAAGGCGCGCACGAAGTCTGCGGGATAGGCTCGCGACCGATCCAGGGTTCGCCAGTAGTCATCGGGAAAATTCTGGCACAGGCGGATCACCGCGTCGCGAATGTCATCATGTTCATAGAGCAGCGTCATGAGCCGTTCCTTCAGGTGAGGTCCCGAAGATAGGCGCAGAGGCGGCCAATGCGAAGCAAGACGCACATCACCTTCCCACGCCTTCGCCCTCCCCCTCCTAGGGAAGGGTGTGGCGATCGCGCTCCCGCAGCTCATTGTGGATTGTCACCGCGGCAATCTCAGCCTGCGCCATGGCAACGGCTATCTGGTTCAGGCCGGTCACCGCATCTCCCGCCGCGAAGAGCCGCGGGTGGGATGTTCGTTGCCGCGCGTCGGTCAAAACTCGATCTTCGGCGGAAAGCTCGACCCCAAGCTGTTTTGCCAGCCTGGTCCGAGGTTCGATCCCCAGCCCGGAGTAGATGGCGTCGAAGCGAAGCTGGTCGCGGTCGGGCCAGGTGATGCGAACATCTCCTTGCTCGCAATCTAGCCTTCCTTCCGGTGTCACCAGCAGCGTCACCCCGCAAGCAGCCAGGCGATCCTGATCAGCCGGGCTGAGAGCGAGATCGGCGCCGAAGGTTAGAAGGCTGATGTCGCTCGTGAAGCCGCGCAGAAACAGCGCTTCCCCCGCGGCGTTGCGGTCGGCGCCGATCACTGCCACTCGCTTTCCGATAACTTCGTAGCCGTCGCAGATGGGGCACTGGCGAATCAAGCCCCGGCGCACCTGCTCTATCGCCTGCTCGACCGGCGGCAGGAGGTCGCGAACGCCGGTGGCCAGGATTACGTAGGGGGCAAGGTAGCGCTGCTCTTGCAGCTCCAGCCGAAAGCGCCCGTCCTCCTCCTCCAGCCGCTCTGCCAGCCCACTCAGGGGAACTACTCCGAAATCCTGTAGCTGCTCGCGCATCCGCTGCAGCAAATCTTCGCCGTTAATGCCCCCCGGAAAGGCGGGGTGATTGCGCGTGCGCGGAATCCAGGAAGCACGGCTTTCGCCGCCATCGATGATCGCGATCCGACGCCGAAAGCGCGCTAGAAAGATGCCGGCAGTCAAACCAGCCGGCCCACCTCCGATAACAAGACAATCCACTTCTGCGGCCGGCACGAACACTCCCATTCACCAACTTCCAACGCTTCTTGGCAATGCGAGGATGTGCCGGATGTTCCTCAGCATGCGGAATCGCTGCTTAGCCTGTGGCGGCTAGGGGTTGCGTCCCGAGCATGGCGACCCGCTTCCCATCGCTCGAATCCGCCTCCCCCACGCATTGGAAGCCGAGCCTGCGATGAAAGCGAAGGGAGCCCTCATTGGGCGGCTGCAGGTTGACCTCACAGCAAAGTGGACGGTCTGCCGCGAGTTCAAAAGCCGCCTCGTAAAGGCGCTGGCCAAGACCGTTACCACGCTCCAGCGAGTCCACGACAATGCGGTCGATGTACAGGAAGTCGCGAAAGCGGCTGGCGAACCACCGGTAGTTCGGGCTCTGATAGGCAGCGCGAGGACCGAAAGCGAGGAGGAAGGCTGAGAC
>JAJUFM010000105.1 GCA_029265995.1 Rhodospirillaceae bacterium | reverse complement strand
GCGGTTTCCCCCATCCGCGGACTTGTCGCTCCGCCTCACCTCCGCTAATGTCCCGCCGCATGCGGACCCGTAGCTCAGCTGGATAGAGCGCTTCCCTCCGGAGGAAGAGGTCTGGGGTTCGAATCCCTACGGGTCCGCCATTTTTTGATTTTTTCCTTGTTCAAACAGATCGCTTTTCCCGCTCATATTGCGGGAACGCCGACTTTTAAGGCAGCGGCTTTCATTAAGTGCGCTTACTGTAGTATTCTCGCGTATTACAACTACTTTCGCTAGAGAAGCGCCAAATGGAAATTCCGTCTGACATGGCTGCGCGGTTCGCCAGCGACGGCGTGGTCTGCGTGCGGAACGCCTTCGACGACGATTGGATCGCTGCGGCAAGGACCGGCATTGCTCGCAATGTCGAAACGCCTGGCCCCTTCTACCAATGCCTCTCTGACCAGGGTACCGAGGCGTTTTTGTCCGACATGTGGGCCCGTTTTCATATAGCGGAACTTGAGCATTGCGCTCTGGCGGGGCCCTCGGCCGCCTTGGCTGCGGAATGTCTAGGCGCTGAGACCGTCTCGCTGGTTCAGGATGTGTGGTTCATGAAGCGGGCCGGTGCGACGGAGCGGACGCCCTGGCACCACGACAATGTAATACTGGGCCCCTTCTGCTCCGTCTGGGTGGCGCTCGACCCCACGCCGCGGGAAGCCGCGCTGGAGTTTGTCAGGGGGTCACACTTGATCCCCAAGCTGTTCATGCCGAAGGGGTTTTTCGCGACATCAGAGGCGACTAGCGACGCCGCCAGCCGCTTTTACCTCGATTATCACAAAAGTACCGGTGGCCAAGCCGACGAAAGCCTTTTTAGCGAGATTCCAGACATAGAGGCGGAGCGCGCGCGCTACGACATAGTTGGATGGGATCTTGAAGCGGGGGATTGTCTTGTCTTCCACGCGCGTACCCTTCACGGCTCGGCGGGAAACAACTTCGACCATGATATGCGCCGCTTCGTGACCCGCTGGACCGCGCCCTCGGCGGTTCTGGCACCACACGGTCGCCCAGTGCTGGATCGCCTGGCTGATGCAGGTTTCCATGTTGACATCGAAGCCGGTGAGCCCATCCGCGGTCCGCTCTTTCCGGGAGTGACCCTGTAGATCTTATCCGCGATCATCTGCCGGAGGTCGAAAGCTCCGGCCAGGGTTACCTCGGCAGGTATCGCGTGATGGCCTCTGCCAGAGTTGCCGCCGCATCTCCAAACATGATGGAGATGTGATCGCCTTCGATCGCGGCAACCTCGATGGGGGTATCGACGAAGTGCTCCCACCCGAGGAAAGGGCTCTGGAGCTGGCGGGCTTGCGCCTCTTCGAGATCCTCTCTGCGTGGCGATGCGGCTCGAATGAGAGCGAGATCCAAGGAACGGTGGTCTGCTGCTTCCGGGGTATAAGCGAGATAAGCCCGATACTGGGCGAGGCCGGTCGCATGGGCGCGCTTTAGCCAGGCAGCATCGGCCTCCTCGGACACAAGCCCGGAATGGCGCAGCCGCTCGATCGCCAGCTCGAAGCGCTGCTCGGCCGGGAGATCCTGTAGCGTTTCGAGAGTTAACGGCACAGGGCAGGCGTGATGGCGTGCGCGTACTGCGATCATCCGAGCCAGCCATTCCGCCGAAGCTCGATCTTCGTCGGAACTCAGGATCGAGCGCCGCTCGAGCGGGGCAGGAGTGTCGATGATGATCGTTCGCGGCGGCGCGCCAGCGGCCGCGAGACGCCTGGCCATTTCATAGGCAACCAGCCCGCCGAAGGAGTATCCCCCGATGCACGGCGGCCGCTCCAGCCCCCGGGCCGCCAAGGCGGATAAAGCCAGATCGGCCAACTCCTCGACCGAAGAAAGCGGCTTTTGCCCCTCTTCGAGTCCGGGCGCCTGAATCGCCCAAAAGGGAATTTGCGATGGCATCGCCCGCGCCAGATCGATGAAGGCGCTAACGTCGCCGGCAATGGGATGAACGCAAACAAAGGGGCCGCCCTTGCCCTCGCGCAACTGCACTACGGGATCCCAGGGCTGATTGCGGCCGAGGGCTGCAGCGAGGCTGGCGATAGAGGAGTGCTCCAGCAGCATCGATATAGGCACAGAGCGACCAAGTTGGCGGCCCAGCCGGGAAGCGAGGCGGCTTATAGCCAGGGAATCAAAGCCAAGGGAGCCGAAGTCGGTATCCAGATCGACATCGCAATCCGCCAGTTCAGCGACAGTCGATGCGACGCGCGCTTCCATGCCGCTTCGCGGCCGAACCACTATACGAGCAGCCGAACCTTTGTTTTCCACGTGGCTGCTTGATGGCGAGTCCATTGCCTCCGGGAGAGGCAAGGCGGATACAGCTCCCGCGGCCGCCTGCGGCAGGCGCGCAAGGATGGCTGCTACTTCGGCAAGAAAGGAGTTGCCGGTGTTCTCGGCGGTGCCGTCTGAGTCCGGCAGGATCAGTGACAGCCGTAGTCTCTCACCCGGCACCGCAACGAAGGTCAGATCATAGGCGGTCTTGAGGCGGCCATAGACCGACTCAACCACCAGCCCCTTTGCATCGGCCCAGGCGCTGCTACCAGACGGCAGGTTTTCGACCACCACCAGGGTATCGAACAAGCCCTTTCGGTCGTCATCAATGCCGGCAACCTCAAGAACCTCCAGCGGCGTGATCTGGGCGTTCTCCTGAAGGTAGCCGAGCTGTCGGCCAACTTCGTCCAGCAGACTGTTCACTCCGGTATCCGTCGAGAGGCGAAGGCGGAGCGGCAAGTTGTTGATGAAAAGGCCAACAATACGTTCGACGCCAGCAACCTCATGGGGGCGGCCAGACACCGTCGTTCCGAAGATAACGTCGTCGCTGCCGAGCTTCGCTGCGAGCCAGAGGCCCCAGGCAAGATGCAGGAGCGCTGCGACCGTCGTGCCCCGCCGGCGGGCGAAACTCGTGATAGTCCGGGTGGTTTCTGCGTCCAGTGTAGTCTGGGCGTTGGCAAACCCGAGGGTTGTCGGTGTTTGCCTCAAGGCCCTTTGCTGCGGCGCGTCGCGCAGCAGTTCTTGGAAGTAGCGACGACCCTGCTCCCGCTCGATCTCTCCCAACCAGGCAATATAGTTCCGATAGGGCAGCGCAGGTGGCAGGAGCAGCGGCTGCTCTGCGCGTATTGCCTCGTAAGCGGCGCGCAGTTCGTAATCCAGCTGCGCAAGACACCAGCCATCGATGATGAGGTGGTGAAAGCTCGCAATGAGATAGAGTTCATTCCGCCCCACCTGGATGGCCTGAAGGCGCACGAGCGGCCCCTCTTCCAGATCGAAACCTTGCTGTCGATCGCGCGCGAGACAATCTTCCAGGCGTGCCGGATCGAACTCTGGCCAGGAAACGACAGTCAGAGGCAGGTCGACGGCCTGGCGTACCACCTGCACCGGATGTGGAAGGCCCCGCCAGCGAAAGGTCGTACGAAGCACTGGATGACGCTCGAAGACGAGACGCCATGCTTCCACAAAGGCCTTCATCTCGATGCTGCCGCTGAAGCGCGTGCAGCTTTGCTCGAAATTGACTTCGGAGCCACGGGCAGTCAGCGAGTGAACGAGCATCGCCTCCTGCATGGGGGAAAGCCGATAGATATCGACTTCAGCCCCATCGCGGGTGAGCGCCTCGAGGCTATCAAGGTCCAGGCCAGCGAGCGGCATGTCGGCGGGGGTGTAGAGCGGCGCCGTGGGCTGATCGAGGAGCCGGCTCATGCTCTCTAGCTCATCAGCTATACGGCGTAGCATTGCTTTGGCCCCCTGCCGGGGCTCGGTGCCCATCCAGCGCAGCAGGAGGGACCCCTTCTCGACGCTGGCCAGCAAGGCGCCCGGAACTTTCCGCGAGAAAGCGGGGTGGCCGTGGGAGCGCGCGCCTCGTCTCGCTGTTCTGGGCAGACACCAGGCAAGACCTACATGTGCCGCTTCTGCATCGGTGCCGTCCACAGATAGATGGCCCGCGACGCTGAGCGGTTCGGAGGCCTGGCGAGCAGCCTTGGTGGCACGCAAACGTCGTTTAGGGCTGCCTTTGGACGCTGGGAGCACCACAGGATAGGAGAGTGAGAGGTTACCGATCAGTAGGTCCGCCGTAGGAGCGCCATCGGGGATTGTCCGGTGGCTGTTGCTGACTTCTACCACCAGCGGCTCTTCCACATGGGGGAAGGCGTCAGCCAAACACGCAAGGAGCAGATCAAGGGGGGAGAGCTTGAGGCGCGGTGCGAGCTCTGCAAGCAAGATCGTCGCAAGATCTGACGGCAGTGCGAGTTCCGCTGCGATGTGGTCGTCCGTGCGCGGCGCTTCCAGACAGGGTGTTTTCGCGTTGGCAGGCTTTGGCACCTGTGGAAGGCCGCCGCTTTTGCGGGCGTAGGAATCCAGCCACGCAAGCCAGGTTGCGAAGGAGGGCGGCCTTTCCCAGTGCTGCGCCCTGTCTGGACGGCGCAAGAGCTCGGCGATTTCAGAGGCGATCAGGATGGCTGCCCGATCGTCGGCGATTGAGCGATGCAGCGCGACAACGAGCAGGCACCGCGCGGCCTCTTCGCTAGCAACAAGAGTCACCGCCAGCACGCTGCCCTTTGCGAGACTCAGCCCGCGTGAGAGGCGCTCGCGGTGATGAGAAATCCACTCATCCAAACTGGCATCGTCCAGTTCGGGCATCGTGGCCGTGCGCAAAGGAAAGGCTGCAACGAAATCGGCTATGGCCAGGTGGTGGCCCAGGCCGTCGTGATCCAATCGTACGCGTAAAGCTTCGTGCCGTGCGGCTACCTCCTGAACCGCTAAACCTAGATCGACCAGGCTGACCGGCTCCTCGATATCTATGCTGGCAATCGCGGCAGTCTCCTGCGGCCGGCTCACAGGTGGAAGGAGCTCTGGCGGATGGAACTGTCGCGCGCCTCCATCTTGCTGTCGGCTCTTGTTGATGAGGGCGGCCAGGTCGGCGACCGTTGGATTCTCAAAGACGTCACGGGGCGAAAGACGTGCACCAAGTTCCGCGGCGCGTGTGACCAGGCGGATAGCCAGGATCGAATCGCCACCGATCTGAAAGAAGTTCTCATGAATGCCGACTTCGGGCAGTTCCAGCAGATCGGACCACAAGCGGGCGAAAAGCTTCTCATCGTCGTTTCGAGGCGCGACCAGGCCGGCGCTTCGGTCAAAGTGATGGGTGGCAACCGGGGGGAGGGCCGCGCGATCGATCTTGCCATTGATCGTCAAAGGCAGCTCCTCCAGCGCCACGTAAGCATGCGGCAGCATGTGGGGAGCAAGCCGTTGGGCAAGGAAGTCACGCAGCGTCGCAGGTGTCGGCACGGTTCGGCCGCCTGCGACGAAGTAGGCAACAAGGCGGCGATTACCATCTTCGACGCGTGGGGCCACGACGCACACCTCGGCAACTTGCGGATGCTGCGCAAGCGACGCTGCGATCTCGTTGAGTTCGATGCGGAAGCCCCGAACCTTCACCTGGTCATCGGATCGACCGACAAACTCCAGTACGCCGTCTGCCCGCCAGCGGCCGAGATCACCAGTGCGGTACATCAAGGCGCCTTGTCGCTCTGCGAAAGGATCGGGAAGGAAGCGTGCCGCGGTCATGTCGGCATCACTGACATAGCCCAGCGCGACGCCGGCGCCGCCAACGAAAATCTCGCCCACAATTCCGACCGGGAGAGGACGCCCGCCCGGATCGAGCACGTAAGCAGTTGAGTTAGCGATCGGGCGGCCGATGGGGACACCGGAGGAGATGTCCTCCGCCTCAGTAATGTCGAAGGTTGTGCTGAAGGTCGTGTTCTCCGTGGGACCATAGCCGTTGAGAAGGCGCAGGCCGCTGCCTGCGCAAGCCTCGACCACCCCGCGAGCGGCGGTTGGATTGACCACGTCGCCGCCAGTAATCACCGTCCGTTCGCCAGCAAAAACAGCGGAATTGACCGCCGCGATCTGCTGGAACAGGCCGGCGGTGATCCACAAAAGGTTGATATGACGCTCAGTGAGAAGTTTCTGCAGGCTGGGCGGGTCCATCACGCTCTCGCGGTCTGCTACCACGGCAGCTCCGCCATTCAGGAGCGGCGCCCAGATCTCCAAAGTGGAGGCGTCAAACGCCGGGTTGGAGTAGACGAGCGCGCGCGTCTCAGGCCCAAAGGTGCAGTAGTTGGTGTTGCACACGAGCCGCAGGATTGCGCGATGGGGAATGACAACACCTTTGGGCACACCCGTAGAGCCGGACGTGAACATCACATAAGCCGCTTCGTCTGGTGCGACTGAGGTGCCCCTATGCGGGGCCGCCCGTTGCGCTCGCGCTGCCAGTTTGGCGGGGTCGAGGTAGCGGACCCCCTCCAGCTCCCCGCTGGCGGATCCGGCAACAGCGGGCGAGCCGAGCACGATACGGGCTCCGACAAGCACGACGATCTGTTCCTTGCGCGCCTGAGGATATGCCGGGTCAACGGTCACATAGGAGGCACCCAGAGTAAGGACTGCCAAGATGCTGCGAATGAGCGTTGCAGAAGGGTGCAGCACCAGAACGACCGGGTCGCCGCGCGAAACACCCTCCTCCTCCAGCACGCTGGCCAGCCCGCGCGCCTGATCCGACAATTCGCGATAACTCAGCGAGCCATCTGGCGTTTCTATCGCGGTTGCTTGAGGGTGGTTCTGGGCAACGGTGTAGAAGAGGGCTGGTACAGAGGTGCTGTTCGAATAGGGGCGCTGCGTGTCGTTGAAACTCGCCAGCAGTTCTCGCACCTCTACTTCGTCGGCCAATGCGATTTCATCGACGGGCAGGGAGGGATCATCAACCACCCGTCTGGCCACAGTGCCGAACCACCCGAGGAGTCGGTTGATCGTAGAAGCTTCGAAGCGGTTGGCGTCATAGCGACACCACAGTTCCAGACCTTTGCTTGAAAGGCGATAAACCAGAGAAATATCGGTCTTGGCGGCTTGATTGACGGTTTCATCGGCCAGCGAGAAGACCACGCCGTCCCGTGCGGCAGGCAAGGGGCGAGTGTCCGTCATTTCGCCGAACAGGAGCTGCAGCAACGAGGTTGCTTCACCCTGTCGCTCCAGGCCGATGGCTTGCAGGATGCGATCGAAGGGGACGCTTCGATGCCGAAGCGCCTCCAGAAAGGTGGCGCGCAAAGTATCCATGAGCTGGAGGAAATTGAGCTCAGGGGTAAATCTCAATCGAAGCGGCAGAGTATCGACCAGCAAGCCGATCAAGGGAGCTAGCTCTGGCTGCGTACGCTTGGAGACTGGAACGGTGACGACTATGTCTTCCAGCGCTGTCCAGCGTCGCAGCACGACTGCGTAGACCGCTAAAAAGGTCAGGAAGGGCGTAACGCCCCGTTCCCGCGCAAAGGCGGAGAGTCTTTCGCCGACAATGCTATCGAGTTGCAGCGTGGCTACTCCGCTCGCTGGCGGGGCATCGTTTGCGCTTGCATGATCGTAAGGCAGGGAAAGCAGTTGCGGCAGGCCGCGCAACTTATCGCGCCAGGCGGCAGTGGCTGCCGCTGTTTCGGCAGCGGCCGGGTCGCTGTAGCGCTCATGCTCCCAGTCAGAATAATCGGGAAATTGCAGAGCCAGTTCTGGCCACGCCGGCTCGCTGCCCGACAGTACAGCGTCGTAAGCAGTCACCAGATCGCGCGCGAAGATATCCAGTGACGCGCCGTCAGCAATGATGTGGTGGAACACCACCACCAGGCCATAGCCGTAGCGTTCCGAGTACAGGATCCCAGCCCGTAGCAAGGGGCCCGCAGTGAGGTCAAAGGGGCGCGCGGTGAACTCGTCCGCCGCGGAACGCAGCGCCGCGCGCCAGTCGTCGCGCGTTTCGACATAGACGACCGTTTCCGGGATGGACAGCTCGAGGTGGTCGCGAATCGCCATCACCGGAGAGCCGTCCACCAGCGGAAAGGCGGCACGCAAGGCGTCGTGTCGTGCGACCACCGCCGCCACCGCCGCGCGTAAGGCAGCAGTATCGGGCTTGCCGCTCAACTCCAGCAGAAGCGGCAAAGCGTAGCTCGAGCGCTCGGGGTGGAGCAGATCAAGAACCCGAAGCTGCCGCTGAATGAAGGAAGGCTGTGCGATGTAGCCGGAAGTCACGCTCCCTCTCCGGGCAGGCTTACGCGGGTGCGGGTTCGAGAGCGGAGCGCTGGTCCGCTTGGTGGCGGGGCCGCTTCTTGAGGGTTCGGCCCAGAGGCTTCCACACGCAAGGCGAAATCGGCGAGGCAAGGGGCTTCGAACAGGTCGGTGAGCTCCAATGTCGAGGCGCCTTCACGACGCAGCCGCGACAGGACTTGCATGGCCAATAGCGAACTGCCGCCAAGCACGAAAAAGTTATCCTGGCGGCCTACCCGTTCTATAGCCAGCGCCTCTGCCCAAATTGCCGCGACCCTCTTCTCGCAGTCGGTCTTTGGGGGCTCGGCGAGGGTGCACGGCAACGGATCCTGCAGTGCCGTGGTGTCGATCTTGCCGTTCGGCGAGCGCGGCAGCTTTTCATGCAGCACAAGGGATTGCGGCACCATCCAGGCGGGCAGCCGCTCCGCCAAGTGTTGTCGCAGCGCCTCGGCTTCCGGCAGGCCGGAGCCGGCGACATGGGCTACCAGCCGAGCTGCGCCCCCTTCGCCACCATTACGAAGCAAGACGATGCAGTCGCTCACAGCGGGATGGTCGCCCAAAGCAGCTTCCACTTCACCCAGCTCGATGCGATAGCCATTCAGCTTGACCTGGCGGTCAGCTCTGCCGTGGAATCGCAGCCGACCATCGTCGCCGAAGGAAACCAGATCCCCCGTTCGATAAAGGCGGGCGGCGTTTCGCTGATCACTGAAAGGATTTTGCCCAAATCGCTCGTCGGTCAGCGCGGCTTGTCCCACATATCCCTGTGCAACCATGGGCCCGGCGACGAACAACTCGCCCCGCATGCCCGGCAGGCACAGGCGCCCCTGTGAGTCGACCACGTAGGCTGTGCAGCCAGGGATCGGCCGACCGATGGGCACCACGGACTCGCCTTCTTCCGGCCGACAGCGGTCAAAGGTCGTCCAGACCGTTGCCTCTGTCGGGCCGTACTCGTTGAATAGTGGCACCTCCGGTAGCAGCGATGCGTGAAGCGTAACCAGGCTGCGCGGGCAGGATTCTCCCGCCACCAAGGAAAAGTGCAGGCCGGCAAGCTGCTCTGAAGTCGCTGCTTGCAGGATCTGGCGCCAGAGAGACGGTGTCATGGCGGTGTGGGTGACCCCGGCGGCCGCGATCAGGGAAACCAGACGGTCTGCATCCATGGCATCGCTCTGGCGCGGCAGCACCAGCGTGCCCCCAGAGGCCAGAGTGTTGAACACAACTGTGACCGAGCCGTCGAAAATCAGGGGAAAGGTAAGGAGGAAGGCGTCGATTGGATGGTCGGGATAGGCAGCGGCGCGGGCGGCCACGTGCCACGCAAGATTGTCGTGAGTGACGGACACCCCCTTGGGCTCGCCAGTGGAGCCGGAGGTGAAGATCACATATGCCTCTTCTTCTCCGGTCAGCTTTGCGCACGCAGGGGCCGTATTAGGTGCAGCGCGCAACCCGTCCAGCGCCACGCCTAGTCCAGGCCGAAGCTCCGCCTGCCGTTCTCGGCTAGTGAGGACAACAGAGATCCCTGCGGCTGCGATCATCTGGTCTCTGCGCTCTCGCGGGCTGTTACCGTCTAGCGGGACATAGGAACCACCGCGCAGCAGGGCGCCGAGGATCGCGGCAATTGCCAGAGGGCTCGGCTCCAGCATGACCCCAATCCGGGCGCCAGCACCGATGCCTTGATCCCTTAGAAGATCAGCCACCGCCTGGGCCAGGTTGAGCAATTCGCCATAGGTCAGAGACTGGTCGCCCTGACGGATGGCCAGCGCGCCTGGCTGTGATGCGGCTTGCGCCAGGATGCTTTCCGGGAGCGTTCCCCGAGGCGCCTGGAGGGGAGGTCCCGCACAGCAGTCGGTAAGCACCTCTCTGATGCAACCAGGTGGCACCGGATCAAGCTCCATCACGGCGCGATCCGGGTTGGCCGGTATGAGCGTGAGCGCATGAGCCAGCATATCCAGCAGACGCTGCAGCTCGCGCCCGGAGTAGCTTCTGCCGTCGGCCATCAGCCGGAGAATCAGACCACCATCAAGTGTTTCCGCCATCAGGTTAAGCGGCATGTCTGGTAGGGTGATGTCGCCGCTTTCGAGCAATGTCAGCCCGGCGGAGTGGAGGCAGCCCTTCTCGTCCAAAGGATAGTTCTGGAAGCCTACCAGGCTCTCGAATGGCAAGGCGTCGTGGCCCACGTTGATGATGCGGCGCAGATCATCGAATCCGATGGGGCCGGCATCACGACCTGCCACCATGGCCGCCTGAAGCTGGAGCAGCCATTCCTGCAGCGGGGTTTCGTCG
>JAJUFM010000079.1 GCA_029265995.1 Rhodospirillaceae bacterium | reverse complement strand
GGGCCCGATGGGGACGTGACGTGCGCGCGATGTGTTGCTGTGAGGCGGAGATACGGCTCCGGTCGTGCTAGCTATAACGCGGCAGGCAGACGGGGCCTTGGGGGGTTTCCAGCACCTGGACATCGATGCCGTAGAGGTGCTTGAGGCGAGCCGGGGTGATGACGTCCTCGACCGGCCCGGCGGCGGCGAGGCGACCGTCGCGCAGCAGGAGCGCCCGGCCGCCCAGCACGAAGGCCTGATCCGGATGATGCGTCGACAGTACGATGCCGATACCGCTGTCAGCAAGTTGGCGGATCTGCTGCAACACTCTTACTTGATTGCCGAAATCGAGAGAGGCGGTCGGTTCGTCCAGGATCAGGAAACGCGGTTCCTGCGCCAGGGCGCGGGCGATCAGGCTGAGTTGGCGCTCGCCGCCGCTAAGCTGGGGGTAGGGGCGCTCCGCCAGGGAAGCGATGCCGAGGCGTTGCAGCGCCTCCTCTGCCGCCTCCCAATCCTTCGGGCCCGGACTGGCGAAGGTGGACAAATGAGCGGTTCGTCCCATCAGCACCATTTCCCGCACCGTGAAAGGAAAGGTCCCGCCCCCCGCCTGAGGAACATAGCCGAAGCAGCGGGCGATTTCCGCGCGAGGCCAGCCGCTGATGTCCTGTCCGTCGACGCGGACGGTGCCCCCAAGCGGCTCGATCAGACGCAGAAGACTCTTGAAGAGGGTCGTCTTGCCGCTGCCGTTGGGGCCCAGCAGGCTGAGGGTTTCTCCCGACAAGAGTAAAAAGCTGATGTCGCTGCCAATCGCCTTACCGTCATGGCCGATCGTCAGCTTTTCAACAGTGAGCCTGGCGGGTGTCATTGCCAGCCTCGCCGGCTGCGGGCGAGCACCCAGATGAAGACCGGGGTGCCGATGATGGCGGTGAGCACGCCCAGCGGGATTTCCAGGCGGCCCAGGCTGCGCGCCGCCGTATCCACCAGCAGCAGGAAAGCCGCACCCAGTATGGCGGCGGTGGGCAACAGGCGCCCGAAAGAGGGGCCAACGAGAAAGCGGGCAAGATGGGGGATCAGGAGGCCGACCCAGCCGACGATGCCGCTCACCGAGACTACCGCCGCGGTCATCAAAGTGGCGCAGGCGACAGTGAGCGCGCGCAGCCTGCCGGTATCGATGCCCAGCGCGCGGGCTTCTTCCTCGCCCAGGGTCATGACGTTGAGGCGCCAGTGCAGCAGCAGGAGAGGGATGGCGCCCAGGAGGAAGGCCGGCGCTACCGACCAGACCTCGCTCAGGCCGACCCCGGCCAGACTGCCGAGCAGCCAGAAGGTAATGGCGGGGAGCTGATTGTAAGGATCGGCTAGTACCTTCAGAAGCGCGACCCCCGAGCCGAAGAGGGTGCCGATCACGATGCCGCCCAGCACCAGCACGAGAATGCGGTCATGTTGCCGAAGCATGGCCGCCGTCAGCATGACCGCGCTTACGGCTGCCAGTCCGCCGACAAAGGCGAGACCTTGAATGGCGATGAGCGGGAAGGACAGGAAGATGCCGAGGACAGCGCCCAAGGCAGCGCCCGACGACACTCCCAGGATGTCTGGCGAGACAAGCGGATTGCGGAAGATACCCTGGTAGGCCGCGCCAGCCGTCGCCAAGGCCGCCCCTACGATGATAGCGACGAGTACGCGGGGCCCGCGCACCCGTTCGATAACGGCCACGGCTCCCGGGTCGATTTGCGGCAGGGCGCCGGATAGGCGCGCGATTGACCACTTCCAGAGCTCGGCAGGCCCCAAAGGATAGGAGCCTAAAGAAAGCGCGAGTAGAAGGCCTGCCAAAAGAGCAACGAGGGCACAGGCGAGGCGCCAGTCGAGCAGGCGGGGCGGCTTCCCCTGCATTCCTATCTCACAAGATCGGTCTCGCGCGCGGAGCGCAACAGGGCGTGTATCTCCTGCGTCGTCGGTTCCCGATGATAGAAGAGCCGATAGAAACCCTTGACCTTTTCCTCAAGCTCTTCAGCCGGAAAAATGTCCGGGTAAAGGAGGCTCGCGAGCCAGGGGAGGCCGATCAAGCGATTCGGTCCCGGAGGGAAGTCGATCCAGGGAAATGGGGCGCGTGGGGCGAGGTAGAGTTTGCCTTCTCGCACCGCCTTTACCTGCTGCCAGAGCGGGTCGCGAGGCGCCTGCTGTGCGAAGTGCGGATCGACAGTGAGCACCATCTCTGGGTCCCAGGCCAGCAGTTGCTCCATGGAAACGGAGGCGAGACCTCCTTGGCCGAGCCCGTCACCGGCGACGTTGATGACGCCAAGGAGGTCGAGAACTTCGATGTTGATCGAGCCAGAGAGCGCAGTTTCCAGGCCCGCCGGGCCACGCGCATAGTAGACGCGAGGCCTCTGCTCCGGTGACACCTTGGCGATGCCGGCTCGGATGGCCTCGATTTGCTGCTCAGTCCAGACAGCCAGTTCCTCACCGCGTTCCGGCCGCCCGAGGAGCTCCCCCAGAACCCGGAAGGTTTCGGCGGTCGCGTCGAAACGACCATTTAAAAGCACGGTGGGAATGCCGCTTTGGGACTGCACCCGCGCCGCAAGATCGCGGTAAGTAGGAGCGGTCGAACCAACATCTACGATGAGATCAGGTGCCAGAGCCATGACGGCTTCCAGATTGGCGGAGCCGCCGCGGCCGGTGAGGCGCCCCACAGTCGGCAGTGCGGCGTATTCTTTGGGTAAGAGCGCCGCTTCATCTGGCCGTGGGGTGCGCGTCCAGCCCAGCAAGTTCTCGGGCGCGAGGGCAAAGACGAAGAGAGAGGCAGGCGGGCCGGCGGCAAAAACGCGTTCCACCCTCTCCGGTACCGAGACTTCGCGTCCTGTCGCATCAGTGATCCGCCGCTCCTGCGCCAGACCTTGCGTCGGCAGTAACAAGAGAACCAGGATCAGCAGTCCGTACCGCATCATGGCTCCTCCTTGCGCAGCAAGTAGTCGATCAGCACGCCGACCAACACAGCGAGCGCCAGTTCTACGACGACCGCGAGTCCTGCCGTGAGAAGCACGACGACCAGCGGGCGGCCGCGCAATCGATAGGTGCCGCTGGCGCGGGCAAGTTCAAAGGCCGCAAGCAGCAAGAGGGCGCCAAGTACGGCTTCCGGTATGGTTTGCAGCAGCTTGGCCGATTGCTCCCCGAGCAGAAGCCCGACAAGGAGCAGAAACAGCCCCAGCGCCACGGGCGCCGTGCCACTGCGCGCGCCAAGCCGATGCTGCGCCGCCAACCCTCCGGCGCCATGGCACATGGGCATGGCGCCAAAAGGCGCCGTCAACAGATTGCCGAGGCCGGTAGAAAGGCCCAGCGTCTTCTCGCTGACAGGATGCAGCTCGTTCGGGTAGTAGCGGCGTACCAAGGCCGCTGTCACGAGAATCGCATTGGCGACCGTGAGAGGGATCTGGGGCAAGGCTCCCTTCAGCAACCCCTCCAGCCATGCTTCTCCTGCCGGGAGCTCGAACGTTGGCAAGGCGAGGGTCAGGCTAAGGGAAGGAAACTCGGGGAACCCCTGGACCGACCAGTACAAGAACGTGCCCAGCGGCAAGACGATCAATGCTGCTGGAAGGCGCGGCGCGCGCCACATCAGGAGCAGCAGGCCGAGAAGGATCAGTGCGCCGAGGACTGGTGCGCCCTCCATCATGGGCAAGGCACTGAGCGCGAGCAGCAGGGCGAGGCCGAGCTGCAGGCCGTTGGCGACTCTCGGGCCGATTAGCCGGGCCAGCCAGTTCAGGATCCCGGTTAGTGACGTCAGCAAAAAGAAAAGCCCGATCATCATCCCGGATGCGGTCACGGCACCCGGGGTCATCGGCAGCACGACCATGGCTGCCCCCACGGCCTTCATCGGCTGAACTGCGATGGGCAGGGCGAAAAAGAGGCCGCTGACGATCATGAAGAGGCCGAAGCCGAACAGCACGCCGATCGCCGACATGCCTACGGTCAGGATGGCCGCCAGAAGATAGGGAAGAAGCGTCCCGAGATCCCCAAGGGCGCCCGAGAACTCCCGGATGTCGGAACTTAGGCGGGCCCGTGCGAAAAGCGGTTTTTCATCTGGGCCCTGGCGCTGACAACGCACCAGAATGTCCGGCAAACAACCACGGCGAGCATGCTCGCGGCGACGAAGACCGGACGGGGGTGGGCGGCGCGCGTCAGCAACCACGGTAACTACAATAAACGACTACTTGCCGACGAGCACGTCGCTCGCCTTGATGATCGCGGTGGCTTCATCCCCGACCTTGAGACCAAGATCGTCAACCGCCTCGTTGGTGATTGAGGCGGTGACCGCTGCGTTCTCTCCGATTTCTATGCGGACATGAGCCGTAGTCTGGCCCTTCTGAACCTCGAGGACCCGGCCCTTGAGAAGGTTTCTTGCGCTCAGTTTCATTGCCTGCTCCTTGTAGGCTTCCTAAAGCAGCGGTGAGTCGAAACCATAGGAGGATAAGATTGTCTGACCCTCCTCCGAGAGAAGGAAGAGCGCCAGGCGAGCAGCCTCCGGCCGCCGCGAAAGCACAATGAGGCCGTAGCTGGCCCCAACGTTCAAGGGCGAAGGCACTTGTATCACCTCAAGACCCGGCACTTCGCGGGCTGCCAACACTGCATTGGTGCAATAGGTAAGGAACAGGTCAGCCTTTTCCTGCTCGAGCAGGAGACCATAAAGTGTGCGATCCGGCGGCGGTTGCGGAGAGTCGGGGCCGCCGACCAGTTGAAGCGCCTTTTCTTCCAGCGCCTCCTGTGCGCCGGCTTCTACCGCTTCGGCTTTGCCGAAGAGCGACCACGCATAGTCGCCGGAGGGGTCTGCGCCCGGCGTGGAGATCGCCAACCGCAGGTCCGGATCGAGCATGCGCTCCAGCAGGTTGTCGCTGTTAATGCCCAACCCCGGCCGTGACAGTCCGCAAAGGCGATTGCCGGTGAAGTGCACGACACTGCTCGTCCCCTCACTTTGCAAAGCTTTGGGATGCTTCATGTTAGCGGACGCGAAAAGGTCGGAAGCTTCGCCTCCGGCGATCCGCTCCCGCAAGAGACCGGAGGGAGCGTAGGTGGCTTGCACCTGCACGCTCGTCTTCGCCGTAAAAGCCTCGATGACCTCGTTCAAGGCCGCCCGCAGACTGCCGGCCGCGTGAAGTTGCAGCGGCTCGGCAGCTGTTGCGGGTGAAACGAACATCAGGAGGCTCAGCAGAAAAGCCCAGCGCATGGCTGTAGGTGCCTCACGATTACTTGGCGTTGGGGTAGAAGAGCTGCTGGCCGTTCAGCTGGTAGGAGCCGATCGCCTCCTGCCCTTCCTCGGAAACCAGCCAGTCGATGAAGGCCTGACCTTCCTCGGCCTTGACGTGCTCGTGACGCTCCGGGTTCACGAGGATCACACCATACTGGTTGAACAGGCGGTCGTCGCCTTCGACCAGGACCTCTAGGTCGCCGCGATTCTGGAAGCTGATCCAGGTGCCACGATCAGCCAAAGCATAGGCGGGCATCTGAGCCGCCGTGTTCAGGGTCGGGCCCATCCCGGAGCCAGTTTCGCGATACCAGCTGCCGGAAGGCTCGATGCCTGCCGCCTGCCAGAGCGCCAGCTCAGCCTTGTGGGTGCCGGAATCGTCACCACGGGAGGCAAAGGCGCTTTCGCTCTCGGCGATGTCGGTGAAGGCTGCGACAACGTCGCTGGAGCCGCCGATTCCAGCCGGGTCGGACTGCGGGCCGACGACGACATAGTCGTTGTACATGACCTCGATGCGCTCGACCCCGTAGCCTTCCGCTACAAACTCCTCCTCGGCCGCCTTGGCATGCACGAAGACCACGTCGGCGTCACCCCGACGACCGGTATCGAGCGCCTGGCCGGTGCCCTGGGCGATCACCCGCACCTCGACTCCGGTGGCTTCCTCAAAGATCGGCAGGATGTGGTCGAAGAGGCCGGACTGCTCCGTCGAGGTGGTGGAGGCGACGGTGATAAAGTCCTCCTGCGCTAGCGCCGGACCCGCCAAGACGATCGAGAGGCCTGCCGCGAGCAGGATGTTGCGATAGCTTACCATAGTAGTTCTCCCTTCAAGAAGGCGGCCGCAGCCTGGCTGCGGGGCTGGGTGAAAAATTCTTCGGCCGGGGTGTGCTCCACCAGGCGGCCGTGATGCAGAAAGATGACGTCGTCCGCCAGGCGGCGTGCCTGGCCAAGGTTGTGGGTTGTCATCACGATGGTCAGGCCCTCGTCGTGGAAAGCCTGGATCATCTCCTCGATGGCGCCGGTAGCACCGGGGTCCAGGGCGGCGGAGGGCTCGTCGAGGAAGAGCATCTCCGGCCGGAGCGACCAGGCGCGCGCCATGGCCAGGCGCTGCTGCTCTCCCCCGGACAAAACCCGTGCCGGGCGATCTGCCAGGCCTTGTAGGCCGAAGCGCTCCAGGGCCTCCCACGCTCGCTCCCGACGTTCGCGCCGCTTGTGCCCTTGCACCGCCAGCGCATGGGTCAGGTTGGCCAGGGCGCTGCGCCGCAGCATCACCGGCCGCTGAAACACCATTGCATGCCGCAGCCGTGGCAGGGGCGCGCCAGGGCCTTGCCAGCTGATCTTACCAGCCGTCGGCTCGATCAGGCCGTGGCACAACCGGAGAGTCAGGCTTTTGCCAGCGCCGTTGGGACCCAAAATTATCGTTCTTCTTCCCTGGGTGAACTCGATGGACAAGCCATCCACGAGCGTCTTGCCGCGGATTGCATAGCTCACGTTCCGCAGGACCAGGGGTAGAATGCTGGGTTCGCCGTGCATGGCTTCACGCGGCTGCGCGCTGAGCCATTCGGCCGGTGCCGTAAGCGATTGCATTGAGCGCCAATGTCAGTGCGATGAGGAGAATGCCGAGGCCGAGTGCCAGGGCAAGATCGCCACGCGCCGTCTCCAGCGCGATGGCGGTCGTCATGGTTCGCGTGTAACCGGCGATGTTGCCGCCGACGATCATCACGGCGCCGACCTCGGCGCTAGCGCGCCCGAAGCCGGCCAGGATCGAGGTGATCAGGCTGAAGCGGCCGTCCCACAGCAAGGTGGGGATGGCACGCGCCGTGGATGAGCCGAGGGAGCGAAGCTGCTCCTGGTACTCTACCCAGAGATCCTCCATTACCTGGCGCGTCAGCGATATGATGATCGGCAGGATCAATAGGGTCTGGGCAATCACCATCGCCGTCGGCGTGAAGAGGATGCCGAGCGGCCCCAGTGGCCCGGAGCGGGATAGCAAAAGGTAGACAACCAGCCCCGCGACCACCGGTGGCAGGCCCATGAGGGCGTTGCAGGTGACGATCACGCCGCCGCGGCCGGGAAAGCGATAGATGGCCAAAGCCGTCCCCAGCGGCAGGCCAAGAAGCGCAGCCAGCAGCACAGCCGTAAGGCTCACCCTGAGTGACAACAGCACAATCTCGACCAGCGTCGGATCAAGCTCTGCGATCAAGCGGATAGCCGCCGTAAAGGCGTTTTCCTGGCCCATCATCCCCTTCCTTTGTCGTGAGTATGCAAATACTCTAGGATTAAGCAAAGGATGTAATGAACGCAGGAATTTGCAGCATAATGCAGTATCCCAACCTGATGACCACCGCCGAGGTCGCCGAGTACCTGCGGCTTGGGGAGCGCACGATCTACGAGCTGGTACGCCGCAAGCGCATTCCCTGCTCGCGGATCAGTGGGAAACTGCTCTTTCCGCGGCTGCTGATCGATCTGTGGGTGGAGCAGCAGGTGGATCTCGAAGGCGAGCATTTGCGGGAACCACCGCCCATCGTCGCCGGCAGCAGCGATCCCTTACTGGAGTGGGCGCTGCGGGAAAGCGGATCGGGTCTCGCTATCCTCTCTACCGGCAGCAGCGAGGGCCTGATGCGCCTTTCGCGCAGCGAAGCGACGGCTGCGGCGCTGCACCTGCGTGACCCGGAGACGGGGGACTACAATCTTCCGGCCTTGCGACGGGGCACTGGGCTTTACGATGTTGTCCTGCTGCACTGGGCATGGCGGGAGCAGGGGCTCGTGGTAGCAGCAGGCAATCCGCTCGGGATCCGCACCTTGCAGGATGTGGCCACGCGACAGGCTCGCCTGGTGGCGCGGCAGGAAGGAGCCGGCGCCCAGCAACTGCTGCTTCATCTCCTGGAGGAGGTGGGGCTGGAGCCTGATGAACTGCAGATGCTGCCTCGGCCGGCGCTGACTGAAAGCGACGTAGCCACTCAGGTGGCAGACGGGGAAGCGGACTGCGGCCTCGCCGTTGCGTCGGTTGCGCGGCGCTTCCGCCTCGACTTCGTGCCGCTGGCGCGCGAACGCTTTGATCTGGCAGTGCGCCGGCGCAACTACTTCCAGCCGCCCCTGCAAGCCCTCTTCGACTTCGCCCGCGCTCCCGGTTTTGCCGAGAAAGCTGAAGCCTTTGGCGGCTACGACGTCAGCGAGGTCGGCAAGGTTCTCTTCGCCGGATAGCTGCCCAAACGCGAGGCGCCAAGCGCGACACTATCGTCCCCGGAAGGTCGGCTTGCGTTTCTCTGCAAAGGCCTTCACTGCTTCAGCATAGTCCTCGCTTTCCACGGCGCGCTTCTCGGCAGCCTCGACAGCGGCTTTGTTCAGGGAGCTTCCCTGACTGAGCTGAGTCAGGATCAGCTTGGCACCGGCAATCGACAGCGGGGCATTTTCGGCAAGCTGACGGGCAAGCTGCAGGCCGTCCTCCAGCGCGCTGCCCTCCGCGATCTGATCCACCAGGCCAATGTGCTGCGCCTTTCGTGCATTGACGCGGGCACCGGAGAACAGCAGGCGCTTGGCTTGGGTAAGGCCGACGATGTTGAGGAGATTCCGGGTTTCCTTGACGCCGTAGACGATGCTGAGACGAGCAGCCGGAATTGAAAAGAGCGCGTTAGTGTCGGCGATGCGGAAGTCGTGCGCCACCGCGAGGCCTAGCCCGCCGCCCACACAGAAACCTTCGATAACGGCGATTGTAGGCTTTGGCAGTTCCAGGATGGCGTCACTGGCTTCATCCACTGTTTCTGCGTAGTGGGCAGCCTGTTCCTGCGTTGCGCGCACCTTCGGAAACTCCGAGATGTCCGCGCCGGCTGAAAAGTGGCCGCCCGCGCCAGTCAGGATCACGCTGCGGACTGTCGGATCCTCGGCAAAGCTCCGATAAAGGCTCCCCAGTTCCTGCCAAAGCGCCAGCGACAGGCAGTTGCGCCGCTGGGGTCGGTTTAAGGTAACTACAACGATGCCTTCTAATCGACGGTCAACCTTGATCTCATTTTCGCTGTCCGGCTCCGCCACCGCATGATCTCCTACTGGTTCAGGCCTGGAAAGCTTGCCCGGGAGAAGCAGTCCCGGCAAGCGAGGAACGGCGGCAGTTTGTCGCCTCTATGCCTCTCTTGCCTTTGTCGCCTAACGGCTGGAAGCTGCGCGTCCATGAGGAAGCCTTTAGAAACGTCTGCGACGAATATTTCCCGGCGCCGCATCGCACTGGTACTGTTACCCGAGTTTGCCCTGCTTCCCTTCAGCTCCGCGATCGAACCTTTGCGCGCGGCCAATCGGATTCTGGGGCGACAGGCTTACGAATGGGGCATCTATGCCGCCGTGGGATCCCGCGCCGAAGCCTCCTGCGGTGTCGGCTTTGATGTGCAGCCGCTGCCTGCGGATCCGGGCAGCTTCGATCTGGTTCTGGTCTTTTCTGGCTTGAATGCGCACCGCTTCAGTGACGAGACCCTGGAGGGCTGGCTGAGGCGGGCGGCGCGGAGCGGCGCGCTGGTCGGCTCGTTGGGCGATGCAACCTTCGTGCTGGCGCGCGCGGGCTTGCTGGAGAACCGCCGCAGCGTCATCCACTGGACCTGCATGGACGGCTTTGTGGAAAGCTACCCGGAGATCGATGTCCGGGCCGAAGACTTCCTTCAGGACGGTAACATCCTCACCTGTGCCGGTGGGACGGCCGCTTTCGAAATGATGCTGGCGCTGATCGAGCAAGATCTCGGCGCGATTGTAGCCAACCAGGTTTCGGATTATTTTCTCTATCTACGCGAACAGGAGAAGGGCGCGCGCGGGCCTCTGCCGCTTTCCATTCGCCTGCGCATCTCCCACCCGCGGCTGCGGCAAGTGGTGGAGATGATGGAGGAGAACCTGGAGGAGCCTATGGCGATCCGCGATCTCGCCGCCGCCGTCGGCCTCTCCACCCGCCAGCTCGAGCGGCTGTTCCGCAGGCAGCTCAATACCACTGCGAAGAAACACTACCTGGATCGGCGCCTACAGAAGGCGCGCCGCCTGCTCGCACATTCGGCCCTTTCCATCACCGAGATCAGCCTGTCCTGCGGGTTCCAGCAGCAGGGCCACTTCAGCCGCCAGTACCGCCTCATCTTCGGCGAGAATCCAAGCGAAACCCGGCGCCGCGGGCTCGGCAGCCTGCCACGATGATCTTGCTGCTAGCCTCCCTTCCGATCCTGTTGTCGGCGGGAGCGCTGCTGTTCTTGAAGCAATCGGCAGTGCGGGCTGGCCTTATCGGGCTTCTTGCCGCCGCCGTGATCACTCTCCTGATCGATCCCTTTCGCCTTGTGCCGCTCGCGGTCGGCGATGCCGTCCTGCGGGGCGCCCTCACCACACTGATCGTAGCTTATGTGCTTCTGGGTGGCGTGCTGCTCTACCACGTCATGCGGCTTGGCGGCGCCCTGGAAGTGCTTTCGGCCGCCACCGCCCGTGCCATTCCGGATCCAGCCCATCGGCTCCTGTCTCTCGTGTTCGGCGTCTCCGTTTTCTTCGAATCCGCAACGGGCTTCGGGATTGGCATCGTCGTTTGCGCGCCCCTTTTCCTTGCCCTGGGCTTCTCTCCGCAGCGCGCGGCATTTCTGGCTCTTCTGGGGCAGTGCGCCGTGCCCTGGGGCGCGTTAGCAATCGGCACTACTTTGGGCAGCGAGCTTTCCGGAGTCGAAAGCGCCCTGCTTGGCACCTGGGGAGCGCTCTATAGCGTGCCCTTCATTCTGCTGTGTGGCGCGGTGGCCTTGGTCATCGGCAATCTCTGGAGACCGCTGGGGAAGCGTGCACTTCAGGTTCTCTGCTACTCCGCGCTTCTGGTGGTGGTGCTGGCCGCAAGTTCCCGGTGGATTGGCGTGGAACTGGCGGGAGTCCTCGGCGGCCTGGCGGTGCTGGGGATGGGCATCTTGCTCGGCCGGCAAGCAGCGCTGGGGGAGGAGAAGCAGGAAGAGGTGCCCTTCTCGCTGCTCCTGCACGCCTTGATCCCCGTCATGGTGCTTGTTGCCGGTCTCCTCGTGACGCGATTGCTTCCCCCGCTTCAAGCGTGGAGTTTGGGTCATATGGTGTTCGTGGTCGAACGCTTCGACTATGCGCTCCCGCTGCTTTACCATCCGGGCTTTTGGATGGTCCTGGCAAGCCTTGTTGGCGCCCTTGTGCTTCCATTAGCGCGCGGACAGCTACCCGCTGCATTGGGCCAGGCGGGCCGGCAGTGGACCATGGCCACCTTCGCCGTCGCGGGGTTCCTCTGTATGGCCCAGGTAATGTACGACGCAGGCATGGTGCGAACCCTGGCCGAGGGCGTCACCGCGGTGCTGGCCGAAAATTTCGTGCTGCTGGTGCCCTTCATCGGCGCTCTCGGCGGCTTCATCACCGCAAGCAACGCCGGCGCAAATGCCATGTTCATGCAATTTCAGGCCAGCTCTGCTCAGGCGCTGAACCTGCAACTGGAGCCGCTGGCGGCGGCGCAGAATGCAGCGGCCGCCAACGCGACGCTCGCTTCCCCAGGACGGGTGGTTCTGGCCGCTCTGGTCACCAACTGTGGCGGCCAGGAAGATCAGCTCATGCGCCGTGGTCTGCTGCTCGTGCTCGCCGGCACCCTCGCAATGTCGCTCATGCTGGCGTGGATTTGATCAAGTCTAGCTAGAACTGATAGCTCAGCCTGACGAAGGCGCGCGTGTTGAAGGTCTCGATGCTGTCGCTCTTGAAGGCGGGGGTGGTGAGGCCGACCTGGACGTGGTTTCGCCAGTTGATCCCGATGCCAAGGCCTGCGAGCTGTGCCGAGCCGAACTCCATGTCATCCATGCCGTTGTGCAGCCAGGCATGGTCGGCGAAGGCAAAAGCGGTGAAGTCCTCCAGAGCTGGCAGGCTCTGTTCGAGTTCGTGGCTTACAGCGAGTGTCGTTGCTATGCCGCTATCGGCGGAGAGGGAGGCCGCCACGAAGCTGCGGCCAATTGAGTCGCCGCCGATAGAGAAGCGGGCTGCGGAGGGCAAGCGATTCAACGCGAGCTGGCCCAGGCTGCCGACATCCAGGTGCCAGCCTTCGGCTAGGCGATGGTGGAACTGTGCTTCTGCCTCAAGCGATCGAAAATCAGGCCGGCCCTTCCAGCGCCCGGTCTGGAGGTCGTCGGCGGCGGTGGCGCCAAGGCCATCTATGCCTTGCTTGAAGGTAAGTCGCCCGAGCAGCATGCCCTTGTCGAGAATGCGATCATAAGTCCCGGTAAGCCCGATCCAACGCTTGCGATCATCGACGACATGCGCCCCTCCAATGCGCACCCCGTCGTTCTGGCCGCTCAATTCCAGCTGTCCGATCAGGTTGTGATGAATTCGTCGAATGAAGGGATAGCGAAACCAGAGAGTGCCGACGCTGCTTTCTACCTCCAGGTCTATCTCTCTGGCCTCTCCACCAGGCTCCGATGCGACCTGCGTCAGGCTGTAGCCGAAACGCAAACCACTTGTACCAAGGGGGTAGTCCTGGCTGAACTGCGCGAGCCGGAAGCGACGCGGCGACAGGGGCGTGACCATTCCAACCAGTATGCTCTGCTCAAACAGACCAAAGAGATCATGGGTCGATCCATAGGCCGTTAACTGGAAGGGGCCCGTATCGTCGTCCGTAAAGTTGTCAAGTTGGGTGCCAAGTGTGTAGCGCTCCGGCGTGATGACCAGCGTCAAGCGGCCCGCCCCAACCCGCTCGGGCACCTGCTCGAGCAGGGCATCCACTGCAAAGCCTTCGAGGTCTGCAATCAGCAGAAGCTCGCGCTCCATGCGGGAAACCCGTAGAGGGACCTGAGAGACCATGCGGCGGATGTAAGGCCTCAGCCGATCCGTCATGTCCGGCAGGTCACTCTCTACGGTGACTTCTTCGAGATAGCCTTCGAATATCTCAACTGTCAGCGACCCGGTCTCGGGCTGCCATGCGGTTACCAGGGCGCGCGCATACACATCCGATTCCAGGTAAAAGCGCTCGATTTCGAGAATCAATTCCTCGATCTCGCTTCGTGCAGTTGGCCGTCCTAGAAGATCCGCCCAAAGGGGCTGCAGCTGATCGAGCGTCAGGAAGCTGTTGCCTGAGATCTGCACGCTGTTCAGCGGCGCCGCGCGTGCTGGCAGATCCACCAGGCTTCTTCGGTCAAGGGGGACCGACAGACTGACCCGCTGCTGCATCTCCAATGGCGGCCGGAAGCGCTCGATGACCCGGTTCTTCTCGACGATGACATTCTGGATGGCCGAGGCCTGGGCTGCTGCTTCCCGGCTCGATGACCAGCTGAGCAAGCATGAGAGGAAGGCGATTAGGACCGCCGTCGACCACCTGATTTGAAACTTCTTACCGAGGAAAAACATCAACAACTGTCCTTGAGCGCGGTCCTGAAGCAGACTCTCACGTTGTGCTGAGCGCTACGCGTTTCTGACTGCCGGCCACCCTGATCCTGTACCAAGCAGAAGGGGAGAGGCGCTGCCAAGCTGCTGCCTCTCCATCGGCGCCCCCAAAGGCAGCTTGACTAAGCTCTTGCCGAGAAACGGCTTTGGCTCCCCACGGCGAAGCATCCCCCCTCCTGGAGCTACTATGGCGGGAAGGGGAGTGTCCTGTCCTTTGTACCCTTTGGCAAAATTCTGCTAGCCTTCGTAAATATTCGCAGTTGTTTTGGGTCGGGAAATACAAATGGCGCGGGCCGTCGCTATCGGAAGCAAGCTGGAACTGACGGCCACGGCCACGGGGTGCTTGACCCGCAAGGAGCTCTGCGCCGCCTTTGCGCGGGTTAATCCCAACACCCAGCTCACCCTGCAAAACAGCTACAATTGGATTAGAGGCCGGTCGCACCCGCGCAGCTTCAGCCTCTACGAAGATTGGGCAGCAGTCCTGCAGTTGCCGGAGGGGCCGCATTTCATCATGTCCTCCTCGCTGGAGGAGTTCGCGCGCGTGCTCGGCGAACGCTTCGACCTTCCCCAGGCGATACTCACGCCTCTGGGAGTTGAAGCTCGGTTACGCTTATCCTCCTCGGAATTGCAGGGAAACGATGGAGGCCCTTGGCACAACCGCGCCTTACTGGAAGGCAGCTTCCTTGCGTTCAGCCTCGCCTGGTCGCCAACGCAGCGAGACCGGCTTCTCATCGGATCGGCGCGTATCGGGTCGAGAAACGGCGTTTTCACCTTGCGCTACTTTGAACAGATCCTCGGCGACCACGTCCCCTTCGAAGGGACCTGTAGCCTGGACGGGCGGACTGCGCAGGCGGTGCTGCGCTGCGATGCCAACGAAGCACTTTTCTTCATGACGCTTCACCTGCCCCCGGTGCCTGGGAATCTTGCTGCGGGCCTGTTTGCCGGCAATGCTGTCTACGATCCTGATAGCCAGCCTACGGCCTCTGCCATCCTCTTCGTGCGAAACCATGGGCTGGAGGAAGAGGATTTGAGGAAGCTGCTCGGCTACGACGCTCTGGAGCCGGCGGCGCTTGCGCGATGCCTTGACGCGCTGGGCTATGCTTCATCCGGTGAACTTGAGGCAGAGAAGGCCTTGCTGAAATTGCTCAAAGGCAGTGCAGACAAGGCGCTCCTGAAGCTTGACCGTGCGGCCCTCATTCATGTCGCCGCCTTGCTGGACAAACGGCGCCTCCTTACCTTGGAAAAGGATGGCCGGATGCAGGAGCGCCAAGCGCAAGCTGCGCGGCTCTAAAAGGTTAAGGAGGCTCAATGGCGCAGGAGAGCGTGCCCGCAGCACCGTCGCTGGAAGAGCGGCGCCAGCATATCAACGCGGATGAGAAGCGAACTGCAGCGGATTACTTCGTTCCCTGGCGGGGTGGCTATCTGACGGCGAATGTCATCACTCTCCCCCACGAAATGCTGCTTTATCGCGTCGACAACGGTCGGCTGATCGCGGAAATGCAGGAGTATCTCCAGAAGCAGTCGCTCGATTGGGCCACCTGGCGGGAACAGCAGGAAGAGCACGCGACTCAGGTCAAGCTGCATGAAGTGCTTCTCGAGAAGGCGCGCGATGCCGCTGG
>JAJUFM010000025.1 GCA_029265995.1 Rhodospirillaceae bacterium | reverse complement strand
TCCCGCTCCTTCCAGGCGCTATCCAGCAGCTCGTCGCGCAACCGCTCCGCAAGGGCGCGGTCGTTGTCGGTCACCACCACGACCGAAAGACCCGCGTCGCGGATGTCCGCATGGGGAAAGCCGACAAAGAGGCTCACTGCCAGCACGCCGCGCCGCGACTCCATCTCGCGACAGGCCGCCTGCAGCATCTGGTTCGGGTGGTCGTCGGTGCCCTGGCGCATCACGTGGGGCAGCATGGGGTTATTACCCCAGGCCTGAACCGGTCGCACCTCGCCGCGGATCTGCGCGAGCAGCGCCCGAGCCGCACGGCGCCCTGTCTCGAACATGTCGATGTGGGGATAGGTGTGGTAGCCGGCGACCACGTCGCTGTTGGCGACGATCGCCTCGTAGATGTTGGCGTGCATGTCCAGGCCCACGGCGATCGGCGTGTCCGGCGCCAGCGCCCGAACCTCCTTCAACAGGCCGCCCTCCCCGTCTTCCAGGCTTTCCGTCACCATCGCCCCGTGAAGATCGAGCAGAATGCCGTCCCATCCCCCGCGCCCAACCGCATCGCAGATGGTTTCGCACATGATCCGGTAGGCTTCATCATCTACCGGCCCGCTTGGCCAGGCCTCGGCGGCGATTGCGACTTCGATCTCCGCCTTCTCCTCTTCGGCAACCGCCAGATAGCCGCCCAAGACGGTGCCGGTGCCGCGGTAGGCGTCGATCGCCTCCTGGCCAGTGAGGGGTCGCGCACCGCGACGCGCGAAGCGCTCGAGCTTTGTCGGGACGGGCGAAAAGGTGTTGGTCTCGTGCTTCATCATGGCCAGGAGCAGGCGCATGGCAGGATCTCTCCTCTAATGTCGGAACTCAGGAATTAGCGGCTCAAGCGGGCTCGAGGCGGCGCTCGACAAGCCGCGCCATGATGGAGGCTCCCACCGGGAGGATGCCGTCATCTACGAAGAAGCCTGGGTTGTGTAGCGGGATGTTCCCCCCGTGGCCCACGCGGCAATAGGCGCCAGGCACAACCTTCAGCATGTCCGCAAAGTCTTCGCTGCCGGTTGCATACTGATCCGTTTCCTGAGCGTTCTCCGTGCCCACCACATCACCGGCGGCTTCCAGGTAGGCCCGTCCCAGCTCAGGATCGTTCATCAGTACGTCGAAGACGTTGCGCAGGTCCACCTCGATCTCCACCCCATAGGCCGTCGCCATCCCGGCACAAAGCTCGCGGACCCGCTGGTGCGTCATGTCCCGCGCCTCGTCCGAGAAGTAGCGGATCGTGCCTGAGATCGTGGCGGTATTCGGCACCACGTTGTAGGCTGAACCAGCGTGGATCTGCGTGACTGAGAATACCAGCGGCACGGCGGGCGGCCTGTTGCGGCTGACGATGGTCTGCAACTGCTGCACCAAGGCCGTCGCCACGATGATGGGATCTTGCCCCTGATGCGGCATGGCCGCGTGGGCACCAGTACCTTTGACGACGAGATCGAAGAAGGTGGCGCCCGCCATGGCGGCGCCCGGCTTCAGGCGAACCTGACCGGCCGGGCTGGTGGGGTCATTGTGCATCCCATAGATCTCGTCGCAGGGGAAGCGCTCGAACAAGCCTTCAGCGACCATGCGGCGGGCTCCGCCGAGCCCCTCTTCCGCCGGCTGGAAAATCAGATGAACCTTGCCGGCGAAGTTGCGGGTTTCCGCAAGATAGCGAGCGGCCCCCAGCAGGATTGCCGTGTGACTATCATGGCCGCAGGCGTGCATCTTGCCTTCGTTCTTGGAAGCAAAGGGCAGATCCGTCGCCTCCTGGATCGGCAGAGCATCCATGTCCGCCCGTAGGCCGATGGCCCGATTGCCCGGCGCCTTGCCCTGGATCACCCCGACAACCCCAGTGCCGCCTATCCCGGTATGAACCTCGTCCACTCCCCATTCCTGCAGCTTGTCGGCGACGAGCTTGGCAGTCCGGGTTTCCTCGAATCCCAGCTCAGGATGAGCGTGGATGTCGTGGCGGATAGCCGCCAGTTCATCGGCGAATTCCTGGATACGCGGCAGGACGGGCATCTTGTCTTCCTCTGTCTGTTGGGCCGGTAGCATCGCCGGTCGATTGTGCGGCGGCCAGCTCACTGCGCCGGGCGAAGTGCTTTTGGGCAAAGTCGACTCGCCGTTCGGAACTAACATTATCTGGCTCACGCTCCACCAGATCGAGGCGCGGACGCAAGCCTTCTCCGTTGGCCATCTGAATTGCCAGGCCCGGTCGCGCGTTGAGCTCCAGCAACATCGGGCCCTGATCGCGGTCGAGGGCGATATCCACCCCCAGGTAGCCCAGACCAGTCATCTCGTAGCAGCCGACAGCCAGAAGCAGCAGATCGCGCCAGCCGTCGATGCGCAGGCTGGCGAGCTCTTGACCCGTGTCGGGATGATCGTGGCGGGTGCGATCGAACTGTACGCCGCGAATGGCGGTGCCGCTGGCGATGTCGAGGCCCACCCCAACGGCCCCCTGGTGAAGGTTGGCCTTGCCGTCGGAAGCTGCCGTGGAAAGGCGCATCATCGCCATCACCGGATAACCGCGAAACACGATCACCCGGATGTCTGGTACGCCCTCGTAGGTATAGGCTGCAAGGCGTTCGTCAAAGCGGATCAGCGTCTCAACCAGCGCCACGTCGGGAGAGCCGCCGAGGGAATAGAGGCCTGAAAGAATGTTGGACACGTGTCGCTCCACATCCTTCAGCTCCAGATGCGCCCCACTCGGTTTGATGTAAACTCCCTGGGCGCTGCGCTCGATTACCAGGATTCCCTTCCCGCCAGCGCCCTTGGCGGGCTTGATCACAAAGCCCTGGTGGCTGTCGATCATCTGGCGGATATGGCGGACGCTGAACTGGGTGGTCACCGTGCCGATCAAATCGGGCGTCGTGATGCCGTACTGCTTGGCGAGCAGCTTGGTCTTCAGCTTGTCGTCAACCAGCGGGTAAAGTCGACGATCGTTGTAGCGGCCGATGTAGTGGATGTTGCGCCGATTCATCCCAATGATGCCCTTGGCGCGGAGCTGACGGGCAGACGTCCAGGAGGACATCCACATCGCCTCAGTCCTCCGTAGCCGGCTTGAAACGGCGCAATTCGAGCAGGCGGTAGCCCGTATAGCTTCCGGCCAGCAGGATCAGAGACATCAGGATCAGCTGCACCCCCAGGAAGTTGAAGGTGATGTGGCGCACCCAGGGATTGTTCATGGCGAGATAGGCCAAGACCGCCGTGAGCAGGCTGCCGCCGCCCTGGATCAGAACCTCACGGGGCCCCTCCTCTTCCCACAAGATCGACATCCGCTCGATGGTCCAGGAAAGGATGATCATGGGGAAGAAGGTTATGGTCAAGCCGGCGTTCAGGCCGAATCGGTAGGAGAGAACCGAGAAGACCGAGATGATGGCGATGACGGTAATGATCACCGCCGAGACCCTGGCCACCAGCAGCAGATTGAGGTGCGATAGATAACTGCGGATCACCAACCCCACGGCGACGACCAGCAGGAAACCGATCAGGCCGGTGAGCAGACTGGTCTGGATGAACGCCAGGGCAATGAGCACCGGCATGAACGTACCAGAGGTCTTGATCCCCACCAGGATGCGCAGGAAGACGACGACCAGGGCGCCGATCGGTATCAGCAGAATGGTCTGGAAGAGCGCCTGCTCCTCGAGCGGAAGGCTGTGAATCGAGAAGTTGAGGAGCGTATCGTCGACCGGCCGGTGGCGCACGGCGGTGGCCGGCTGGTTGTGGCTCAACATGGAAAAGCTGACCCGAGAGTTGCTTCCCCCCTCCACCTCCAGTACAGCCTGCCCCGCCGCCTCCCAGAGCAGCAGGTTCTCCGGACGCCCTCGATCGCCGGTTCGCGGGTTGAACAGCGCCCAGTCTTCGTCGTGAAAGACCTGCACCCAGCTGGACAGGCTCTGGCGACGCCGGCCGTCCTCCAGCAGCAGACCATTCACCTCCCGGGCCACGACCCCGGCTTGGTTGAGCAGGCGCACCAGCAGCGGGCTGTGCTCGAACTGGGTCAGCAGCAGGCGAGCATTCTCACCCTGCCGGTCCTCGTCGAACTCGCGGATCAGTTCCCGGGCGAAGGTAAAGGGGTCCGCGCTGCGCGCCCAGGCTTGCTCGATCACCTGGGCTGCCGCCGTGTTGTAGGGGCTTTCCCAGACAATATCCTCGCGTAGCGGCGGCGGCTCCACCTCGGGATCGCCCGCCCAGGGCACGACCAGAAACTGCGCAGTGTAATAGAGCTGCTGTTCCCCTGATGCTTCGCGGATCGACCAGCGGGCGCGGCGGGCGCCATTCTCTTCCAGGAAGGAGAGGCCGTAGCCGGGAGATGCCGTGTTCTGGGTGAGCAGGCGGAAACCCTGTTGATCGGACGGCAGAGCCATGTCGACCAGTACCGGGCCGCCCTGGGCATTGAAGTTGACCTCAGCCTCCACCGCCCAGATCTGCCGCTGTTCCCCGGGGGTCCAGGGAACCTCCTGCTGCACGTGACGGTAGAGACTGAGGCCGACACCGGCCAGCATCAACAGGCCGACAAGCAGATAGAAAGGCAGCTTGGACATAGGAACAGGCGTTCTTACCGGACCGCTCGAGGTCCGCCTTCAAGGGGCTAAAGTAGTTTTACACTCTGAATGGGTCTCAAGAGGGATCCAGCCGATTGGGGGTCGTGCAGGGCCAAAATCTCATTCTTCCTCATCGCCCCGGTCATCCACCTCATCACGCTCGGCGTCTTCCGGCGGGTTTCCGCCGGGGAAGCTCGGCCGCTCATGAAGATAGACTTCTGAAACGTCGATCACCGCGATGTCCATCAGGAAACGCCGTCCCAGCAATACGGGATAAGTCAGATGCGTACGATCGTTAAGGGTAAATTCCACCGATTCCTGGACAGGCCCCAGGGTCATCATCAGGCTGATGACCGGACGGCTCTCATCGCCTGCAGCTTGAAGGATGCGGACCCGTCGCTCGACGGGTCGCTCTATCCAAGCATCGCGTACATCATCTACCACCACATCGTCCTCGGTCAGCGCCAACTTGAAACGCACCCAGCTCTCGCCATCGCGCTCGAAGGGGGTGATGTCGGTCGCCGAGAGGGATGAGGTATTTGCGCCAGAGTCGATTCGGGCCTTGAGATAGGTGCCCACCTGAGGCAGGCCGACCCACTCGCTGCGGCCGACCACCATCTTGTTGCCCAGAAGCGAGTCATTGGCAGGGCATTCCGCCGCCGGCGCCGGCTCGGCCTGCTCCAGCTGCCCGACCTCGGCGCTCAGATAACTCAGCCGCTGCCTGACATCCTGCACGGTCTGGTCGAGCTTCAGCAACTGCTGCCAGCTCTCCTCCCCGCGCCGATGCTGACGGTCACAGCGGTCAAAAAGAGTCTGTTCCAGTTGTGAAATTCGTGCGTCGAAAACCGCCTGGCCCAGTGGTGGCTCAGAGGGTTCGGTACCCACGCAACCGGCCAACATGAGAACTCCGGCTCCGAAGAGCAAAAGATTGTGGCGCATAAGGCGCGGCTACCCCTTTGAGTCGAACCGGAGTTTCAACCGGCTATCTCAGGCCAGCTGCAGTTCGCGGAAGTTGGCGAAGTCCCAGCCCCGACCCGGCGCGGCCTCGGTAAGGGCGCGGGTATAATCGTGCCGTGGATTGGCAAGCACCTCGCTTGCGGAGCCATACTCGACAATCTTCCCATTCTGCATCACCAAGATATCGTCGCAGATCTGCGCCGCCACCCGCAGGTCGTGGGTGATAAAGAGAATCGCGACCCCGAGCTTCTCCTGGATATCCGCCAGCAGTTCAAGGACCTGTGCCTGAATTGACACGTCGAGCGCTGACACCGCCTCATCCGCCACCAGCACATCGGGCTTCATCGCGACGGCGCGCGCGATGGCGATGCGCTGCCGCTGCCCCCCGGAGAATTGATGGGGATAGCGATCCAGGGCGTCGCGCGGAAGGCCCACCAGTTCCATCAGATCACCCGCCTGACGCAGCGCCTCCTGCCGCGGGGTCCCATAGTTGACGGGTCCCTCAATTAGGCTGCGCCCCACTTTCCAGCGCGGATTGAGGGAGCGGAAGGGATCCTGAAAAACGATCTGAATATGCCGTCGATGCGGCCGCAGCGCCTGACGCGACAGGCGGGCGATCTCGCTCCCGGCCACGAGGATCTGTCCTTCGGTGGGATCGATCAGCCGCATGACACAGCGCGCCACCGTCGATTTCCCTGAGCCGCTTTCGCCAACGATGCCAAGGGTGCGGCCGCGCGGGATTGCGAAGCTTACATCCTCTGCCGCCAGCGTGCCTTCCGCGCGCCGAAAGAAGCCGCCTCCGCCGTAGATCTTCTTCAGCTCACGGACCTGCAGGACCTTCTCATCCTGCTTGGCGGGGCGGAGCTGCCGCGGAACCAGGCTGGGAACTGCTTGCAGCAACTTGCGGGTATAGTCTTCGCGGGGCTGGCGCAGCAGCCGCTCGACCGGCGCCTGTTCGACGACCTGCCCATCCTTCATCACGTGCACGGAATCGGCGATCTCCGCGACAACCCCCATGTCATGGGTGATGAAGAGCACCGCAGTATCCTGCTTTTCCTGCAGTTCAGCGATCAGCTTGAGGATCTGCCCCTGGGTGGTCACGTCGAGAGCGGTTGTCGGCTCATCCGCGATCAGCAGTTCTGGCTCCAGGATCAGCGCCATGGCGATCATTATGCGCTGCCGCTGCCCGCCTGAAAGCTGGTGCGGATAGGAGGCATAGATGCGCCGCACGTTCGGAAGATGCACCTGCTCCATGATGGCAAGCACGCGCTGCTGCCGCTCCTTCTGCGGCATGTCGCCGTGAACTTTCAGGACCTCCTCAATCTGGTCACCCACGCGCATCACGGGGTTCAGGGCCGTCATGGGCTCCTGAAAGATCATCGCCATGTTGCAGGCCCGGGCCTCGCGCATTTCCTTCTGCGAAAGCTGCAAAAGATTGCGTCCGCTGAGCGTGATGCTGCCCCCCGTGACGCGCAGGGCGTCCTTGGGCAGGAGCCCCATAACCGCCAGCGACGTGACCGATTTTCCGGAGCCGCTCTCGCCCACCAGGCAGGCGGTCTCGCCGGCACGGATCTGCAGGCTGACACCGTCAAGTATCGGCCGCAGTTGAGGCTGATTGGGCAGGCGAACCGAGAGATCCCGCACATCCAGAACCACCTTGCTGGCGGTGAAGTCGCGAGACTTGAACTTCATTGCTCAGGCCTCCCGCTTCTTCAGGCGCGGATCCAGCATATCGCGGGCTGTATCTCCGATCAGGTTGATCGAAAGAATGCACAGGGAAAGCATCAGGCCGGGCCAGAAGATCAGGCCGGGATTGATCTGAAAATAGTTGCGCCCCTCAGCCATTATGTTGCCCCAGGTGGGGATTTCGGTGCTCACACCGGCGCCCAGGAAGGAGAGAATTGCCTCGATCAGGATTGCCGAGGCACAGATGTAGGTCCCCTGGACGATCAGCGGCGCCATGGTGTTCGGCATGAGGTGCTGGATCAGGATCTTGGGCATGCTGGAGCCAAGCGCCATCGCGGCTTCCACATAAGGCTCCTCGCGCGCGCTCAGCACGACCGAACGTACGAGACGCACCACTCGCGGAATCTCGGGAATCGTGATGGCAATGATGACCGAACCGATACTGGCGCCGCTGAGGGCGACAAGCGCGATAGCGAGCAGAATCGCGGGGATCGCCATCAGACTGTCCATGACGCGCATGATGATGGCATCCGCCGTGCGAAAGAAGCCGGCAATCAGGCCAATGAAAAGGCCAAGCGCCACGCTGACGAGAGCGGCTCCGACGCCGATCAAGAGGGAGACTCTGCCGCCGTACATGACACGGCTGAACATATCCCGTCCAAAGGGATCGGTGCCCAAGAGGTGCTCTGATGAAGGCGGCTGCAGCCGCTTGGTCGCCTGCATCGCCAGAGGGTCATGACTTACGTAGAGAGGCGCGAGCAGCGTCGCTAGGATGATTGCGAGCAGCAGCAAGGCCGCGATGATCGGGCCAATGCCGAGGCGCCAGCGATGGGGTAGTGACAGGGCGCCGAGCAGCCATTGGGAAGAGGAAGCGGGTTGTACAGCCTTGTCCATCAGTAGCGGATCCTCGGGTCGATCAGGCTGTAGGAGAGGTCGATGAGAAGATTCACGAGCACATAGATCCCTGCAGTCAGCAGGATCATCGCCTGAATGACGGGATAATCCCGCGCCAGGATCGCGTCGACCGTCAGCCGTCCTATGCCGGGAATATTGAAGACGCTTTCCGTGACCACGACGCCGCCGATCAGGAGAGCGAAACCGATCCCGATAATCGTCATGATCGGCACCGCCGCGTTACGCAGGGCGTGACGGAAAAGAACGTCACGTTCCGGCACACCCTTGGCCCGCGCCGTCCGAACGTAATCCTCGTTCAGGACCTCCAGCATGCTCGCGCGGGTCATGCGGGCAATGAGGGCGATGTAGATCGTGGCCAGGGTCAGAGAGGGGAGTATTGCCCGCTGGAAGAAACCCCAGAGGTCATCGCTGGGCGCCGTATACCCCTGCACCGGCAGCCACCGCAGTTGCAGGGAAAAGATGCTGATGAAGATATAGCCGATGACGAAGACAGGGATCGAGAAACCGAGAACCGAAAAGCTCATGACCAGGTAGTCGACCCAGGTCCTGTGCTTCCAGGCGGCAACGACCCCCATAGGCACCGCCAGAATGACCGAAATGATGATGGTCAGGATGGCAATATTGATGGTTGGATCTAGCCGCCGCTCGATCATTGTCCAGACGTCGGTGCGCGAAATCAGCGAGGTGCCCAGATCGCCCTGCAGGATCTGCCCCATCCAGGTGATGAACTGGATGTGAAGAGGATCGTTCAGCCCAAGCTCGGTACGGATCCTCTCGATCTGCGCGGGTGTAGCGGCATCCCCGGCCAGGATCGCGGCCGGATCTCCCGGCGACAAGCGGAGCATCAGGAAGACAATGATAGCGACGATCAGCAAAACCGGAATGATCGCCAGGATGCGGCGGATGATATAGCCAAACATCGGAGAAGTGGTTCCTTGGAAGACCAGGTGCCAGAAGCGCGGAGGGCGGTTGCCATGGCTGCAGCCGCCCTCCTCCGGATCAGTCTTCCTTCTGAACGTTCCAGAAGACCGGCACCGGCGCCGGGATCATCCCGCTGATGTTGTTGCGCCGAGCCTGCGGCATGAAGTACTGGCCAAGCGGAACGTAGAGAACCTCATCCAGGGCATGCGCCTGGAGTTCCTGCGCAACCTTCAGCTGCTCCTCCGGAGTGCCTGCGGCGATGAAATTCGCGCGCAGTTCCTCTGCTCTCTCATCCTCTGGCCAGCCGAACCAGCCGTCTTCGCCGCGCCCGTTCAGCATCACGTTGATCAGAGGATCAGCGACTTCCGGCAGCATCCAGTTCGTGAAGAAGATATTCCAGCCACCCTCAGACGGCGGATCCATGCTGGCCCGGCGGGTCACCACGCTCTGCCAGTCCATCGGCTGGAGATCCACATTGAAGCCCGCGTTGCGGAGAGCCTGGGCCGCCACGACCGGCTGGTCGTCAAGCGTGGTGACGTCGGTGGGCGCCATCAGCACCACCGGCGTACCATCGTAGCCTGCCTCCTCGAGAAGACTGGCGGCGCCTTCCGGATCCCCACCCGATAGCAAGGTATCAGCCCCCGTTTCATCGGCGAGCGGGGTACCGCAGCCGAAGATTGCGCCACAGAGCTCGTAGTAGTCAGGATTGCCGATCAGGGTAGCGAGGATGTCTTCCTGGCTAAGCGCCATCAAGGCAGCCTGGCGGATCTCCTTGTTGTCGAACGGCGGGTGCTTGAAGTTCATGCGGCCCATCGTCTGGTAGCCGAGGGGGTCGCGCCGTTCTACGGTGACATCGGGATTGGCTTCCAGGATCGGCAGCAGGTCCACCTGAACCTGCTCGATATAATCGATTTCGCCGGCTCCCAGGGCGTTGATGGCCGTCTGCTGGTCGGCCATGTTCACCCAGACCACGCGATCCACATAGACGTGCTTGCCGCCCGCCATCCAGCTGGGTTCTTCCTCGCGCGGCACGTAGTCCTCGAAACGTTCGTAGACTACCCGCTGGCCCGGGTCGAACTCGTCCGCCACGAACACGAAGGGCCCGGATCCGATGTGCTCCTCGATCGGGGTGTCCGCCGAGGTCTCGGCAATGCGCTTCGGCATGATGAAGGGCGGCAGGGCGGACTGCTTCGAAATGATGGCGATCAGCGGCGCAAAGGGCTCCGAGAGCGTCCAGGTTAGCGTCTTCTCGTCGTCCGCCTCGAGGCTTTCGGTTACATCGAAAATGAGCTGGCCGCCGGAATCCCGCTCCCCCCATCGCTTCAGGGAGGCGACCGCGTCTTCCGCCGTTACCGGTTCGCCATCATGGAAAACGAGACCGTCGCGCAGGGTGAAGGTGTAGACGAGTCCGTCATCCGAAACTTCCCAGTCGGCCATCTGGGGCTGAGGCTCGAACTTGTCATTCTGGGCCAGCAGCACATCGTAGATCATGTAGGCGTGATTGCGAGTGATGTGCGCTGTCGTGATGACCGGATCGAGCACCCGCAGACCCGAGTGCATGACACCGGTGATGGTCTTGCCGTCCTGCGCGAAGGCAGTGGGCGGTGTCAGCAAGGTCGCGGCCAGCAGCGCGCCAGCCGTAAAGGTGCCGAGTCGGACCAGACTCCTAGAGGAAAAGGCGCCGCTCATCATAGGTACCTCCTTCTGTTCTTCTGTCTTGTTGATCTTTTTCTTAATCCCCGCGCGTAGCGCTCTGTGGTGAGCGGACGCGAAAGGCCAATGGTGCGTAGCGAGATTGAAAAAACCTGAAGCAACAGTGTCATGGCTGCCAGCAGCCGAAGGCTGGGCAGCATGAAGGCGATTTAGAAGAGAATGCGGTGACATCTCCCGAAGGACATGCGCGGCAGAGCGCGAAAGCCTGAGCTCATATTCGGGCAAACTGTCTCCCCGCCTCCACCCCTAAGCTTCAATCGGATAGTTGGTCGGCCAAAGATAGTGGAACGGTAGATGCACTTTTCGAACCTTGTCAACCAGACCGCTGTACGACCGCTTGCCAGTTCAGGTTCAACAGGAAGTTAGGGCTGCGGGCGAGAATCGCTCGGTTCGGGAAGTAGCGACTGTTCACCTTGTGCGCCCCTTTCACCGTCGGCATAGTGCCCACTGTAAAGATCGGGTGGAACGCCCGTCCAGTCATTAAAAACGGGGAGCTCTTGATGCATCCTTTTCATCGCCTCGCGTCGCGTTCGCTGCTTTGCGCCGGAATCCTGGCTGCCGGGCTGGCGATCGGCGAAACAGCCGCCCTTGCACAGGATGAGGCTCCCCAATCGGAAGACCCGGTGGTCGCCACCGTCAACGGCAGCGAGATCTACTATTCGGATGTGATTCGCTCCGCCCAGAACCTGCCCGCACAATATCAGCAGAACCTCGCGCAGATCTTTCCCGCCCTCGTGCAGCGCTTGATCGACATGCGCCTGATGGAAGATCGCGGCCGCGAGGACGGTCTGGCGGATGACGAGCAGGTCCGCCAGCGCGTCGCTGAGGCCGAGGCCGAGGCGATCAGCCAGCTATGGCTTCAAAAACGCCTGGAGGCAGCCTTTACCGAGGAAGCGCTCGATGAAGCCTATGGGCAGTGGCTGGAAGACAACCCCCCGCAGGATGAGGTGAAGGCGCGTCACATCCTGGTCGAGGAGGAAGAGCAGGCGCGGGAAATCATCGCCGAACTCGACGGGGGCGCGGATTTCGCGGAGCTCGCAGAAGAGCATTCCACCGATCCCAGCGCGGAAGGCCGCGGCGGCGACCTGGGCTTCTTTACCCGCGATCGCATGGTTGCGCCCTTCGCCGAGGCAGCTTTTGCCATGGAGCCCGGCACCCACAGCGCGGAACCCGTGGAAACCCAGTTCGGCTGGCACGTCATCCTGGTGGAAGAGCGGCGCGAAGGCACCGCGCCGGAACGGGAAGCGGTCGAAGGCCAACTTCAGGAAATCATCGCTGCCGAAGTCATCGAAGACACGCGCACCGAACTACGTGAGACCGCGGAAATCGAAATGAACACCTTTGGCGGCGGAGCCCAGGCACCTGAGGCGCCGCCTGCCGACTGACCGGCTTTCCCCGCGAGGCACCACCTTTCACAAGAGTCTGACCAGGAAATGTTGCCGAAGTCTCCTCTGGCGCCGGAAGGCTTTCCCGAGCTTCCGGCCATCGCGGGCGTCGATCTGGCTACGACTGCCGCCGGCGTCCGCTACAAGAGTCGCGACGACGTCCTCTTGATGCGCTTTTGCGAAGGTACAAGGGTCGCGGGTGTCTTCACCCGCTCCCTCACCGCCGGTGCGCCTGTGGTGTGGTGCAAACAGGCGCTTGAAGGCGGCCGTGCGCGTGCCTTCCTGGTGAACTCCGGAAACGCAAACGCTTTCACCGGCAATCGCGGCATGGAATCGGCCATGCGGACCGTCGCCGCCACTGCACGCTCTGTCGGCTGTACCGAAACGGAAGTGTTCATCGCCTCCACTGGCGTCATCGGCGAAGTCCTGCCGGACGAGCGGATCACCGCAAAGCTGGATGAGCTGATGGGGCGCCTGGATCGCAGCGGCTGGGAAGCGGCAGCGCGGGCGATCATGACGACGGACACCTTCCCCAAGGCTGCAACGCGCAAGGCGATGATCGGGGATGTCGAAGTGACCCTAAACGGCATTGCCAAGGGGTCCGGGATGATCGCGCCGGACATGGCGACGATGCTCTCCTTCGTCGCCACCGATGCGGACCTGCCGGCCGAGGTGCTGCAGCGCCTCCTGACCGCCGCCAACGATCGTTCCTTCAACTCCATCACCGTGGACGGCGACACCTCGACCAGCGACACGCTGCTGCTGGCCGCGACGGGTCGTGCTGGCAACACGAAGGTGGAGCGCGCGGGCGATCCTCTGCTGCGGGATTTCGCGCGGGCGCTGGAATCCCTTCTCATCGATCTGGCACACCAGGTAGTACGCGACGGCGAAGGCGCACAAAAGTTTGTCACCATCGAAGTGCGCGGCGCGGCGAGCGCTCGTGCTGCTCGGCGGATCGGACTGTCAATCGCCAACTCGCCCCTGGTGAAGACGGCGATCGCCGGAGAAGACGCAAACTGGGGCCGCATCGTGATGGCGGTCGGCAAGGCGGGGGAAAAGGCGGACCGGGATCGGCTATCGGTCGCCATCGGCGGCGTCACCATCGCCGAGAAGGGGCAGCCCCGAGAAGGTTATGATGAAGCGCCTGTCGCAGCTCACATGAAGGGGCGCGAAATCCTGATCGAGGTGGACATCGGGATCGGACGCGGCAAGGCAACCGTTTGGACCTGTGATCTGACCCACGGCTACATCGACATCAACGCCGACTATCGAAGCTAATGGTCGAAAGTGTTCTGGGAGGCTGTTGGAAATCCGATGCCCGCGCAGCGGCGCCTGCAAAGCCTCTTCTCCTGGTGGCCGCAGCGGCCCTGGTCGATGCCGATGGTCGGGTTCTGATTGCGCGTCGGCCTCAAGGCAAGCCAATGGCAGGGCTTTGGGAATTTCCGGGCGGCAAGGTACATGCTGACGAGACGCCGGAGCAGGCGCTGATCCGCGAGCTTCGCGAGGAGTTGGCGATCGACACCCGCACCAGCTGCCTGGCCCCCCTGGTTTTCGCCAGCCACAGCTACGAGACCTTCCACCTGCTGATGCCGCTCTTCGCCTGCCGTGTCTGGCAAGGCAACCCCACCCCTCTGGAAGGTCAGGAACTGGCCTGGGTCAAGCCAGCGCGACTTAGAGACTATCCGATGCCCCCCGCCGACATACCGCTGGTCGCGCTACTGCGGGATTTTCTCTGATTGTCTCCACGCAATAGGGAACGCTCGGTGACGTCCCGAACGCAGTGAGGGACCTCGTCGGCAGAAGCTTCTTGGATCCAGGTCCTTCACTGCCTTCAGGAAGACGAAGAAGGTGAGCCTCAGCTGATCTTGCCGCCCAGCTCGTCTTCGATATGAATGCGGATGATCTCCTCGAAGCTGGATTCGGCCTTGAACCCCAGTTCGCGAGCGCGCTTCGCTTCGAAGGTCGTGGGCCAGCCGGCAACGATGCTTTCGATAAAGGGATCCGGCTCCCAACGCACCCGGTCGGCAACCTGATCTCCGGCAACGCGACGCAGGGCCTCGACCATCCCGCCCACTGTTTCGCTCACGCCCGGCATCGTCAGATTGCGTCGCGGCCCCGCCTGCTCGCCGTCCAGGGCCGCCGCATGCAGCAAAAAGCCTACCGCCGCTCGAGGGCTAGCAAACCAATGACGGACGGAGGGATCGACCGGGCACACCGCCTCGACGCCTGCCAGCGGTTCTCGGATGATGCCGGAAAAGAAGCCGGAGGCCGCCTTGTTCGGCTTGCCCGGACGCACCGAGATGGTGGGAAGGCGAATGCCGATTCCATCCACTATACCCTTGCGCGTGTAATCCATCAGCAACAGCTCGCCGCACGACTTCTGCACCCCGTAGGAGGTCAGGGGCGTGTGGTGGAAATCGTCGGGGATCTCTGTTGGGAAGGGTGCTCCGAAAACCGCGATCGAGCTGGTGAACACCAGACGTGGCCGGTAATCCGCGCCGCGTATCGCCTCCAGCAGGCGCCATGTGCCGGTCAGGTTGATGCGATAGCCCTTGTCGAATTCTACCTCGGCCTCACCGGAAACGATTGCGGCCAGATGGAAGATGATCTCCGGCTTATTCTCGATCAGCCGTTCGGCCTCCCCTTCCGCGGCGAAGTCACCACTAAGGCTCTCGACCTCAAAGGGTGCTTCGCGGTGGGCTTCCGGCGCGACCACGTCATAGAGCGTGAGCTGCGTGATCGTCTGGTCGTTGATCTGGCCCTCGCGCGCCAATCGCTGGACCAGCTTGCGCCCCACCATGCCGGCGGCGCCGATGACCAGGACACGCATTCTCTTGCTCCTTCAGCCTTGTCTTAAATCGGGTTCACGCATGTTTCGGCTCGCGAAGCGATGCCACCAGGATGCGATCTGCCTAACTGCCTCAAGAACGAGGCGCGGTGGAGTGTTACACGCTTTCACCCCTGCTCTTCAACATGTCTGCGCTGCAGCAGCATCATCTTGAAGCGGCTTTTTCTGACGCTACCTGAAAGGCATTCACCAGATTTTTTTTTGTTCCACGTCACGAGGTCGCGAACCGCGGAACCACCGCGGCCGACTCGAGGGTTTCCCCTTCGGTCGCGTGGATGAGAACAAGGAAAAAAGAGAATGCGCATTGCTCAGGTTTCCCCCCTTATTGAGAGCGTTCCCCCCAAGCTCTATGGCGGAACCGAACGCGTTATATTCTGGCTAACCGAAGAGCTGGTGCGGCAGGGTCATGAGGTCACCCTTTTTGCCAGCGGCGATTCCCAGACATCAGCAGAGCTCGTTGCCGGGTCCAAAGGCGCTCTTCGCTTCGATGAGAGCGTGATCGACCCGCTGCCGCACTACTACGCGATGCTCCAGCACGTTCGGCAGCGCGCGTCCGACTTCGACATCATCCACTTCCACGTGGATTACCTGCACTTCCCCCAGTTCCATGACATGGCGGCACGGACCCTGACCACCCAGCACGGCCGCCTCGATCTGCCGGATCTAGCCCCGGTCTATCGCGCCTTCCCGCGGATGCCGCAGGTATCGATCTCCAACAACCAGCGCCAGCCGCTGCCGTCGGCACACTGGATTGCCACGGTCCATCATGGCCTGCCTCTCGAGCTGCACAGCTATGACCCCAGTGCCAAGCGCGACTATCTGGCCTTCCTGGGACGCATCTGCCACGAGAAGCGGCCGGACCGCGCTATTGAAATCGCGCGCCGCGCCGGCATCCCCCTGAAGATCGCGGCAAAGGTAGACAAGGCCGATCGCGACTACTTCGAGGCCAGGATTCGCCCCTTGCTCGATGATCCGCTTGTGGAGTTCATCGGCGAGATCAACGAAACCGAAAAGACCGCCTTCCTCAGCGGCGCTAAGGCGCTGCTTTTCCCCATTGACTGGCCAGAGCCCTTCGGCCTCGTGATGATCGAAGCCATGGCCTGCGGTACGCCCGTCATTACCTGGCCCTGTGGCTCGGTGCCCGAGATCATCGAGGACGGCCTGACCGGCTTGCACGTGAGTTCTGTGGAAGAGGCCGTTGCAGCGATCGACCGGCTTGATAGTCTAGATGCGGCCACCATCCGCCGCCGGTTTGAGGAACGCTTCAGCGCCCCGCGGATGGCAAACGACTATCTGCAGCTCTACCAGCAGCTTATCCAGGTCGCGACTTTGTCCACGACCCTGGTGGCGGCTGAATAGCCCCGAGGGGCCCTCAGGAAGAGGCATAGGGACCTGACGACCAAGGCAGTGAAGGGTGTTTTAGATGGAGCTGGCTTCGCCCAAAGAGGAGACGGGCGCGTGGAGCGAGACGCACGACGCCTTCGAGATCACTGCAAGCTCATCCTTGCCGGAGCGTCGCCTCAGCACTCTCAAACAGGGCGACACCTTCGGCCTGTTCAATCCTGATGGCGACATCGCGCCAGGTCCCGGCAGCCCGGAAGGCCTTTACCACCAGGATTGCCGCCATCTCTCCGGAATGGAACTGGCAATCGAGGGCCGCCATCCACTTCTCCTCAGCAGCACGCTGCAGGACGATAACGTTGTCCTGACGGTGGATCTGACCAATCCAGATATCTTCGACGGCGACGATCTGCAGATCGGTCAGGACACGCTGCATATTCTACGCTCGCGCTTCATTCTGAACGGGCGCCTCTACGAACGCATCCGGCTGGAGAACTTCGGCGACATCTCGCACAGCTTCGAGGTGTCACTGCGGATGGCGGCCGACTTTGTGGATCTTTTCGAAGTTCGCGGCCACAAGCGCGAGCGGCGCGGACGCTCTGCTAGCACGGTCGTGGGCGACCGATTGGTGGCCTTCGACTATCGCGCGCTCGACGGGCGAGCCTTGCGCACTCTCATCGAGTTCGACCCTGCCCCCACTCGGCTTTCCAGCAAGCTTGCGAGCTACCGTCTGACCCTCAAGCCGCGGCAGCGGAAATCGCTCTTCTTGATCTGTACCTGCGGCGCGACCCCGGTAGAAGAACCGGCGAGCCGTGCTTTCTTCATTGGCTATCGCGATTCCTGCCGGACCCTCCGGGAAAGCACCGCCAACGCCGCGACCGTCGAAAGCTCCAACGAGATCTTCAACGAGGTCCTCTGCCGGTCCATGGCGGACCTCTACATGCTCAATACCAGCACGGAGGAGGGGCCCTACCCCTACGCCGGGACCCCCTGGTTCAGCACGGTTTTTGGACGCGACGGGATCATCACTGCGCTGCAGATGCTCTGGATCGATCCGTCTCTTGCGCGCGGCGTCCTGAAGTTCCTGGCGCGCAACCAGGCGACAGATCTCGAGCCCAAGGCCGACGCCGAACCCGGGAAGATCCTGCACGAGCTCCGGCAAGGCGAAATGGCGCGCCTGGGCGAAGTTCCCTTCCGCCGCTACTATGGCAGCGTCGACTCCACGCCGCTCTTCATCATGCTTGCCGGCCGCTATTTCAGGCGGACGGGCGACAGGAAAACCATGGCCGATCTCTGGCCGAACATCGAAGCGGCCCTGCGCTGGATCGACGACTATGGCGACATCGATGGCGACGGCCTGATCAAGTACGCCCGTAAAGAGGCCGCGGGACTTTACAATCAAGGCTGGAAGGACTCTTACGATTCCGTTTACCACGCCGACGGTAGCTGCGCGCGCCTGCCGATCGCCCTCTGCGAAGTGCAGGGCTACGTTTTCGCCGCGCGGCAGGAGGCGGCCGCCATCGCCCGGGCGCTGGGCCATGAGGCGCGTGCAAGTGAGCTGGATCAACAGGCGGAGCGGCTTCGCCAACTGGTCGAGGAGCGCTTCTGGTGTAACGAGCTCGGTTTTTATGCTATCGCCCTCGATGGCGATGGGAAGCCCTGCCGCGTACGCAGCTCTAATGCAGGACATCTGCTGTTCTGTCGTCTGCCCTCGCCGGAGCGGGCGCGCAAGGTGGCTGACGCCCTGCTCGATGCCACCTTCTTTTCAGGCTGGGGCATAAGAACCATTGCCTCGAATGAGCCGCGCTACAGCCCCATCTCCTATCACAACGGCTCGATCTGGCCGCACGACAACGCGCTGATCGCCCTCGGCCTGGCGCGCTATGGTCTTGAAGGCCACGTCCTGAAGCTCTTCAAGGGCCTCTTCGATACGGCCGCCGCCATGGACCTGCGGCGCCTGCCCGAGCTCTTCTGTGGCTTCAAGCGACAGCCCGGCAATCGCCCGACTTCCTATCCCGTGGCCTGCAGCCCCCAGGCCTGGGCAAGCGCCATGCCCTTCGCACTGCTTCAGGCAAGTCTGGGGGTGCATTTCGATGCTGGGGAGCACACCGTGTTGCTGGAACGCCCCAGCCTCCCGTCCTTCATCGACGAACTCCTAATCCGCTCGCTGCGCCTCGCCGACGGCGAAGTCGATCTGCTGCTGTCACGCCACCAGACCGGCGTCACCACGCGCGTGCTGAAACGCGAGGGCCCGATCAAGGTCCTCGTCACCCTCGACTAGGCTTCTCATAGCGGCCGACAGCCGGCACCGCCGCGTCGAGGGGGAACCTCGGGAGCGGGTGGTTGTTGGCTTGTCAGACCGGCGCCCCGTGCCGGCGGTTCGAAAGGAAAGCCCGGAAGGGAGCTTCGATGGAGACGCCCGATCTTCTGGCGCTCTGCCTTGCCATTCTGCCACCCGTGACGCCTCAGACCTTCTGGCACGCCTGGGTCCTAGCTCCGGAGACGCTGCTGCCGGTTCTCGGCCTTTTCCTGCTCCCATGGTTGCTGCCGTCGCTGCGCCGAGCAGATCGAGCGGACCGGCTTCTTTGGCAACTGGGCTGCCTTCTGCTTGCGGTGGCGCTGGTATCACCGCTCTGTCGCCTGGCCGCCACCCTGGCCTGGGCGCACATGGTTCAGCACCTGATCCTGATCATCCTGGCACCCCTGCCGATGGCGCTGGGCCTGCGCAGCCTGCTGCGGAGGTGGCGCCACCGGGAGGGGCTCGCCAGCCTCGCGACGCTCCTGCTTGCCGGGGCGATCTGGAGCTCTCACGCGCCGGTGATCTACGAGGCTGCACTCACGAACGAGGCCGTTCACCTTGCGGTGCTGGGCGTACTGCTTGCCAGCGCACTGCTCTTCTGGATCAGCGCGATCAAAGCTCCCAGCCTACGGGCCATGAGTATGGTCTTCGTGACCATTCTGCACTCAGGGCTGTTGGGCGCGCTGCTCACCTTCTCCACCCGTCTCTGGTATCCGGTCTTCGGCGCCGGACCCCTAGTATGGGGCGTCACCCCCATGGAAGATCAGCAGCTTGCCGGGCTGATCATGTGGGTGCCCATGGGCCTCATCTTGGCAATCATCGGCCTTTGGCTGTGGCTTGGCGACCTTCTGTTGAACGACGAAACCGCTTCACCAAGAGGCTAAAGAATAGCCATGGAGGATTGTTGGCAGAGGCTCCTGATCTTTGAGCTGATCGAGGCGGTGGCCGACCGGAGCCCGACCAGCGCATGAGGATTTTGCAGACCTTCTCCCCCGCCCACCTGAAAGACAGCTTCTGGCAGCACAAGGACATCGTCCGGGTGGCACTGCAGTCCCTGATTGCAGCGCTGCTGGCCTACGCCGTCATGCGCCAACTGGGGCTTCATTCGAATCTCTCCTGGGCCATCATCGGCGCCCTCTTCACGATTCACGGAAGCCTGGATGCCACGCTGGGCGCGGGGATGCGGCGCCTTCTGGCAGCCGCCATCGGGGCCGCGATCGGCATTGGGATCGTTTATCTTTTCAGCGGCTTCCAGCTCATGCCGCTGCGCATCGCGCTGGTCGCCGCGATCACAAACGCGCTCGCCGCCTCCCGCCCGGAGCTCGATTATGCGGCCGCGGCGGGCGCCGTCGTCGCGCTCCAGCCGACGGCTGATCTCGACGGCGCCATCGGTACGGCGCTGGCGGTCGGCATTGGTGGTGGGGCGGGTGTTGTCGCCAGCGTCACCATCTGGCCGGAACTTGGGCGCCATCGCGCTCAAAGTCTTTTGGCTAGCGCCCTGCGCCATGGCCAGAAAATGATCGACCTCACCCTGAACGACCTAAGCCGCGAGCTGAGCAAGGAGGAGCGCGAGGAGCGGCGCGAAGCGCGGCGTCTCATGATCACTGACCTGGAAGCGGCGAATGCGACGGCGCGCGAGGTACGCTTCCGCCACCAGCTGCGCAAGGGCGCGACCATTCACCAATTCACCCAGGAAATGGAACGACTCTGGCACAGCCTGATCATCGTCGAGCGGGTCATCGGCGGAGGCAGAGACCAGTTCGGCCCACAGGACTACGAAGCGGTAATGCCGCACGTCGGCGAAGCGCACGCGGCGCTTTGCGAACTGCTGGTGTCCCTGGCGGAGATGATCGAGAAGAACAAGACCGAGGGGCCGGATCAGGAGGTCTGGGACCGCTTCCATAAGGCGCAGCGAGAAGCGCTCGCCTGCCTGAAGGCGAGAGAAGCCGAGCGCGACAGCATCAACGAACGAGCTATACAAACCCTGCTGTTCGGCCTGGAAGAAATCCGCCGGGTGGTAAGCGAATTCCAGGTACTGGCAACCGAGGGGCCGGGCGATGACAACGGCGCCCTGACCTGACGTTTGCAGGTTCCATTGGCGTCTGGCCGATGACCTACTTCCGGAACCGGGGCACCTGCCTTCCGTTGCCCTGATAGAGCAAGGCATCACGGGAGCAGCCATGCGGCAGGTCACCGGCACCTTAATGGTCGTTCAGGAGGGGCGGTTTCGCCTACGGACCGATGATGGCCGTACCCTACTCTTCCTTCTCTCCCCCAGCGCGAACATCGAGCCACAGGACCTGCCTACTCTCTATGAGCGCGGCCGCAGACTGCAGATTAACTACAAGGAGCGCAGAGGCCTGATCGGCGGGATCGCGCAGCGCGTCACGCCCGTGCAGGACGGCTCTACGCCACGACGATCGCTGGAAGATCGTGCCAGCGAGTTTCTGCGCAACTGGTCCCTGCCCCGTCAGCTTCAAGGGCAGGACGATCACTGCGCCGCTGCCCGCAGCGCTCTCTCGGAGCAGACAGGCTCGCGCCTCGATGAGGCCGACACCGTCGGCACCAGCATCTGCCCTTACTGTGCGGTCGGTTGCGCTCAACTCATCTACGCGAAGGACAAGCGCGTGGTGCATGTGGAGGGCGATCCGCGCAGTCCCATCAACCAGGGAACGCTCTGCCCGAAGGGGGCGAACACAGCCACTTTGCTGGCGAACCCGAACCGCCTCACGAAAGTCCGCTACCGCGCCCCCTACGCCACGGAATGGCAAGAGAAACCCCTCGACTGGGCGATGGAGCGGATCGCGCAGCGCCTGAAGCAGACGCGCGACGAAACCTTTGTCGAGAAGCTGCCCGACGGCGAAACCGTCAACCACACCCTCGCCGTCGGCTCCCTCGGGGGCGCCACCCTCGACAACGAGGAAAACTACCTCATCAAGAAGCTGTTCGGCGCGGGCCTGGGGATGGTCTGCATCGAGAACCAGGCCCGCATCTGCCATGCCAATTCCGTTCCGGGGCTCGGCACCACCTACGGACGCGGTGCCGCCACCCTGCCCCAATGGGATTTGGCCAATTCAGATTGCATCCTGGTGATGGGGTCCAACATCGCGGAAGCCCACCCCATCGCCTTCCGCTTCGCCCTACAGGCGAAGGAGAAGGGCGCCACCCTGATCCACGTGGACCCACGCTTCACCCGTACTTCCGCCTTGTGTGACATCCATGCCCCGATCCGCGCGGGCACCGACATCGCGTTTCTCGGCGGCCTCATCCGCTACATCCTGGAGAACGACCTTTGGTTCAGGGAGTACGCGCTGGCCTATACTGACCTCGCAACGATCATCGACGACCGCTTCTTGGATGCCAGCGAAGGCGACGGCCTCTTCTCCGGCTGGGATGCCGAGTCCAATTGCTATGACCCCACGACCTGGCAGTACGCGGGCCTCACCATCCCTGCGTCGCTAGCCGAACACTACCTGGAATCCTCCGAGACATTCGGCAAGCATCGGACCGAGCGGGAAGAACCGCCGCGCCAGGACCCGACGCTTCAGCACCGCTTTTGCGTCTATCAGATCCTGCGCCGGCATTATGCCGCCTACACGCCGGAGATGGTGGAGGAGATTACCGGCTGCCCCAGGGACCTCTTCCTGAAAATCGCGGAGACCTTCACGCGCAACTCCGGGCGCGAGCGCACCGGCGCCATCTGCTACGCCGTGGGCTGGAACCACCACAGCGTTGGGGTTCAGATGATCCGCGCCGCCGCCATTATCCAGGGGCTGCTCGGGAATGTCGGCCGGCCTGGCGGCGGCATCATCGCGCTGCGCGGCCACTGCAGCATCCAGGGCTCGACCGACATACCGACGCTCTACAACATGCTGATGAGCTACATGCCGCAGCCTCACGCCTTCATGCCCCAGTCGAGGCTGAAGGATTATCTCGAAGAAGGCACCATGCTAACCGGCTGGTGGCATAACTTTCCCAAGTACGTCATCAGCCTCCTGCGCGCCTGGTACGGCGACAGCGTCGGACCCCACAATGACTGGGGGTACGAGCGCCTGCCCAAGATCGTCGGCGACCATTCCCAGCTTCCCATGACCCTGGCCATGAAGGATGGCCTGATCCGCGGCCTCTTTCTGCTGGGCCAGAACGTCACCATGGGCGGCAGCAACGCGCGGCTGATCGAGAAGGGGCTGTCGAACCTGGAATGGCTGGTGGTGCGCGATACGGACGAGAACGAGGCCGCCTCCTTCTGGTATCAGGGACATCTGGTGCGCGACGGGACGCTGCGCCCCGAGGACATTGGGACAGAGATCTTCCTGATGCCCGCTGCGCTCGCTGGCGAGAAGAGCGGCACCTTCACCAACACCCATCGCCTCGTGCAGTGGCACGACCAGGTCCTGGAAGCGCCGGGTGACAGCAGGTCCGAGCTCTGGTTTCTCTATCACCTGGGCAAGCGCTTGAAAGAACTCTATGCGGACAGCGGTCTGAAGCGCGACGAAGCGATCCGCACGCTCACCTTCGGCTATCCCGTCTCGGGAGAACGCGCTGAGCCTTCCGCCGCTGCCGTCTTGAAGGAAATCAACGGCTACACCTGGCCTGATCAGCAGCAGTTGTCGAGCTTTCAGGACCTTAAGGACGATGGCTCGACGGCCTGCGGGAGCTGGCTCTACTGCGGCGTCTACCCAATGAATGACCACAACCAGGCGCGGTCGCGCCAGCCGGACGGTCCCGAGGGGCCCGGCACGCATTTGGGTTGGGCTTTCGCTTGGCCCGCCAACAGGCGCATGCTCTACAACCGTGCTTCGGCGGATCCGGAAGGCCGACCCTGGTCGGAGCGCAAGAAGCTGGTCTGGTGGGACGAGCAGGCGGAGAGCTGGAGCAGCCCGGACGAGATCGACTTCGAAAAGGGCAAGCCCCCCTCCTACCGCCCCGACTGGTCGGACGACCCCGAGGGAATGGACGCCATTGGCGGCGCTAGCCCCTTCATCATGATCCCCGATGGCCTCTGCGCCCTCTTCGTGTCGGGAGGACTGAAGGACGGACCTCTACCCTCCCACTACGAGCCGGTAGAATCGCCCGTTGCCAACCTGCTTTACCGCCAACAGGACAATCCTCCGGCCAAGAAGTGGGTGCGCGACGACAATCCCATCCATGATGTCGGCGACCCGCGCTTCCCCCATGTGCTCACCACCTACCGCCTCACCGAACACCATACCGGCGGCACGCCGACGCGCGGGGTGCCCAGCACTGCCGAACTCCAGCCAGAGGGCTTCGTGGAAATACCCCCGGAACTCGCCAAGGAGTTGGAGATCGAAACCCGCGACTGGGTGGTGCTGACCACCGCACGGGGCGCCATCGAGACCAGAGCGCTCGTAACCGAACGACTTGCGCCCTTCGAGTATCAGGGTCAGCGCCTCTACCAGATCGGTCTGCCGTGGCACTACGGCTGGACCGGTTATGCCACAGGTGAACCCGCCAACGTCCTGACCGCCATCGTTGGCGACCCAAACACCAGCATGCACGAGAACAAGGCCTTGACCTGCGGTCTAAGGCGCGGCCGCCTGCGCCGGGGAGCGCCACCATGACCAACCACCCGCGCGCGCAGGGGGAGAGCCGCTCTATTCTGGCCGGTCCTTTTGATGCCGAAGCGGAGACGACCGCCGGGGTGCGCATCGAACCGGGAAAGAACTATGGCTTCTTCACGGACACCACTCTGTGCATAGGGTGCAAGGCCTGCGAGGTGGCCTGCAAGGAGTGGAACGCCCTGCCGAGTGAAGAGGGCAAACTGAGCGGTCACAGCTACGACAACACCGGTGGGCTGGGCGCGCACACCTGGCGTCATGTAGCCTTCGTCGAGAAGAGCGGTCCCGAGGGCGTCCGCGCGCCAGAACAGCAGCCCTATCAGAGCTCCTGGCTGATGATGAGCGATGTCTGCAAGCACTGCAGCCCGGCGCCCTGCCTCGAGGCCTGCCCCACCGGCGCCCTCTTCAGGACCGAGTTCGATACTGTTGTGGTGCAACAGGATATCTGCAACGGCTGCGGCTACTGCGTGCCTGCCTGCCCCTTCGGAGTCATCGACGTCAGCGCCGACGACGGCAAGGCGCACAAGTGCACCCTCTGCTACGACCGCCTGAGGGCGGGGCAGGAGCCCGCCTGCGCCAAGGCCTGCCCTACGGACTCCATCCAGTTTGGCGAGGTGGAGGAGTTGGAGCAGCGCGCCTCCGATCGGGTCGATGGGCTTCACCGCCAGGGCGTCGAGAATGCCTACCTCTACGGCGCGCGCGGCAGCCCCGGCGCGACAGGCGGACTGGAGCGGCTCAACGCCTTCTTTCTGCTGACCGACGACCCGGAGGTCTACAACCTCCCACTTCGACCCTCTCGTCCGGCCTCGCGCGCCGCCCCCAGCTTGGCCGCGGGGCTGGCCACCGCCGCCGGCCTGATGGCGGCCGCCGCCTTCCTCTTTACCCGGGGGCACGACCATGAGTAACAGGCGCAAGCAGGACATCCCGACCTACTACGATCTTCCGGCGCTCAACACGCCCCATTGGGACTGGCGCGTATCGGCCTACATCTTCGCAGCTGGCCTTGGCGGCGGCACGCAGCTGCTCGCGGCACTGGGCGAGCTGCTTCCCCGCCGCGAAGGCCAGTCGATCAGCCGCAAGGGCCGCTACATCTCGCTGTTGTCGGCGCTCGTGAGCGCGCCCCTGCTGATCTGGGACCTGAAGACCCCGCGCCGCTGGTACAACATGATGCGGATCTTCCGTATCACCTCGCCCATGTCCTTCGGCAGCTACCTGCTCACGGGGTTCGGCGCTTTCAGCGCAATGACCGCGCTCGGCCAGTGGACGGCCGATCGCGGATCTCGCTTGGGCGATAGGCTTGCCCGCCTGGCGCAGTGGCCGGCCACGCTCTTCGGCGCGGGGATGAGCTGCTATACTGGAGCCCTCCTCTCCGCCACCAGCAATCCGCTCTGGGCGGCCGCGCCTCGGCTTCTGGCCGCAAGGCTGGCCGCCTCTGCCCTGGCAACGGGGGCTGCCACCCTTTCCCTCGGCGAAACCCTGAGCGGCAGGCGCAGAAACAGCAGCAGGCTGGAAGGCATAGCCGCCCTCGCTACCTCCGCCAGCCTGTTCCTCTCCCTCTGGTCGTCCCGCCTCTACCGGCGGAAAGGCGTGCATGAGGCCATGGAAGAGCAAGACATCGCCGCGCGCGAGAAGGCGGCCCTGCTTGTCGGCCACGGCGTGCCGCTTGCCTGCTACGCGCTGGCCCGCCTCTCCGGCCGCCGCTCGGACACCCTCTCGATCATCGCCAGCCTGTCGACAATCGCCGGGGGCTACATGACCCGCGACGCCATGCTCAAGGGCGGCCTTCGCTCGAGCCGACGACCGCGAGATTACTTCTACATCGCCGGCCGCGGTCGAGACTGAGCAGCCGCTATGACCAGACACCCATCCTACCGCTGTACAGAGGAAGCGCTGGAAGCCTGCGAGAGGCTGCTCAATGAGCAGAATCCGGCGACCTCCTACGAGCCCATTGCGGAGATGTCGCGCTGCCTGGTCAGGCTGCGTGATGAAGTAATCCGGGAGCGGCGTGTCGGAGCATCGGTAGGTGCTCGATTGGACCGGATCAACTCCATCGTCAGCCTGGCAACAAGTTCCGAGTATCCCCTTGTGGGCGTTCGCTGGGAGAGGGTCAGCCTGCTTCGGGATTGCTTGCGCGAACTCTTGCAGGAGATGCAGGAGGAAGAGTCCTCCGGCGCCGCCGACAGCGGTTGATCCGGGAACCAGCGCGGCCGCGTTCCGTTGCTTCTGCGGAGATGCAGAGCGTCCACTCCCCCAACAGGAGCCGCAAAGATGAGCAGCAACAGCGAGCTTGCCAGAAGCCACCGACACCTCAATGTCCATCCGCTGGAGCGCCTGATCTCCATCGGCATCGGCGCATGCATGATGCAGTCAGGCCTGCAACGAAGCGGTGTTGGCGGGGCCTTGCGCCTGCTCGCCGGTGGCGCTCTGGCCTACCGTGGCCTGAGGGGCCACTGCCCGCTTTATGAAGCCTATGACATCGACACCAGGAGCGGCCATTCGACGGAGATGAGCCGAGAGTGGCAGTCGATCGAAGCAAGCGTCCTGGTCTCCCGGCCGCCCAATGAGCTCTACCGCACGTGGCGCGACTTCACCCGGATGCCGAGCCTGCTCTCCCACGTCGAGAAGGTCGAGATCCTCGATGACCAGCGCTCGCGCTGGACGGTCATCGGCCCAATGAATGCCCGGCTGGACCTGGTTTCGCGGGTCGATGACGATCAGCAGGATCGACGCATCGCCTGGCGCAGCACCCCGCAGGCTTCCGTGGAAACCGAAGGCGCCGTCGAGTTCCTGCCGGAAGGGGCCGGCGCTACCCGGGTCAAGGTGCATCTGAGCTACCGGCCGCCGGGCGGCAGCATCGGCCGGGTCGTCGGCAGGATCTTCGGCCCTGACGCGCAGCGACGGCTCGAGGAAGATCTCAGCCGCTTCAAGCACCGCCTGGATATGGAAGGCGACGGCCAGGCCGCTCACCCAGGTACCGGCGGCTCCCCTACAGGCAGCAGGAGTACCGCAGGGCAAAGTGCCTTTGGCCCCAGCGGTCCTTCACCCAATAAAGCGGGATAGAGCAGGTCGCGCCGGTAGGCCCCGCGCGCTTTGGCACCTCAAGCAGGCTGAAGCGCGCTTTCCTGCGCAAGGGGCTCCCGACGAGCACCGGCAGCCGCCGCGCCGGGCCTCTCCTCCTCCAGCCACGGGCAGGGACCGAAGAGTGCGGCCGCCAGCTCCCGCAGCTGCGGGTCGAAGAGGCGGCGAAAGCCTGCATCATCGGCGAAGTGGCGCCAGCGGTCCTGCACCGCCATCTGCGAGGCACGTCCGTGGTAAAGGCGTCCGTCGAAGGAACTGCCACCCCCACAGAGCGGCACGGCATCCACGCCAGCATCCGTAAAGTCGACCGACAGCCGCCGCGCCACCCCTCGGCGGGTAGTGCGGATCGCAGGCCCAGCGATCGTAGCTTATTGCCACAATGGGATGGGAGATGCAGGTACGACGGCCCAGGAAGGCCTTGGCATGCTGCTTCCAGATTCTCCGCGCAGTCTGCTCCGGCACGAGAGGATGACGGAAGCGCCGGCGGCTGGCGAAAAGTTGTAGGGGTTGCGCAGGATCAGGATGTCACGCCACTCGATCTTGCTGACGTCGAGATGCCTCTTCAAGGCCCGCTCATGAACCGCGCTCGCACGCTTGCCCCACGCAGTGCGCAGAAAGCAATCTTCCTGACTGAAAAGTAGGTGCGCCAGGGAACCCGCCGAATCCCGGCTGTCCACCCGGCATCTGCCGTCGTCCAGCGGGCGTGCATGCGTAAAGGGTTCCCGCTCCGGTTCGACGCAGTTCAGGAAAGTCCAGGGTGTAGGCAGCTGACGCAGCACCCAGTCGATGATGGCGTGATTTCCACTTCGGGACAAACCAAGGAATCGCGTAGCCACGACTTCTTGAGCAGCAGAATACATAAACCTCCTTCTTAAAGAAAAAACTTCTATACACTTCTATATGTTCATGTATTATTAAACTAACTATGGAGCCCTATCAAACAGATCTCCCGCACGCAATCTCGGACTAGCGTCTACTTCTACATCCTTACTTTGGTGGATAGAGTAGATGCCACTGAAAGCGACCAGCGGGAGCGCGGCAGCCCAAGGCCAACAGCCTGTGGCTAACCCCACAGACTGCAGCCTAAACCGAATCGGTCTGCATCAAGCCGCTAAGAGGAGATCCACGCATCAAACGGGCTCAGGTCGTGAACCCGATTCGATGCGTTCCACTCTAGCCCCGTATCTCTGCGACCGTTTCGGCAGCGCCGGCGGCGATGAAGCGGGCGTCGGAGCCGACGGTTACCAACTGGAAGCCTTTTTCGATCATCGAGCGCGCATAGGCGACGGAGCCATTGTGGATGCCGGCAACTAAGTTACGCTCCTTCGTCTTGGCGAGCACCAGATCGATGGCTTCCACCAGTTCAGGTTCAGTCCGGTCGAACCCGGGCTTATATCCAAGCGCGGATGAAAGATCGGAGGGCCCGATGTAGAGCCCGTCGAGCCCCTCGACCGCAACGATGTCATCGAGGTTGTCGAGGGCTTGGCGCGTCTCGATCATCGCAAAGACCGCCACGGTGTTATTGGCATGAGCGGGATAATCGGCGCCGGCATAGAGGCTGGCGCGGATCGGCCCGAAGCTACGGCCCCCCAGAGGCGGGTATCGGCAGGCTGCGACCAGGCGTTCTGCTTCCTCCCCGGAGCTGATCATGGGGCAGATGACCCCATAAGCACCCGCATCGAGCATCTTCATCAGAATACCCGAGTCCAGCCAGGGAACGCGCACCATCGGGACCGTGTCGGTGGTGGAGATGGCCTGCAGCATCGGGATCGCCGCTTGATAATCCACTAAGCCATGCTGCAGATCGATGGTGAGGCTGTCCCATCCTTGATGCGCCATAATCTCGGCCGAGAAGGATGAAGGGACGGCGCACCAGCCGTTCACCGCGGCCTGGCTCTCCGCCCATAGACGCTTCAAGCGATTTTCCCTCATTTCCTCACCAGCTCCTCCGACTGCTCTCGATCGGCCTTCTCGTATCCAGCTTGAGCATCAGGCTATCCTTGTCGCCTGCGCCGCGACAAGCACCGAGCACACAGGAAGGAGCACCATGATGTTGACGTCCTTCACCGAAAGGCGCATCGCGCTGGACGAAGCGGATATCTATCTGCGTCACGGGGGGTCGGGCCCGCCCCTGTTGCTGCTTCACGGCTATCCACAAACGCATCTGATGTGGCACCGGATCGCTCCGCGACTCGCCGAACACTTCACGCTGGTGATGCCGGACCTGCGCGGCTACGGGCAGAGCCGCGGGCCGGCGCCGGATCCGGAGCACCGCGGCTACTCCAAGCGTGCAATGGCCGAGGACATGGTTGCCGTCATGGCAGCGCTCGGATTTGATCGCTTTCGCTTGGCCGGTCACGACCGCGGTGGCCGGGTAAGCTATCGTTTGTGTCTCGATCACCCCGAGCGGGTCGTGCGTATGGCCGTGCTGGACATCCTCCCCACCCTGGAGGTGTGGGAGGCGATGGATGCCGACGCAGCTCTTGCCACCTATCACTGGCCGTTTCTCGCCGTGCCGGCGCCGGTGCCCGAACGGCTGATCGGCAACGATCCAGACTTCTTTATCCGGCACCTGCTTTCGCGTTGGGCGGGGCGCGCGGAGGCTCTGGATCCTGATGCGGTCGCATCCTACGTGGCCCAGTTCCACGATCCCGCCACCCTCGCGGCCACCTGTGAGGACTACCGTGCCGGCGCCTCGCTGGATCGCGCGCACGATCGGGCAGACCGCGAGGCCGGACGTATAATCGGGTGCCCACTGCTGACCCTCTGGGCGCGAGACTACAAAGGACTAGGTGGAGAAGACCCCCTCGCCATCTGGCGCCGCTGGGCGGTGAAAGTCGAAGGACGGATGCTGGACTGCGGCCATTTCCTGGCGGAAGAAGCGCCGGAAGCTACATCCGCCGCCTTGCTCAACTTCTTCAGGCAGGAGTGACCAGAACGGGGCGCCTCTTCAGTCGGAGGCCGCTTCCTCGTGGCTCGGGACGGACCAACTCGGCCAGGGTTCCCCCACATCGGAGAGATGGCAGCGGATTTCCGACACCTCGATGCGCAAGCGAGCATCATCCGAAAAAATCAGGGTAATTCGCTTCGGCTCGCTGGCGATGGTCAAAAGGTTGAGAAACTGGTCCCGCTGTTTGGGGTCGATGCGGAAGGCCTGCACCCGCTTGACCTTATCGAAGACGAGCGTCGCATTACTGCGCCAGTGGACAGGACGTGCCTCGGCATCCTCGAAGCTGGCGTCGGCTTCACCCGCCTGCGCGTCCGGCGAC
>JAJUFM010000168.1 GCA_029265995.1 Rhodospirillaceae bacterium | reverse complement strand
GGGATCGGCGCGTTCAGCTGTTCAAGCTTCGCCTGCAAAATACCAAGGCGCAGCTCATAGGTCGTCGGGTGGATGTCAGCGACCAAGCCCCAGCCGAGGCGCGATCTCATCCGCTCTTCCACACCCTCCAGATCCGACGGGCTCTTATCTGCGGAGATGACGATCTGGCGGTTATCGTCCACCAGCGAATTGAAGGTGTGAAAGAGCTCTTCCTGGGTCGCTTCGCGGCCTGAGATGAACTGCACATCATCGATCATCAGCACGTCGACGGAGCGAAACTGCTCCTTGAAAGCCATGGTGTCCTTGGTCCGCAGGGCGCGGACGAACTGGTACATGAACTTTTCGGCCGAGAGATAGATCACCCGTTTCTGCGGCTGACTGCGGCGCAGCTGCCAAGCGATCGCGTGCATCAAGTGGGTTTTGCCCAGGCCAACGCCGCTATAGAGGAACAGGGGGTTGAAGGGTGCGTTGTCCGCCTCACCCACCCGTCGTGCCGCGGCATAGGCGAATTCGTTAGGCTTGCCGACGACAAAGTTTTCGAAGGTGAAGCGGGGATCCAAGGCCGCCGAGATGGCGCGGCAGCGCTCGGCTTCCTCATCTTCGAAGCTGGGGGCATGCTCATCCCTGCCCACGATGCTGGGCGCAGTCTTGGAGAAGTCAGCAATCGTGCTCCCCCCTTCCTCGCCTCGGGGTTCCTGTGGGGACAGCTCGACCTGGCGACTGGAAGGGCGCGCGGGTGGTTGCACGACGACTTCAAGGCCCTGGATTTCGCTGCGCTCTTCGCTCCAGAGCACGCGCAGCCGGTCGGCATAGTTGCTGTTGATCCAGTCGCGCATAAAGCGCGAGGGCACGGACATTCGCAGCGTCTCATTCCGCATGCCGACGAGCTCCATGGGCTTCAACCAGCTCCGGAAGGCAGCGTCCCCCACCTCAGCGCGCAGCCTCCCCCGGATGCGAATCCACGAATCGGACAGCTGCTCGCCTTCGCCACCGCCAAGTTGCACGCTCACGGCGCTTTCCCTTGCTTGCAGTCCCGCGCTCATTCCGTTCCCCGACTCTTTTTTATCCACCCGGCATTCAGCAACAGATCACCCCCCATGAAGACGAACCGCCTTCATCCCTTCAGCACTCAGAATAATATACCAGAAGGCCCCACACTAACTGTCGACCAGGGCGAATAAGCGGCCCATATTCGCCAGTCGTTACTTACGGAGGCGCACGTACTCCTTGAGGAAGTATTATGGCTCCATCAGCCGCGGTATCTTTATTTCCCATCAACTGCCGCGACGTGGGTAATGTAACCAGAGGGCTCAGCCGAAGCAACAAGACCGAATGGAGAACGCGCGCCTGAAGTTAAGCCCTTGCCTCAGCCATTCGGAGCTAGACTCGTAGATTCATTGAGGATTCCTAGCTGTAACACAGTTGCAAAAATTTTCGTGCACAGCTGCCAGAATGGACAAAGATATAAACTACTTAAAGTTGTTGATAAAGGCCATGAGACGCAAATGGGGCACCGTCTCCGGTACCCCATCAGCAATAGGTTCGATTTTGGAAGGAAACCCGGCTCAGTCAGCCCTAATCGGCACGGCCAGGTCGCCTGGGTCTAAAACTGCCGCAGCAGCCTCAGGCCATCGCCCGGATGCGACCGCTGAGCCGCGATAGCTTGCGCGCAGCGGTATTGCGGTGCAGGACACCCTTGGTCACGCCACGATGGATCTCAGGCTGCGCCGCCTGGAGCGCCGACTTTGCCGCATCCTGGTCGCCACTGGCGATCGCCAGCTCGACCTTCTTCACGAAAGTGCGGATACGACCGCGGCGTGCACCATTGATAGCGGCCCGCTCGGCATTGCGACGGATCCGCTTTTCGGCGGACTTGTGGTTGGCCATTAATAGATCCCGTTGAATAACCTGTGTTCCGGTCGGCGATATACTGCTCCGCCCTGCCTTCGTCAAGGACAGCAAGACGAGGGCTAGCAAGAAAGTCGGTCGCGCACCTCAGGCACAAAGACTTGATCTGTTTCCCCTTCGAGCAAGCTTAGCTACAAGCCAGGCTATCGGTGCTTCCACTCCGGCTTGCGCTTGTCGGAAAACGCGCTCATGCCTTCGCTGCGATCTTCAAGCGCGAAGGTGGAATGGAAAAGACGCCGTTCAAAGCGTACGCCTTCGCTCAGGGTCGTTTCGTACGCGCGGTTCACCGCCTCCTTGCACGCCCGCACTACCGGCTGTGAAAGACCGGCGATGGTGGTAGCTGCCTTCATGGTTTCATCCATCAAGCTTTCTGCCGGCACCACCTTGGCCACCAGCCCCGCGCGCAAGGCAGTTTCAGCATCGATCATGTCGCCGGTGAGGCAAAGGTACATGGCGAGCGACTTGCCGACGAAGCGGGTGAGACGCTGGGTTCCCCCGGCGCCCGGGATTGTCCCCAGCTTGATTTCCGGTTGGCCGAACTTGGCCGTGTCCGCCGCGATGATGAAGTCGCACATCATCGCGAACTCGCAACCACCGCCCAGCGCATAGCCGGCAACCGCGGCGATGACCGGCTTGCGGATGGTGGTAATCACCTCCCAGGTTCCAGTGATGAAGTCCTCTGCCACCACGTCCTGGTAGCTCTTGTCCTTCATTTCCTTGATGTCTGCGCCCGCGGCAAATGCCTTTTCGGAGCCCGTCAATACGATGCATCCGATGGCGGGATCGGCGTCAAATGCGCGGAGGGCCTGCCCCACCTCCTCCACGAGCGGCGTGCAGAGGGCATTGAGCGCTTTAGGACGATGCAACGTGACAATCCCCACCCCGTCGCGGGTTTCAACCTGGATATTCTCGTAGGTCATGACGACTCCTTGTCAGATTTGCCGCATCAAGATCTGCAGGCGGGCTCAGGGTCAGCGCTGCAGCCGAGCACAATAGAAGGTGGAGCGGCCCGATTGGACCAGACGACGGATCCCATTCGCCGGAGGCCCCGCGCAGATACAGTCGGGGCACGCTTCTCCTTCGCGACCATAGACCGCCCATGAATGCTGAAAATACCCTAACTCGCCGGATGTTTGCACGTAGTCGCGCAGGCTGCTGCCGCCGGCGGCGATCGCGCGGTGCAGCACGTCGCGAATCGCCGCTACCAGACGCTCGGCTCGCTGGCCCTGAACCGTTCTTGCGAGCCGCCGAGGCGACAGGCGCGCCTGATAAAGCGCTTCGCAGACGTAGATATTGCCAAGACCGGCGACCACCTTCTGGTCCAGCAGCGCCGCCTTGACCGAGGTGTTCCGGCCCTTAAGGGCCGCCGCAAGACTGGGCCCATTGAAGGTATTCCCAAGTGGCTCCGGGCCCAAGCCGGCCAGGTGCCGGTGGGTTGTCAGCTCATCGGCTGGAAAGATGTCCATGAAGCCGAAGCGGCGAGTGTCATTGAAGCGCACCTCGACTCCCTCGTCCGTCCGCAAGACCACATGGTCATGGGTCAAGAGCGGCGTACGGTCAGGATCCTCAATCAACAGTATTCGCCCCGACATGCCCAGGTGCACCAATAGCACGTCGTCGCTGTCCAGGTGCATCAGGAGATACTTTGCCCGGCGCTCTATCCGGTCTATCCGGCGGTCCTGAAGGCGCGCGACCAGATCCAGGGGCAAGGGAAAGCGGAGATCCGGGCGTAGCTGCCGCACCTGAACGAGACGGCGCCCTTCAAGCACGGGCTGCAGACCGCGACGCACGGTTTCCACTTCGGGCAATTCAGGCATGGAGCAAGGGCATGTTCAGAAGTGCGTACTCGATTGCGTCGCACAGTAGCCGAAGCGCCTTCGTGAAGCTATCTTCCCGCCCATGCCCAGCAACAAGCCCGACTCAGCACAGCACCCAACCACCCATTTTGGTTTTCGCGAGATCGCGGAAGCCGAGAAAGCCCCCCGGGTGCGCGGAATCTTCCGCAACGTAGCCAGCCGTTACGACCTGATGAACGACCTCATGTCGGCGGGCATTCACCGACTGTGGAAGGACGAAATGGTTTCCTGGCTGAGGCCACGTCCTGGTTGGCAGGTGATCGACGTGGCAGGGGGCACTGGCGACATCGCCTTCCGGATCGGCGACCGCATGGGAAAAGATGGGGTGGTCGTTATCTGTGACCTGACAGAGAATATGCTGCAAGTGGGACGGGATCGTGCGCTCGACAGCGGACGGCTCGAGGGCTTGCAGTGGGTGTGTGGAGATGCTCAGCAGCTCCCTTTCCCCGATCGCAGCTTCGATGCTTACACGATCGCGTTCGGCTTGCGCAATGTGACGCGGATCGACGAAGCCTTGGCTGAGGCCAGGCGGGTGCTGAAGCCGGGCGGTCGCTTTCTCTGCCTCGAGTTCAGCCAAGTGGTGCTGCCGGTGCTCGATCGCCTTTATGATCTCTACTCATTTAATCTCCTGCCGCG
>JAJUFM010000050.1 GCA_029265995.1 Rhodospirillaceae bacterium | reverse complement strand
TGGCTGGGGCGCCAGGATTCGAACCTGGGATCGCGGGACCAAAACCCGCTGCCTTACCACTTGGCTACGCCCCATCCTGCGGCGGGCGCACCTTAGCCTCGCGCGCCCCGCTCCGCAACTGCTTGACGCAGGCAATGCAGGGCGGGGCGACCGTCAAGGCTTAGGTACAGTAGAAGGACGTTACTTCGGCATATCCAGCCGCGCACGCATGGTGTCGGCGAGTTCGCGGATGGTCGCTTCAGGATCCGCGCCCCCGTCACTGACCTCGACCAGCGCGGCTGCGATCAGGTCGGTAACGGCAACACCCTCCGCGCCCGGGAAAGCGTACCAGGGCCCGGCGAAGCGGGCGACCTGTTCGTGGGCTGGGCGGTGCATCGGGTTGGCTTCGTAGAAGTCTGCCAGGTAGGCTTCATCCTCCACCACCAGCGCGTTGGTCGGCGCAAATCCAGTATTCTCAACGATGATCTTGGCGCCCTCCGGCCCGGTGGCGAAGAGCATGTAACGCCAAGCAGCCTCCTGCTTTTCCTCATCGTCGGTCAGCATGACCAGCGCCGACCCACCGGTCGGGAAATAGACATCCTCTGGATCCGCCATGATCGGCAGCGGCTTGACCACGACATCGAAGCGCCCGGCCGCCCCTTCCAGGAAGCGCGTAAGAAGCGAGGAGCTCTCGATCATGATGCCCAGCGTTCCCGCCGGAAAGGCCTGGCGCGCGCTGTCCTCATCATAGCTCTTCATACCGGCTTCCTGAGCAAAGCGCTGATAGAGCCTGGCTGCAGCAAAGCCCGCTTCATCATCGAAGGTGATGTCGCTCTCTTCGGGCGTCATCGGCCGGCCGCCATAGGCGCCAAGGAACGACTGAAAGCGCCAATCGTGCCGCTGGGTCCAGATGCCATCGATGGTGGGCGAGAGCGCATCGACCTTCGCGGCCAACTCAATGATGCCGTCAAAGTCGGTCGGAAAATCCTCCATGGAGCCCCCGGCCTGCTCAACGAGATCCGGGTTCACATAGACCACGAGGGTGGAGGCAGAGGTACCAAGGGCATATTGGGCGCCGTTGAACTGGCCCAGCGAGCGCAGAGCGGGCGTATATCCCTTGGCTTCGAACTCCGCCTCATCGCCGATGAAGTCATCCAGGGGCTGGGCCAGGCCGCGCGCCTCGAGCACCCGCCAGAGATTCAGGCCGACAAAGGCGACATCCGGGGCATTGCCCGCAACGCTTTCGCGAAGAATGCGCTGTACACCGTCCTCATAACCGGGAGCCGGTCCGTCCAGCACAATGTTCACGTCCGGATTTTCGGCCATGAATGCCTCGGCCAGCTTGGCCTGAGCATCAGACCAGATTGTAGGGATTCCATAATGGACGCGGATGGTGGTCTGTTCCGCCTGGGCCGTAGAGACCATGGCTAGTCCGACCAGACCGGAGAGAAGCAGCTTTTTCAAGATTATCTCCTATAAGTAGTGAAAATGGCCGCCTCAGGCGGAAGGTGGCGCTTCGCGCGCTCTTGTGTTCGCGGTGTCTGTCATCCCTTGAGCCCGCCCACCGCGAGGCCCTGGATAAAACGACGCTGAGCCAACAGAAAGGCGACGACCATCGGCGCCACGATGACCACCGCCGCAGCCATGAGCGGCCCCACGTCAGTCCCCGATTCCTCATCGCGGAAGTAGAGAATGCCGCGCGGAGGTGGCGCCAGCGCCGGGTCGCTGATGGCGATCAACGGCCAGAAGAGATCATTCCAGTGGGCGACTACGGAAAAGATGGCGAAGGCGGTGGCGGCCGGCATCGCTAGCGGAAGCGCAATACGCCAGGCGATCGCGCCTTCCGAAAGACCGTCAATGCGAGCCGCCTCGAACAGCTCAACCGGCATGGCGGAGATCGCCTGGCGGAACAGAAAGATGCCGAAGACCGACGCAACGAACGGCAGGATCAACGCGCCATAGGTATTGAGCAGGCGCAGTTCCGCGAGACCGAGAAAGATCGGAATGGCGGTCACGTGGAAGGGAACCAGGAGCCCTGCCAGAACCAGACCGAAGATAAGGCTCCGGCCGCGAAAGCGGCGTTGCGCAAGAGCGTAAGCGCAGGGCAAGGCAAAGAGAATCTGAAAGAAGAGGATGCCGCCGCAGACGACCAGCCCATTTACGAGGAAACGCAGCAGGGTGGTGCGCTCGAAGGCAGCACGATAGTTGTCCCACTGCAACTGATCGGGAAAGAGGGAGATCGTCGGCGAGAATATCTCGGCCTGGCTCTTGAAGGAGAGCGACAGCATCCAGAAGAAGGGGGTAAGCACCAGCATCGCCCCTAGGAAAAGCAAGGCCAGCACGATGGCGCGGCCGATGAGATTTCGGCTGTTCATCGGTAATGCACCCGCGATTCCATGAGGCGAAACTTGGCAAGAGTGAAGAGCAGAACGAAAACGAAGAAGACCATCGTGATCGCGCTCGAATAGCCCGCCTTGAAGTAGACGAAACCCTCGCGATAGATCGCATAGACCAGAACATCGGAGGCGAAGGCGGGACCGCCGCGTGTCAGGGTCGCGACCGTTTCAAAAACACGGAACGCCCCGGTCGCCGTCACGACCACTACGAAGAGGGTCGTGGGCCCCAGCATCGGCCAGGTGACCGTCCAGAAGCGCTCCCACCCTCGGTTCGCGCCATCGATCTCGGCAGCATCGTAGAGATGCTCTGGGATAGCTGCGAGCCCCGCGAGGAACAGCACCATGTTATAGCCTACCGTCTGCCAGATCCCGATCACCGCCAGGGTGTAGAGAACCAAGCCCCTATCAGACAGCCAGGCCGGCCCGCGAATATCGGCGGCGGCCAGCAGATGGTTGACCAGCCCCAGGTTGGGGTGCAGCAGCATCTGCCAGACCACGGCCATGGCCACCAGGGTTGCCGCCACTGGCAGGAAGTAGGCCGCTCGCAGTACGGCAGATAACCGCGGTGCATAGCGCATCACGCTATGCAGGCCCAGCGCGACCAGCAGACCGAAGAGGATGGACAAGGGAATGACGATCGCCGCATAGACGATGGTGTTCGTAATGGCGCGGCGGGCCTGGGGGTCCTTGATCAGAATCAGATAGTTGTCGAAGCCGACCCAGTTGAAGCTGCGCGCACCGAACTGATAGTCGGTGAAGGACAGCAGGGCGACGATCGAGACCGGAATGAAAATCAGCACGAGCATCGCGACGGTCGCGGGGCCAGCGAGCCATAGGTTGGCCAATGCCTCGGCGCGGGTCCGGTCGATCAGCCGCATGTGGTAGCCCTCTCGTCTTCATGCTGACCATCTCGTGCGAGCTCCAGCCTTTCTCCACTTCCGGCAGCGAAGACGTGGAGATGTCGGGGCAAGTAAGAGAGCCTGAGGTCACCTCTCGCCTCTGCCCTTTGCCAGTCGCCCGGCGCGACCGCCTTCACCAAGGTGCCGCCATCAATGCGGACGTCGAGGAGGACTTCCGCACCCTGGTACTCCATGCGAACCAGCTTCCCCCGCACCGGCCCCTCCGGGTCAGGAAAGAGGTGCTCAGGTCTGATGCCGATGATGACCTGCTTGCCCTGCGGCAGAGAGCCGGGTGGCAGCCGGAACCCGCCGGGCAGCGCGGTCCAATCCGCCGCTTTCGTGAAATTGATGGGATAGAGGCCCACGAAAGCGGCCACATCCATGCTCACCGGCGTCTCGTAGAGCTCCCGAGGGGAGGCAAACTGCGCGATCCGGCCATCGAGCATGACGGCAACCTTGTCTGCCATCGCCATCGCTTCCGCCTGATCGTGCGTTACGTAGACGAAGGTGCGCCCGATGCGCCGGTTGAGCGCGACGATCTCTGCCCGCATCTGAACCCGCAACTTCGCATCGAGGTTGGATAGGGGCTCGTCGAGCAGGAAGATGGAGGGTTCGCGCACCAGCGCGCGGGCCACAGCCACGCGTTGCTTCTGCCCGCCCGACAACTGCGATGGCTTGCGCTCCAGCAGGGGCTGAATGCCGAGTTGATCGGCAATTTCACGCACTCGGCGGATTTCCTCCTGCTGCTTCTCACGCGACGCTGGAAACCATCGGCCGATCAGGGAGCGCTCGAAACGGCTTCGGCCCCGCATCGCTAGGGGAAGCGCGATATTCTGCGCGACCGTCAAATGCGGGTAGAGGGCGTAAGACTGGAACACCATCGCAACGTTACGCTCGGCGGCGGTGAGATTCCGTACATCACGCCCGCCGAGGATCACCTCGCCGGAATTAGGCCTGTCCAACCCAGCGATAATCCGCAAAAGCGTCGATTTTCCGCAACCGGATGGACCCAGAAGGGCGAGAAAGGAACCTTCTTCCGCGGCCAAGGAGATATCCTTGAGGACAGTAGTCGTCCCAAAGCGGCGAGTGACGTTGCGAAGCTCAATCATGGTCCACCATGTAAACTAGCGCTCATATACCGCGGCTGTATGTAAGTTTTATGACGCGTCTGCCGGCTGCAAAAGATAGTCGGCTAAGCGGCGACAGACCTCCTCCACACTCTCGGCCTTCCGGATGTCCGGAAGATCAGGCGCGTCGGCCAAGCCGAAGACCGGCTTGTCGAAATGCAGGCCGAATGCAATCTCGGAAAGAGTACCGTACTGTCCGCCCACTGCCACAAGCGCCGCGCACGACTGCGCGATGAGGACATTGCGCGCCTTGCCGATTCCCGTAGCGATGGGAAGGGTGATGTAGGGATTGGCTTCCCGCCAATCCCCTTCCGGGAGGAGGCCGACACAGAGGCCGCCGCCCTCCTGAACCCCGCGGGCCACTGCCTCCATCACCCCGTTCTTGCCACCACAGATCACGGTGAGCCCAAGCTCGGCGAGGGCGCGCCCCAGATCGATTGCAATTCTGTTCTGTACTTCATTGGCTTCTCTGGGGCCGATGACGCCGACGGGCACCCTGCGGGCCTTCCCGCTGCTGCCCAGCGCCCGAAGGGCGCCCACTGCATCGACTGCGCGCCGCCCTTCCTCAGGCGTGCCCTCTACGTCCTTCCAGCGCCAGTTCCAGGAATCAAAGACCTGCCGCCCGTTGCGGTAGACTTGTCCAGAAGGTCCTACCTCGAGTGTAGCTTTCATAAACTTGCCTCTTCCGTTTGATGGAAGATAAATTACATCTTGTCCTCCTGTCCATCGGAGTCTTTGTGTGACAGCCCTCACCGCCTCGCGGCGCCAAGCCGCCATACTTGCCGAAGTGGAAGCCAAGGGCTTTGTTACTCTGGAGGCCTTGGCGGAAGCCTTTTCGGTTTCGATGCAGACCGTTCGCCGAGACGTGATCGCCCTCCAGGAACGAGGGCTGATTGAGCGTTTCCACGGCGGTGCAGGCGCCAAGGGCAGGATCGGCTTCAACCGCCTGGAGCATTCCACCAAGCGCGCGATCAATGTGCCGGAAAAGGCCGCCATCGCCGGTCACGTCGTGGGACGCCTGGCACATCTCTCTTTCGTTTATATCGACGTCGGCACCACGATGGAGGCCGTTGCAACAGCCCTGGATGGTCAACCACGGCTGTCCATCGTCACGAACAGCCTGCATGTGGCCGCCAGCATCGATCCGGGTCAGCATGACATCAGGATCTTGCCCGGGCGTGTTGCCGGGCCGGATGGCTCGGTGGTCGGTGAAGATGCGGTGCTCGCCCTGCAGGCGACCCGCCTGGACCTGGCTCTGATCGGCTGCTCCGCAATAGAGCCCGATGGTCATGTCATGGATTTTGACCTCAGCAAGATTGCTATCAAACGCACAGCCATGGCGGTAGCCCGCGCCAGTCTTCTTCTGGCGACCAGAGACAAGTTCGGACTCTTCGCCCGCTACGAGATCGCCCATCGTAGGGATTTCTCGGGGTTGATCACTGAGACAGGCTGGGAAGAGGGGCTTGCTCCAACCGTCCGGTGAAGCCTTTCGAGCGAAGGGGACTATCACCCCCTTTCGGGCAGGCTGTTGCTGATGCCCCGCGGGTTGTATGTCTCAGGCAAAAGGGCTTTACTTCTCAGCAAAAGGGGGCGCTTGCGGCGGCGCCGCCGAGGAATAGCGCGCGTCAAGGTCGCGCAGGACACCAGCAGAGGGAGCGTCTTTCGTCATGTCCACGTTATTTCCTGTACGCCCGGAGATTGCTGAAAAGACCTGGGTCGACAAGGAGAGTTACCGCAAGCTCTACGAGCAGTCGGTGACCGATCCGGAGGCCTTCTGGGCGGAACAGGGCAAGCGCATCCACTGGTTCACGCCCTATACAAAGGTGAAGGACACGTCCTTTGGCCCGGGCGACGTCTACATCCGCTGGTTCTATGACGGCGTAACCAATGCCGCCTACAACTGCATCGACCGGCACCTGCCGGAAAGGAAAGACCAGGTCGCGATCATCTGGGAGGGAGACGATCCCTCCGAGCAGCAGCACATCACCTACGGTGAGCTGCACGAAAAGGTCAGCCGCCTCGCGAATGTGCTGAAGGCTAACGGCGTCGAGAAGGGGGACAGGGTCACCATCTACCTGCCCATGATCCCCGAGGCCGCTTACGCCATGCTGGCCTGCGCGCGCATCGGAGCCATTCACTCGGTTGTCTTCGGTGGCTTCTCCCCAGATTCGCTTGCCGGGCGCATCCAGGACTGCAAGAGCCGCTTTGTCATTACCTCCGATGAAGGCTTGAGGGGCGGGCGCAAGGTGCCGCTCAAGGCCAATACGGACAAGGCGCTAGCCTCCTGCCCGGAGGTGGAAAAGGTCCTGGTCGTACGTCGCACCGGAGGCCAGATCGACTGGGCCGAAGGCCGCGACCTCTGGTACCATGAGGAATGCGAAAAGGCTTCTGCCGACTGCCCGGCGGAACCCATGAACGCCGAAGATCCTCTCTTTATTCTCTATACCTCGGGTTCGACCGGTAAACCCAAGGGGGTTCTGCACACCACCGGCGGCTATATGGTCTATACCTCCATGACCCACCAGCATGTCTTCGACTACCACGAAGGCGAGATCTACTGGTGTACCGCGGACGTGGGATGGGTGACCGGCCACAGCTATATCGTCTATGGCCCGCTTGCGAACGGCGCGACCACCCTGATGTTCGAGGGCGTGCCAAACTATCCGGACGCTTCGCGCTTCTGGCAGGTGTGCGACAAGCACAAGGTCAACATCTTCTATACCGCCCCGACCGCCATTCGCGCCCTGATGCGTGAAGGCGAGGAGCTAGTGCAGAAAACCGACCGCAGCTCCCTGCGGATCCTCGGGACCGTCGGCGAGCCGATCAATCCGGAGGCCTGGCTCTGGTACCACCGGGTCGTGGGGAATGAGCGCTGCCCAATCGTGGATACCTGGTGGCAGACCGAGAACGGCGGCATCCTGATCAGCCCGCTTCCCGGCGCCATCGACCTCAAGCCCGGCTCGGCAACGCTTCCCTATTTCGGCGTGAAGCCGGCGATCGTCGACGGGAATGGCAAGGCGCTGGAAGGCGCCTGCGAAGGCAACCTCTGCATCACCGATTCCTGGCCCAGCCAGGCTCGTACCCTGTTCGGCGACCACGAGCGCTTCGTGGAAACCTATTTCACCACCTACCCCGGCTACTACTTCAGCGGTGACGGTTGCCGCCGGGACGAGGATGGCTACTACTGGATCACCGGGCGCGTGGACGACGTTCTGAACGTCTCCGGCCACCGGATGGGGACGGCGGAGATCGAGTCTGCCCTGGTCGCGCACGACAAGGTGGCGGAAGCGGCGGTCGTCGGCTACCCCCACAACATCAAGGGCCAGGGCATCTACGCCTATGTGACCCTGGTGGCCGGCGAGGAGCCCAGCGAAGAGCTGCGCAAGGAGCTGGTAACCTGGGTGCGCAAGGAGATCGGACCCATCGCCTCGCCGGACCTCATCCAGTGGGCGCCGGGCCTGCCCAAGACCCGCTCCGGCAAGATCATGCGCCGGATCCTGCGCAAGATCGCGGAGAACGACTACAGCAACCTCGGCGATACCTCTACCCTCGCCGATCCCAGCGTGGTGGACGATCTGATCGAGCAGCGCATGAACCGCGGTTGACGAAGGGCTGAAGCGACGTCTCTGGCGGCCCGGATTGGCTCCCGGAGACGTCGCCCCCTCAGGTCGGGCTGAGCGCGAGACCTCGCCCCTTAAAGCTCTGTTTTACGGGGTCCTTTTGCTGCGCTCAGCACGACGCCCAGGCTTTCGGGGGAGTGGTCGATGAACCAACGGGCGACGCGTTTCGAGTTCCCTGGCAGCCAGGGGAGCCTTTTGTCCGGACGCCTCGACAGGCCGAGCGGCGAGATCAGGGCCCACGCGCTCCTCGCGCACTGTTTCACCTGCGGCAAGGACATCAAGGGCGCGCGGGAACTGGCACGGGCCTTGGCCGCGCAGGGTATTGCCGTGCTGCGCTTCGACTTTACGGGGCTCGGCCACAGCGAGGGCGAATTCGCCAACAGCAACTTCGCCTCCAACGTCGAAGACCTGGTGGCTGCTGCAAACTATCTGCGCGAACAGCAGGCAGCCCCGACCCTCCTGATCGGGCACAGCCTGGGAGGCGCCGCGGTATTGGCTGCGGCTGCCCAGATCCCGGAGGTAAAGGCCGTGGTCACCATCGGTGCCCCCTCCGAGCCGGCGCAACTCACGCGCCATTTTACGCATGCGCGCGAGGAAATCGACGCCAGAGGATCCGCCGAGGTCGCCATCGGCGGGCGCTTCTTTCCCATCAGCAAGGCCTTCGTGGATGAACTTGAAAGCCATCGCCTGGAGGAGGCCATCGGCGGATTGCGCCGGGCGCTTCTCGTCATGCATGCGCCGCTGGATGAGGTTGTCAGCATTGATAATGCGACCCGGATCTTCGTCGCGGCCAAACACCCCAAGTCCTTCGTCTCCCTGGATGATGCCGATCACCTGCTGAGCCGGGAGGCGGATGCCCGCTATGCCGCCTCGGTCGCCGCCGCCTGGGCTGCGCGCTATCTTCCGAACCTAGAGGCGCCGACACAGGTACCCAAGGATGTTCTGGTCGAAGAAAGCGGCCGCGGCTGGTTGGAACAGGACATTCAGGCGGGAAGGCACCGCCTGGTGGCGGACGAGCCGCCGGCGGTCGGCGGCGATGATGCGGGGCCCGATCCCTATGCCTACCTGCTGAGCGCCCTGGGCGCCTGCACGAACATGACCCTGCGCCTCTACGCCAAGCACAAGAAGTGGCCGCTGGAACGGGTCCAGGTAGAGCTGCACCATGCCAAGGTGCACGAGGAAGACTGCGAGAACTGCGAGGACTCCCGGAGCAAGATCGACCACATCGAGCGGCGGCTCACCCTCGAAGGCCCCCTCTCCGAGGAGCAGCGCCAGCGCCTGCTGGAAATAGCTGACCGCTGCCCCGTCCACCGCACACTGCACGCGAAAGTCCAGGTAGAAACCACACTGGAGGCGGCTAACCCTACGCCCTCGTGAGCTTCCTTGTCGCCCCGAGCGACAGCGAGGATCTGGAGCCGCTGGGGCTCTTGCCTACGAGGTCCTTCGCGGCGTTCAGGGTGACGGCCCGGGGGTCGGTCAGCTGGGGACGGGCTCGCTTTCGGGCAAGGTTTCCGGCATGTCAGGGGCGAGCATCAGGTCGCGGCCGCGGACAGCAGCGCGCACATCGGTTTCTACGGGCTGAGCTTCTTCCACCTCGCCATGCGCCTGCCCAAGCCCAAGTTCCGGGAAGCGCCGGGCCTGCGGCAGGACCTGGGCCTCCAGAGTGCCCACCAGTTCGTTGTGCCGCTTGACGGTGCTGTCGAGCGACCTTGAAAGAGCGGCGAGCCGACCGCCCAGACGCACCATGCGCTTGTAGAGCTCGTCGCCCAGGCTCATCACCTTCTGGGCATCCTGGGAGGCCCGCTCCTGACGCCAGCCGTAGGCGATGGCTTTGGCCAGCGCGAGGAAGGTGGTGGGGGTCGCGATGATCACGTGCCGGCTATAGGCCTCTTCGAAGAGGTTGGGATCCCGCTCGATGGCCGCGGCATAGAGATTGTCGCCAGGGACGAACATGACGACGAAGTCGGGCGTCTCCTCGAGCGCGTCCCAGTAGCGCTTGTCCCCCAGCTGGCGCGCATGGGTGCGCAGCTGTCGGGCGTGCTCCCGCAGCAGGCGTTCCCGCTCCTCTTCCTCTACCGCCTCAATCGCCTCCAGATAGGCGGACATGGAAGTCTTGGCATCAACGACAATGCGGCGTCCACCGGGCAGCCGGAGCACCGCATCGGGGCGCAGGCTGCCGTCTTCGGTGCGGACATGGTGCTCCGTGACGAAATCCACGTGCTCCATCATGCCGGCCATCTCCATGACCGTGCGGAGCTGCTGCTCCCCCCAGCGCCCGCGCGTTTTGGGCGCGGCGCGCAGGGCGTTCACAAGGTTGCTCGTGGTGGTTTGCAGCTTGCCGTGGGATTCGGCGACTTGGCGAAGCTGCTCGACGAGCTTTCCTTCATCGCGCTTGCGGGCCTGTTCGCTCTCCGCCAGCTTTTCCTGATAGGCCTTGAGGGTCTCGCTCATCGGCTTGACCAGCGCTTCCAGCCCGGTGCGACTCTCCTTCTGCTGGGTCTCAAAGACCTCGCGAGCGCGCTTGAGGAAGCTCTCGGAGGTAGAGTGCAGTAGCTTTTCCGAAAGAAGCCGAAGGTCCTTTTCGATCTGGGCCCGCACGGCGGTCAGTTCCTGCAGCTTCTGTTCGTGCGCCTGCCGCTCCTTCTCCAGGGTGATGGAAAGGCGCTCGCCTTCGAGCCGTGCAGCCGCATGCTCCTCCTGTAGTCGCTTGCGGTCGGCCTCCACCTGCTCCAGGCGAGCAGCCTGTGAGCGCAATGCGAGGGCTTCTTCCCGAAAGGCCTGCAGGCCTATCAACTCTTGCCGCAGCTGCGCCTCCCGCCCGCTGGCAGCCGACCGCATGAAGAGGTAAGCCAGGAGCGCTCCAAGCAGCACACCACCACCGACTGCGACGAGCGTTACAAGCACTACTTGTTCCATCCCGCACTCCCATAACCTGCTGTTGAAAAACCTACCAGATTCGCCGGCGATGGGCTACGCTGGCGCTGCGTGACAGGGAGATAACAGCAATGTCCTGCAATTGCCTTGCTCCTCTTCCGCGCCGGCGTTGAACGGCTTGAGCAAAGATGTACTATTCCCTTCGATCCACAGACTATTACAGCCGAGTTACATGAAGGCGCCGCACGAGCAGCAGGTCGCCGCCGAAGGCGAGCGGACTCAGCGACACATCCTCTTCTTGCAAGGGCCGGCGTCCCCTTTCTTCTCTCGGCTGGGAGCCGCGCTGAAGGCGCGGGGGCACCGCGTCGACAAGATCAATCTCAATCTGGGCGACCGCCTGTTCTGGCGCGGGCGAGCCAGCGCCTACCGCGGCCGCTTCACACGCTGGCAGAGCTACCTGGAAAAGCGGTTTGACCGGGAGCCCATCACCGACCTGGTCCTCTTCGGCGACTGTCGCCCCTATCACCGTGCGGCGGTGGAGCTGGCGCGCCCGCGCGGGATTGCCGTTCACGTCTTCGAAGAAGGCTATCTGCGCCCCGACTGGGTCACCATGGAAAGGGGCGGCGTCAACGGATTTTCCTCCCTGCCCACCACGGCCTCCGAAATCCGCCGGTTGAGCGAAGCTCTGCCCGAGGGCCCCACACCGGTGAAGGCTGGACCCAGCCTGCGCAACCGCGTGACTTGGGACGTCTTCTACAACCTCTCCTGCACCCTCGGGCGCGTGATCTATCCCTTCTATCGCCACCACCGCCCCTGGCCGGTGATGCTGGAGTACGCCAGCTGGATGAAGCGCCTCGCTCTGATGCGCCTGGAAAAGGAGCGCAGCCGCGTTGCCCTTGCCCGCCTCGCTACCAGTGAACCGGGCTTTTTCCTGTTCCCGCTGCAGCTGGACAGCGATTTTCAGATCCGCGTGCATTCCGATCTCCGCAGCATGGAAGAGGCGCTGCGCGTCATCATTCCGTCTTTCGCAGCCCACGCGCCGGTCACCGACCAACTGGTGGTGAAGGCGCATCCGCTGGACAATGGACTGGTGAACCGGCGTCGCCAGGTCCAAACCATTGCGCGCGCGTCCGGGGTGGAAGATCGAGTCATCTTTATCGAGGGAGGTAGCCTCTCCCGCCTGTCGCAGGATGCCAAGGGGCTGGTGACGGTGAACTCTACTTCGGGAATGGTTGCGCTCGAGCAGCAACGCCCGGTCGCGGTCCTCGGACGCGCGATTTACCACATCGAGGGGCTCACCCATCAGGGCTCGCTCAACGACTTCTGGGAACGGCCGACGCGGCCAGATCCCGAGTTGCTGGCGCAGTTCATCCGTTTTCTGAAGGCAGAAGCCCTCGTCAACGGCAGCTTCTTTACGGAACAGGGGTTGCGTTCCGCTGTCGCCGGGGCGGTGGCGCGGGTAGAGGCCACGCCGCCCAGACACTTCCAGCTTCCTGCAGCGGAAGGGGCAGCGGCGGCGAAGATGGTAAGAAACGTCGGGGTGGTACCGGCAGAGTGACCTCTCGCCCTCCCGGAGCGGTCGTACTGACCGGTGCGAGCAGCGGTATCGGCGCTGCTCTGGCCCTCACCTACGCAGAACCCGGCCGAACCCTCGGCCTCATCGCCCGCAACAAGGAGCGCTTGGCGGCCACTGCGAATGCCTGTGAGTCACGGGGCGCGAAGGTTTTTACAGCCAGCCTCGACGTAACCGAGGCAGCGCCCCTTGCCAGCTGGGTCCGGGACTTCGATGCGGTCACCCCGGTCGAAGTCCTGATCGCGAACGCTGGAGTTTCCGGGGGGCGCCGGCCAGACGGCGCTTTCGAAGATCTTGAGACCGCCATCCGTCAGCTACGCATCAATCTCGAAGGCGCGGTCAACAGCGTCGATGCAATTCTCCAGCCCATGCGCCGTCGGCGTCACGGCCACATCGTGCTGATGAGTTCCCTCTCCGGGCTTCGGGCTTTACCAGACGCGCCGGCCTATAGCGCGAGCAAAAGCGGCCTTCTGGGCTATGGCGCCGCGCTTCGCGGCAGCCTGCGCCCGGAAGGGATCCGCGTCACCGTGGTATGTCCCGGCTTCGTCACAAGCCCCATGAGCCAGCGCTATCTGGGAGCACGACCCGGAGAGCTTTCAGCGGAACGCGCCGCACGGATCATCCGCCGCGGGGTTGAGCGCGGCAAAGCACGAGTCGTCTTCCCCTGGCATCTGGGAGTGGCGATGCGCGCCTCTCACTTGCTGCCCACCATCCTGTCCGACGCGATCATGCGCCGCTTCGGCTTTAGGATCGCGCCGGAATGACGCTTCAGCTCCTTCTGCCTTAGACTGAAGGCATGAGCGATCGCCCCCGAGAACAGATCCCCCTTCAGCCCTGGATGCAGGATCCGGCCACCCGAGCAGTGATCTCGGCGCTTGAGGCAGAGGGGCAAGCCGTGCGCTTCGTCGGCGGCTGCGTGCGCGATGCCCTTCTAAACCGCCCGGTGCGGGACGTGGATATCGCCACGCCGGATCCCCCGGAGACGGTCATGGCGCTGCTGGAGCGCGGCGGCCTCAAGGTGGTGCCCACCGGTCTCTCCCACGGAACGGTAACCGCCATCAGCGGTGGCAGTCCCTATGAAGTGACCACGCTGCGCACCGATGTTGAAACTTTCGGCCGCCGGGCACGGGTTGCCTTCACCAGCAACTGGCAAGAGGATGCAGCGCGCCGGGACTTCACCATGAATGCCCTCTCCTGCAGTCCCGACGGCTGGATCTGGGACTATTTTGGCGGCCTGGAAGATGCCCGAGCGGGCCGCATCCGCTTTGTGGGCAATCCGAGAGCGCGCATCGCAGAGGACTACCTGCGCCTGCTACGCTTCTTTCGCTTCCTCGCGCATTATGGTCGCGCCGCTCCTGATGCAGCGGCGCTCGAAGCGGCGGCCGAGGCGGCACCCAAGCTGGCGCAGCTTTCCGGCGAGCGAATTCGTGAGGAGTTGCTTCGACTTCTTGCCGCAGAGGATCCGGTCCCAACCCTTCGACTGATGCAAAACCACCGCATCCTCGACGAGGTACTCCCGGAAATCGGGGAGCCGTCGCACTTGCAGCGGCTTCTTACCCTTCATCCAGAGGCCGATCCATTGCTACGGCTGGGCGCCCTGCTGACCTGCGACGCCGTCGGGGCTGCGCGGGTAGCGGAGCGTCTCAGACTTTCCAATGCCGACCGGGATCGTCTCATCACCTTCACCCGCCGACCGCAAGAGGCTCGCCCCGGGATCAATCCGCGGCACCTGCGGATCCTGACCTACCGGCATGGCAAGAGCCGGATCGCGGACTGGCTCTACCTTGCGGCCAGTGAGGCGGCTGCCAAACCGGAACAGCTAAGCGAAGACCTGAAGCGGCTGGCGCAAGAGTCCGTCCCTCGCTTCCCTCTGAAGGGTCGTGATCTGCTTCCCCTGGGCGCAAGCCGCGGCCCAGCGTTGGGCGAGCTTCTACAAGAATTGGAAGAGTGGTGGATCGCCCAAGACTTCGCGCCGGATCGCGACGTACTCCTGCAGGAAGCGCGCCGTCGCCTGAGAAAGACCTGAACGACCTCTCTCAGGCGAAGCCAGCTACTCAGGCCAACGCGTAACCCTGTTCCAGCATCACGCCATCGGCCCCCAGGGCCGCTCGCAGAGGCGCGAAGTAGTCCGCAGGCAACTTTGCGAGCCCCTTGCTCAAGGCATCCTGCCAGGCGTCACCCCGGTTCCAGGCGTCCTTGAAAGCCCTGGCCAACGACGCGCCTTCGCCCACCTCAAGTAGAGTCCCGAGCAAGAACTCCGCCTGGGCGATATCATCGCTGCCGTTCCTCGCGACCAGCCCCTTGGACAGCGAAAGGGAACTGGCGATCAGCTTGTGCACGGCATAGCGAGCAGGGGCAGGTACCAGAAGGGGCACGCCAGCGTCGTGCAGAAGCACAGCCGGCACGGGCGCCTCGATCAGGAAGGACAAGCCTCCCGGCAGCTCCAAAATTGCCCGCCCCAGGGGCTTGTCCGGGGGCAACACCTCGACCAGTTGACCGGACTGCGCAAGGTATCGCGTCATCGGTGCCTGCTCGACCAGGGGCGGAACGGGCAGAAAGCTCGCATCAACCTTTTTCAAAGCCCGGCGAAGCGACGGCACACTCTCAGCCGCTATAAGCAAAAGCTTCTGGTTGGCCGCATAGTCTTCTTCCAGTTTCCGGCTAACGGCAGCCGGCGCGGGAACACCCAGGATCGCAGGGTAGGCATAGAAGGCCATAGGTCCTGCCAGCACCCCACCGCTTTCGAAGAAGCCTTCATCCGCAATGGCCTTCAATAGCTGCCCAGCGGCCTCGGGTGGACGCGCCAGCCCTGCTTCCTCAACGAGGCGCGAAACGAGCTTCCGGCGAGCGTCCAACTCGGTCGCCGGCACTACCTGCCCTTCGCCGTGACCAGATCGGGGACCGTTGGGCTCCCCGGCGACGTGTCGTCCAGGCGAAGGATTGCTGAAACCAACGAGTTGGTGGTGAAGGCAATCGAGGAGTTCAGAATAGAGAGTTCGATAGGCGATAGCAGCCATCCACGCGCTCCCTTCCAACTACCCTTTTCATGCACATGTCTAGATTTAGGGTGAGGTGGAAGGAGAACAAGGCGCCACCGCACAGGCGCCCGGGTCAGAATTTGCCCCTCTCTGGCGTAAATGGGTTCTACATCAAGCAGTTGCAGTGACCTCGCCACTGCTCTAATCGCGGCGGATCAGCGTGCCCACGCCCTTGTCGGTAAAGACCTCTAGCAGCACCGAATGGGGCACACGGCCATCTAGGATCACGGCCGCATCCACGCCCTCTTCCACCGTCTTCATACAGGTTTCCAGCTTGGGAATCATGCCGCCGGAGATGGTCCCGTCGTCCATCAGCGTCCGCACCTGGGTGAGGGACAGATTCTCAAGCAGTTCCCCCTGCTTGTCGAGAACGCCCATGACGTCGGTGAGCAGCAGGAGACGCACCGCCCCCACCGCCGCTGCGACGGCGCCCGCCACCGTGTCGGCATTGATGTTATAGGTTTCTCCTTCGATTCCGACGCCGAGCGGGGCGATGACCGGGATCATGCCGGCCTGCTGCAGCGCACTGAGAATCTGCGGGTTCACATACTCCGGCTCGCCGACAAACCCCAAATCGAGGAGTTGTTCGATGTTGGAACTCGCGTCCCGCTTGCGGCGGCGAAGCCGACGCGCCTGGATGAGCGTCGCATCCTTCCCGCTGATCCCGATCGCAGAGCCGCCTGCTCGATTGATGTCACAGACGATGGATTTGTTGATGCTGCCGGCCAGCACCATCTCCACCACCTCGACCGTCTGCTGATCGGTCACGCGAAGACCGTCAACGAACTCGCTTTCCACCTGCAGGCGCTTCAGCATTTCGCCAATCTGCGGGCCACCGCCATGCACCACAACCGGGTTGATCCCAACCTGCTTCATCAACACGATGTCGCGGGCGAAGAGCTCCGCCAGCTTTGGCTCCACCATGGCATGGCCGCCGTACTTCACGACGATCGTCTTGCCCGCATAGCGACGCATGAAGGGCAAAGCCTCGGTGAGGGTGCGCGCAGTGCGCAGCCAGTGCTTCGTTTCGGCGATGTCCTTCTTCGGGCTCATGGGCTCCTCCGCTCGGGGCAGGTTAAGGCAGGGGTTCCGGGGATGCCAAGGCCGCAAGACTAGCTCGAAGCCGCTCGATTCCCTCTCCCTTTTCAGAGCTGGTCGCCAAGACCTCGGGATGGGCAGCCCCGTGGGACACCAACTCCTTCGCAACAGTTTCCTGCACCCGATCCAGGGCAGGCTGCTTGATCTTGTCGCACTTGGTCAGCACCACCTGATAGGAAACTGCAGCTTCATCCAGCTCTCGCATGATGCGGCGATCCACATCCTTCAGACCGTGCCGCGAGTCGACAAGCAGCAGAACCCGTCGGAGCTGCGGGCGCCCCTTGAGGTAGCTGCGGGTCAGGCGCGTCCAACGTTCAACGTCCTGCTTCGGGGCCTTGGCATAGCCATAGCCAGGCAGATCCACGAGCATGAGCCGCTGTCCGAGGTTGAAGAAGATGAGCTGTTGCGTGCGTCCCGGGGTACCCGAGGAGCGTGCCAGTGTTCGCCGTCCTGTAAGGGCGTTGACGAGGCTGGACTTCCCTACGTTCGAGCGTCCGGCAAAGGCAACCTCAGGCAGCGCGCTTTCCGGCACCTGGTCGGCCTTCACCGCCGCCAGGATGAAGTGCGCTTCCTGCGCGAAGAGCAGGCGCCCTGCTTCCAGATGCGCCTGCTCTTCCTCTACCCCCTGATCTTCGTCAGTCACGGCCGCTCAGTTCTTCCCCTTGGCCCGACGCCTGCGCTTCCCCGATCCGGAGCCCGAAGATGTCGCTGGAGCAGCAGGCTCTGTCGGCGGGGGTGCACTGGAGCTCTTGCCGCCCCCGCTGGTGGCGGTCGCAGGGGCCGGTGTTGCATTGCGTCCGATGGGTACACCTGCGCGCCGCATGATGACGTACTGCTGGAGAACCGAGAGGATGTTGTTCCACGTCCAGTAGATCACCAGCCCGGCCGGGAAGCTGCCAAGCACGAAGGTGAAGACCACCGGCAGCATCATGAAGATGCGGGCCTGCATGGGGTCCGGCGGCTGCGGATTAAGCAGCTGCTGAGCGTACATGGAGATGCCCATCAGGATCGGCCAAACGCCGATCGAGAAAATCGCAAGCATCCCAAGGTCCGGCACGCTGTAGGGCAACAGGCCGAAGAGGTTGAAGATGGAGGTGGGATCCGGTGCGGAAAGATCCTGAATCCAGCCGAAGAAGGGCGCGTGGCGCATCTCGATGGTGACAAAGAGCACCTTGTAGAGCGCAAAGAAGACCGGGATCTGGATGACGATGGGCAAGCAGCCGGCTACCGGATTTGCCCCTTCCCGGCGATAGAGCGTCATCATCTCCTGGTTCATGCGCTGGCGGTCGTCGCCGAAGCGCTCCCGCAGCTTCATCATCTCCGGCTGCAGCTTCCGCAGCTTGGCCATGGAGCGGTAGGACTTGTTGGCCAGCGGGAAGAAAATGAGCTTGATCAGAACCGTGAGGATCAGGATCGCCACGCCGAAATTCCCGATCATGGCCGCAAGCCAGTGCAGCACATAGAAGATCGGCTTGGTCAGGAAGTAGAACCACCCGAAGTCGACGGCGAGGTCAAACTTTATGATGCCGAGATCGTCACGATAGCTGTCGAGCACCGAGACTTCCTTGGCGCCCGCGAACAGCCGGCTGGTGCGGGCAAAGGTTTGGCCGGGTGCGACCTCCGACAAGCCGTAGACCATGTCGGTCTGGTACTTGTCGATCCCGCCCCCCGCATGATGCACGAAGCGCGCGGTAACCGTCTCCTCCTGGTCCGGGACCAGGGCAGCCATCCAGTACTTGTCAGTGATGCCGAGCCAGCCGCCCGTCGTGGTGTGGCTGTCGACGCGATCATCGCGAATGGAAGAGTAGCTGGTTTCGACCAGCTTCCCGTCGAGGACGCCGATCAAGCCCTCGTGGAGAATGAAGAAGCCGCTCGTTTCCGGCGTGCCGCTACGTGAGATCAGTCCATAGGGCGCCAGGCTGAGCGCCTGGCCACTGTCGTTCTGGACCTCCTGCGTCACCGTAAAGAGGTAGTGCTCATCCACCTCGAAGTGGCGCCGGAAAATCAACCCCTCGCCGTTGTCCCATTCAATAGTGACGCTGCTGCCCGGCCGCAGGGCTTCGCCTTCTACCAGCCGCCACTCGCTGTCCGCCTGGGGCAAAGCGACATTCTGGGTATTCGATGTCCACCCAAAGTCCGCATAGTAGGGCCGCATGCCGGGATCCGGACGAAGCAGGCGGATCAGCGGGCTATCGTCGTCGATGGTCTCTCGATAGTTCTTCAGGACGATATCGTCCACGCGACCGCCGATGAGCGAAAGCGAGCCAGAAATGGTCGGAGTGTCGATCTCAACCCGCGGCGCCTGCGCCAGCGCCGCTTCTGTGTCCAGGCCGGCGCCCTGCCCTTGCACCGCTTGATCAAGCGGATTCTGCTCAGCGGGCGATCCACCAGGCACAGAGGGTGCGTCTCCCACGCTCGGCGCGGTGTCGATCTGCTGCGCGGCTTCCTGCTGGCGCGCCTCTTCGGCTAGTTGCGCGCGCTGTGGTCCTCCGATGAAGTACTCAAAACCGAGCAAGATCGCGAGCGAGAGCACAATCGCCACGAGGAGGTTCTTTTGATCCATTGCGGAGAGCCGCTCCAGTGACCAGTCAGAAGTGATGATGCTGAGAGTGAGCGCCAGGTGAAGCCACTGCGCGGCCCGTTAGACGCCGCAGCCAATTGGCGACAAAGCCTGGCTCGGGAACGGGGTCATACCCCATCCCGCCCCACGGGTGACAACGCAGCAGACGCCACGTCGTCAGTAGGAATCCGAGAATTGGCCCATGCGTGCGCACGGCCTCGATGGCATAGCCCGAGCAGGTGGGCATGTGACGGCAGGACGGCGGGAGCAGAGGCGAGAAAAAAAGGCGATAGACGTGGACGCAGCCGATCATGGCCGCCCCCAACATCCGTCCGATCAGCGACACCAAGCGGTGCAGCATCATGCCTCCGTCCGCTTCCTTGCTCCATCTCGCGCCGCAGCCTCTCGGCCACCGCGCCCAGACTGCCTCCGGCGCCTGCGCTCCGTATCCGACCGCCCGGATGTTTCGACCCGCTCGAGCGCCGAGCGTAGATCCGCCAGCAGATCAGGCCAGGCTCTCTTCAGCGTGCTCCGACGTGCAATCACGACGTAGTCCCTGCCGGGCCTTGCCATTATCGGGAAGATTTCCTTCACAGCCGCACGTAAGCGGCGGCGCGCCCGATTCCGCTCGACCGCCTTCCCGACCTTGCGGCTGGCGGTGAAACCGACGCGCACCTGGGCGCTGGGTTCCTCTGCCGCGCTGGCCGGCGCAATCTCGCTGTCACGGCGTTCCAGAGCTTGCAGCACAAGCCCGGGAGTAGCGACTTTCCGCCCCCGGGCTGCGACCCTGAGAAACTCGGGCCGGCGCTTTAATCGCCCCAGCCGCGACACCGCTGCCTCAGGCGCTCAGGCGCTTCCGGCCCTTCGAGCGACGCTGAGCAATGACCTTGCGGCCGGCGGCCGTTGCCATGCGGCTGCGGAAACCATGCCGGCGCTTGCGCACGAGCGTGCTGGGTTGAAAGGTGCGCTTCACGTCCGTTCTCCAAAATTGGCCTCAACCCAACCTCTCTTCCGCTATCATCGGGCGGTTGGCTTCGGCGGCAAATAAAAATGGGAGCGCGCGACTACGATCCGACGGAACCGTGGCTCTCGCACTCTGGCTAGACTGCCGGCGTGTATAGAAGCGGGCCGAGTGACTGTCAACGACGAGGCCCTATGGCACATCACAGGAAACAAGGGAACGGAAGAGAGAGAGAAGGCGCGCAAAAGGAGCCCAGAGGGTGGTCGGGCCGCCTGGGGCTCGTACTGCTGTTGGCGCTCGGCCTCGCAGCATGGATGCTTTTCGGGCTGCGGGCTACGGCCGTTCTGGAGCAGCTTCAGATCCAGCAAGAAGCACTGGCCGACTTCGTTGCAGCGCGCCCCGTCCAAGCTGCCCTGGCCTACCTGCTCTTCTATACGCTGGTCATCGCCTTCTCGCTGCCACTCGCCGCCCTGCTTACTCTGATCGGCGGCTATCTCTTTGGCCTGCTGGCGGGCGGCTTGCTGGCGGCAGCTGCGGCAACAACAGGGGCAACGCTGCTTTACCTTGCTGCCCGCAGCATTGCCCAGGAAAGGCTGCGAGCCAAAGCAGGCTCCCGCCTTGCGCAGCTGCAAGAGGGCTTTCGGCGAGACGCCTTTTCCTACCTGCTGGCACTGCGACTGGTGCCGCTCTTCCCCTTTTGGCTCGTGAACCTTGCGCCCGCTCTGCTGGGCGTTCCGCTTCGGCCCTATATAGCCGCAACTGCTCTGGGAGTTCTGCCCGCCAGCCTCCTCTACGCTTCCGCAGGCGAAGGGTTGGGAGGTCTTCTGGAGGCGCGCGAGCAGCTGCAAGCATCGCTTCTTCTGAACAGCAGGATACTACTGCCCTTGATCGGCCTGGCCTTCCTTGCCCTTTCGCCGTCAGTGTACCGGCTCTGGAAAAGCCGCTTTCACCGAAGGCACTAGTACTACAGTTGCATTTTCTGGCGCATTCTTCGATGGCATTCAGCGGCATTGGCTTGATGCCGTCGTCGCCACCACGACCAAGTCCATATGAAAGCGGCACTGCTGGGCGGCGTGAACAGTAGCTTGATCATAAGGTA
>JAJUFM010000051.1 GCA_029265995.1 Rhodospirillaceae bacterium | reverse complement strand
CGGTCAGACTGGGCATCGTTGGGCAGCCACGCCGCATCATCCTGGGTGAAGAGGGCGAAACGATGCTGATCGTCCAGCACCACCTCGACCGTGCTATCCGCCTGGTAGGTGTAGCCCGCGATGAAGCTAACCTCCGGATCGCGATCGTCCGCCGGTCGAAGCGTGACGATGGAGAAGGCATTGCCTCTGCGCGTGTATTGCCCTTCGCTCTTGGTCGGCGAACTGGCGATAAAACAGACCTTGTTGCCGTCTTCCGTCGTCGTGTAAGTGGACCAGGCATTGTAATCGCCGACGCGCTCCACCGACTGAGCGGCCGCCGGCAAGGCCTGCATCCCTAGTACCAGAACGGCCGTTGCTGCAGCAGCCGCCAATCCTTTCTGAGCACGTCGCGTCATTCCTCGTCCCCTGTCTGGAGGTTGAATTCGGACCATGAGCCGCTATGGGTCCTCATGAGGGATGGGGTCGTCAAGTCTTCGGCGCAAGCGGTAAAAGGTTCGCCCAGTCGCCAAGAGGTGGGCGATCTGCCACAAAGTTTCCGCCCCCATCAAGCTTCTTAGCTTTGTCCGCCTTGCTTCTTCTGCTTACTGCGGATTATCTGCTTCCCATGAACGTGGGGCGCCAAGGGCTCCGGCCGCTGTAGACTTGACTGCGGCCTCGGCGCATGACGCCCGAGTGACAGCACGCGATCATACATGACGATCGCACCCGCTACACCGACGTTGACGCAAAAGCGCGTCGGAATCTTAACGATCACGTCGCAGCGAGCCTGCAGCTCGCTCGACAGACTTCCTCGTTCAGGACCCAATACATAGGCCGCCGCGGTTGGATGCCGAAAGCTGGGCAGGTCGATTGCCTCACCGGTCAGTTCAATCCCCACCAGCATACACCTGCGCGGCAGAGTAAGTTCGGCCGGCGAGCCGAAATGATAGATGGGCAGGTGATCTTGCGCCTTGGAGGTATCGGCCAGCCGCACCTCCCGCTCCTTTATGTTCGGAGCGACCGTAAAGAAGAAGCTGGCGCCGAAGGCGTGAGCCGAGCGCTGAAGATTGCCGAGGTTCATCGCTTTCGAGATGCCCTCGACGCCTATTCCGAAGTATCCTCGCATGCCGGCAAACTTGCACCGGAGCGCCTGCTTGGGCAAGTTGACGGTGCCATAACAGCCATCCAAGACAAGCCATGACCTCTTCCGACCAGCACTCCCACCCCGTGCGGGTTCCACCAACGCGACCGGACGTAAACCCGCTCCTCGTCGAGGTGACGCGCGGCGCCATGGTGGAAAGCCGCCACCGCGCTGCCATCGCGGTGGTCGATACCGAAGGGCGGGTGTTGCTGTCGGCCGGCGACATCGAGCGACTGATTTATCCCCGCTCTGCCATCAAGCCGCTGCAGGCTCTGGGCCTGGTGGAAAGCGGTGCGGCAGACGCCTTCGACTGCAGTGATGCCGAGGTTGCCCTGGCCTGTGCAAGCCACAATGGGGAAGCGGATCAAGTGTCCGCGGCTGAAGCATGGCTGGAGCGGATCGGCTGCAGCGAGCGGGATCTGGAGTGCGGCGCCCAGACGCCTGATCATCAAGCGACCCTGGAAGCCCTGCTGCAATCCGGCAAGAAGGGTGGCGCGCTGCACAACAACTGCTCCGGCAAGCACGCCGGTTTCCTCAGCCTCGCACGGCATCTGGGGGCTCCTCTCAAGGGCTACATCCAGTGGGAGCATCCGGTTCAGCAGACTGTGCTGGGCATCCTCGAGATGATGTGCGGCCTCGATCTTCGCGGCGCGCCGCGTGGGATTGACGGCTGCGGCATTCCTCAGATCGGCATTCCGCTGGGCAACCTCGCGCTGGCCATGGCGCGCTTTGCGGATCCCTCCGATCAGCCGGAGCGGCGGCAGGCAGCCTGTGGCCGCATCGCCCGGGCAATGCGCGACCACCCCCACATGGTCGCCGGCAGTGGGCGCCTGTGTACGCGCGTGCTGGCAGCCACCAAAGGCCGGGCCTTGGTGAAGACCGGGGCGGAAGGCGTTTTCTGTGCCGCCTTGCCGGAACTGGGGCTGGGGCTGGCTCTCAAGGTCGACGACGGCGCCACACGGGCAGCGGAGTTTCTGCTCGTCCATATGCTGGCGCGGCTGAATGTCCTCGACCAGGCGGCACGCGAGCAACTGAAGGATGACCTGCATCCGCTATTGAAGAATCGCAACGGTCTTGAAGTGGGCGAGATCCGGCTCGGGCCCGCGTGGTCCTTCGACTGAGGCAGCGGCACAAGGAGAAGACCATGGGGATGCGCGCACTGCTTTGCAGGGCCTGGGGCGATCCGGAAAGCCTGGAGCTGGCTGAAGTCGAAGCGCCCCTCCCCGGCCCCGGAGAAGTGGCCATTGCGGTCGAGGCGGCGGGCGTCAACTTTGCCGACACCCTGATCATCCGGGGCAAGTATCAGGAGAAGCCTGCCTTTCCCTTCGCGCCGGGCCTGGAAGTTGCCGGCACGATCGCGCAGCTTGGAGAAGGCGTGACCGCTTTTCAGGTAGGTCAGCCGGTGATGGCCGTTCCCGGGTATGGAGGCTTTGCGGAAGTGGCGATCGCCAAGGCGAGCGATGTCTTCGCGCGCCCGCCCCACTTCGACGCCACCACCGCCGCAGGCTTTCTGATCACCTATGGCACTGCCCATGGCGGGCTGGTCTGGCAGGGGCGCCTGCAAGCGGGCGAGACGCTCTTGGTGAATGGGGCGGCCGGCGGCACCGGCCTGGCGGCGGTTGAGGTGGGCAAAGCGCTGGGGGCCGAGGTCATCGCCACCGCCGGCAGCGCCGAAAAGCTGGCAGTGGCCGCCGAACATGGCGCCGACCACCTCATCAACTATCGGGACGAAGATCTGCGCGAGCGGGTAAAGGCGATCACTGCTGGCCGCGGGGTGGACGTCGTCTTCGATCCCGTTGGCGGCAAGGTTTTTGAGAGCTCCCTGCGCTGTACGGCCTGGGGTGGCCGCCTGGTCGTCATAGGGTTTGCCGGGGGCGAGGTGCAGCAGATCCCCGCGAACATTCTGCTGGTGAAGAACCTGGCGGCCTTGGGCTTCTACTGGGGATCCTACCGACAGCATGCGCCTGAGCGCGTCCAGGCCCAGTTTCAGGCGCTCGGACGCTGGATCGATGAAGGGCGCCTGCGGCCGCGGATATCCCATCGCCTGCCGCTGGCGCGAGGCGCGGAGGCCCTGCGGCTGCTTGAAAGCCGCGCTGCCACCGGCAAGGTCGTCCTGGAAATGAAGGACTGACCCCACCCGTGGCTGTCGCACCTGCTTTTGCCAAGGAACACTCGCGCAAGGCTGTAGCCGAGGCCTCGCGACCGAGCATTCGGCTTAATGGCGTGACCCTCCTTCCCGAACCCGAGGGTGCCCTCTGGTGGCCGGAGCGGCAGACTCTGCTGCTGGCCGATCTTCACCTGGAGAAGGGCTCCGCCTATGCGCGACGCGGCAGTCTGCTGCCCCCCTATGACAGCGCCGCCACCCTGACCCGCCTCGAGTTCCTGCTGCGGCGTCGCCCTGCCCGGGCAGTGATCTGCCTCGGCGATTCCTTTCACGATGGCGATGCGGCAGAGCGCCTTCCGAAGAGCGAACTGGAACGACTGCGGCGCTTGACGGAAAGCCACGATTGGACCTGGATCGCCGGCAACCACGATCCAGCGCCACCGGCGGAGGCCGGGGGGCGCGTCGTCGAGGAAATGACGCTGGGGCCGCTGGTGCTGCGGCACGAGGCGCAACTTGAAGCGGCAGCCGGAGAGATTTCGGGCCACTATCATCCCAAGGCGAGCGTGCGCCATCGCCTGGGCCGCTTTACCGGCCGCTGCTTTGTCAGCGATCCAAGGCGCCTCATCCTCCCGGCCTTCGGCGCCTACGCGGGTGGGTTGAACGTGCTGGCGCCAGCCATCTCGCGGCTCTTTCCCCAGGGCTTCCAGGTGCAGCTCCTTGCCCGCGGGCGGGTCTTGCCCTTTCCCAGCAACCTGCTGCTTTGACTGGCTTCAAGAAGTGACCGGCGCTGATCAGATCGCCTGGGTATAGAACTCGCCGTCGCGTTCGCAGACCTTGTAGCGGGTGGTCTCCGAGCGGCCGTCCTCCAGGCGAATCGTCTGCTCCTGGACCTGGCAGCTGTCACCGCTCTCCGCCACCTGCGCCTGACTTACCGGACGAACGGTGCCCTTCGTGCCCGTCTCCGGATTTTCCCAGGAGCGGGGCGTTCCGGAGCGATAGGTGTCTACTGTGCTTTCCTCGGCCAGCTGTTTGTCGCGCTCATCCAGGTAGGCGCCGATCTGCTGCCCGAGGAGGACACCCACCCCGGCGCCGATACCGGTAGCGATGAGGCGGGTGGAGCCGCTGCCGATCTGGGAGCCGATCAGCCCGCCCAGAAGGCCTCCTGCCCCAGCGCCCACGGTCTGATTGGTGCTGCTGGGGCACCCGCCAAGGGCCAGCCCCGCGGTAAGCAGCGTCGCCGCCGCAAGCATCTTCATCATCACCCATCCTCCTCAGAATTTGATCTCGATCTCTGGAAGGCTCTCGTTTGCGGCCCCTTGCATCATGCTGGTCCGGTTGGCTTCGACCGTCTGTGCTAGATCGAGCGGATTGCCGAGTGCGGTCAGGATGCGCAGAGCGCGCCCGTCAGGCGCGGCGACGATCATGGTAACGAGGATTTCAGGGCAGCGGAGGCTCACATCTTGATCGACCAAGCCCGGCACTGCGAAAGGAAAAGCACCCTCGAAGGTGTCGGCACTGGTGACAGTGTTGATCGTCGGCGGTGGCGGGGGAAGTTGCTCGCCGGATCCGAGCCAGGGCAGCCGATCAAAAGGCCACCTCTTGAGGGAGAGCGTGTCGAGGGCGATACCGCAGCCCATGCTGGCGACTTCATCCGCGTCATGCCACCCCAGCAGCAAGACGCTGTCGCGCCCTACGCGATAATCTGCTTCGCCATAGCGTTCGATCAGTAACCGCTCCACCGAGGTGAGCGGCGGCCGGCTTGCAGCCAATTCAATCCAGCGGGATAGGGCGGTCACCCGTTCGGCTGCCGTTGGAGGCTCGCTGTATACCATTACCGCCTCATGGCCATCGCCGGAGCGGATCATCACCGCCTCGTTGAAGGGAGACCAGAGAGTCATACCTCCCAACTGGCTGCGTTCATTGCGGTCCGTGTAAAAGACACGTGGGTCCGCCACTTCTCCGCTCAGCAGGTCAATGGCAGCCTCCCGCTCATCCCCCAGGCTCACCCCCAGGATGCTGAGCAGGGATCTTGACGAGCCAGCCGGCTCACCAGTTGACGGCGTGTCCGCCGACTGGGACGCCGCCAACGGAGGCGCCGCCATCGCGGACTCCGCCATCGAAGACTTCACCGCGATTTCCGGGCCGCCGTGATAGAGCACTCGCTCTGGATCTTGGACCACCAGCGTGTCCCCTTCCGCCAGCAGTTCGAACTCCAGCACGCGCAGAACAAGGCTACCCCTACCCGCCGCTTCCGCCCTTTCCGCCTCCACTCGTGCTCGCAGCGCATAGCTAGGATGGGAGCCGCTGCTCTGTTGCCACTGTCGAGCCTCCTCCGGCGGCAGCAACACGTCGAATTGTGTGCGGTCAGCCACCTGCAGAGTGACACTTGCCTGATGGCTGCGCGCGAAGTCGTCCAGAAGGAGGCTCGCGGCCGGAAAGCGCTCGCCGGTGAAGTCGTACTCGTCGTACCTCACTTCGCCGATAATCCAGAACCCTTCGCCCGGCGGATCGAAATCCTCCGCCGCTGCAATCAGCTTCTCTGCCCGCTGGCGCCGCGTGAAGGCGTCCTCATGCCTATCGAGTGCGGCATAGAGCGTTTCGACAGCGTTGCTGCCGCTCATTCGCCCATGCAGCACCGCCAAATAGCCCTCAGGCGGAAATGCGACCGTTGACGGCGGCTTTCTTTCTTTGGCTCCAAACTCGGTTCGCGCCCATTCCTCCTGCCCCTCCTGATCGAGCAGCTGCGCGAACCGGGGTGTGGCGTCCATAAGGAGCGCGGGTTTTCGCCCAAGTTGAACCAGGCGCGGATTAGAAACATCCAGCTCGATCCGCGCTGACACAAGAGCATCTCTCGCAAGCCCTGCCGGATCGAACTCGACGGCGTAGGAGCTTGCACCGTCCGGCAGAGCCAGCACCAGCGCTTCCACCGGTAAGGGGAAGCGGTGATGATTCCGCAGTTGCTGAACATCGAGGTAGTCGAGAGGCACGCCAATCTGCTCTGCGAGCTGGCGGACGCCCGATGACGTCGTTGCCGAGAAGAGCGGCATGCTTCCAGCTGCGCGCTCGTCGTCGGCAAGCCTCCTCGCTCCGAAGCTCATCTCCACCCGGCCCGGCAAGACCGAAGCGCGCTTCCGACTCCACGCCCGAAAGTGCGCGAGCAGGTGCTCGCTGATCTGCTCACCCCCATCATGCCTCTGCCAATTGGCGGGCAAGGCGCCGCCGAAGAACTTCGGCCAGGCGTCTCGATTGGAGGAAGCTTCCAGTCGCACGCGCGCGGCGATCCAGGCGCGCCACACCTCCTCCGTCGGCTCCATGAGCCCCGCCTTCAGCAGGGTGAGCAGAACCGTCGGATCCTCTGCCAATCCCGGAATGTCCAGCGGCTCGGCGGATACCTTACTTGGATCGTGCAGCTGGAACTCGAGACGGCGCAGCGGTGCCCTGCGTTCCTCATCTGCAGCGGAGAAAAGCAGGACACGCTCGGGCTTGACTTCCACATCGAAGCCCGGCTTATCCGGGCGGCTCTGGGGCTGTTCGGAAACCGCCGTGATTGACAGCTCGATGCCGAGGCGAGCCGTAGGCTTACCAACCTGCGTTCGGCCACCCAGCTGGAATTTCCTTACAAGGTGCTGCTCACGGAAGGCCGGCGCCTCCTCCAGACCGACCGCAATGCCGGCCGGAGCTCCAGCAAGCGCCAGAGGTGCCTTGAACCAGCCTCCCCTTAAACCGGGAACATGACCACAGAAATGATCAAGAGATTGGGCAAAGGGATAGAGAGACCGCTTAAAGTCGTACTCCCCGAGTTCAAGATCGCAGTACATCAGGACCCGCAAGGGCAAGGTTGGCGCCATCTCAAGAAGCTGCGGGACAAAATCTGTCCGGAAGGCCCCCAGGAGGCGATGGCGCGCGAACTCGTCCAGCCTCCCGTTCACGTTGCGGGCGAGTTTACCGCGTTCTCCAAAGATGGCGTCAAAGCTGACCCCTACCTGTTCGGCGAGGCGCCGCTGCTGCTCGCTGCTGAGCTGTTCCATGTAGGCAAGCGCATAGCTGTCCTCCTCCAGCAAGCTGGGAACCGACGCCAGCGCCAGCAGGTTGAGATGCCTGCGCAGCAGAGCTTGCTCCTCTGCAAACTGATTTTGAGCATCGCGAATTTCACCCACTACCAGGCGCTGCGGATCGATACTCAGGTCCCCCGCCGCCACCTCCATTGCCGGATTAGGCGCAATCTCAAGCTGCAGCAGTGGGTGCTTTAGGTCTTCATCCTCGTAGATCGTCAGCCTTTCAGGAGTGAGCCGAAGCTCGAAGCCATGCAAGGGGGCGGTTCGCGGGGCTACATTCGTTCCTGACGCTATAATCGCAGCATAAACCCGATTACCGTTTGCAAGGCGGCGCCGGAGCGACTCTGCGGCCTCTGGTTCCATTTCAAGATGGGACGGCACATCAAAAAACGGTCGCTGCACCTGTACGAGGTTCGAGCCTTTAAACGAGCCGCTACAGCCAAGCTCCAAGGAAAAGCGCTGTTGCTCGAAATCGTAATGGTCAAGAGTCGCACCGCAGACGACCACGACGGGCAGTGGCAGATCGGGAGCCTCAGCAATCAAGCGAGGTTGCCCTTCGTTGCGAAACATCTGCAGCAACCTCTGGAGCTCGAATTCATTCCAGCCCATTTGGCGCAAGGTTCCTCTCAGGAGGCGCCATTCCTGACGCTCCAGGTTGTTGCGCTGCTGCTCCGTCAAGGTCGCCACCGCGCCTTCGATCATGCTCCGACGCTGCTCTAGCGGGAGGAGGTTGAAGTAAGCGAGAGCTGTTTCATCTTCACCTGTAAGCTCAGGTGCCGCGCGCAAAGCCAGGCGATCTAACAGTGGTCCGGGATCGCTGCGACGAATTGACTGCGGAACCAAATACCCACCATTGAGAGCCAGTCTTCCGTCGATAAGCAGCAGATCCTGCGCCGCAGCCAAATCGTGGAGCTTGCCGCTTGCGGCAGGGGGACCAGAAGCAGGCCTTGCCGAAGCTCCCATAGCTACAGCTCCCGTGCCCGAGGCAGGCCCTGCGGGTGAACTGTCGATGCGCGTGATCGCGGCCGGCGGCCTCCCCGCAAGCTCTTGCAGTTCCGCCTCCGGCGCCGCCGACGCCGCCCCATGCTCTCGGCGCAGGGCAAGCAGCACGTCGGCCGAAGCGCGGGCGGTACCCTCCAGTCCGCGCGACGCGCGCCACGCTTGGATCGCGGCCCGGGTGCGCGGCCCGGCCATCCCATCCGGCGAGCCGGCGTCAAAGCCGAGGCTGTTGAGGGTGCGCTGGATTTCGATGGTCCGCTGTCGCTCGTCCAGGGGCACGAGGTCACCCTGAGTGGGGGAGGACAGCACGCGCAGCTCGCCAAAGGACACGCCCGCGGCAGCGCGCCAAACCGGCATGCCGCCGACCGTGCCGACCAGTTCCAATTCCCGTGCCTGGGCGCATTCCAGCGGCAGCAGGCTGGCCAGGATCGCGACGGCACGCCGAACCTGATAGGCATCACCGGCAAAGCTTTCTTGCACGGGGGTTCGAAGCTCGACGTAGACCCGCTCGGCGCACCAGTCACCGTCGGGGACGTGAGCTTCGATCGCGCCATCCTGAAGCAGCCGGCGCGCCTCCACCGGCTCGGGGAGCAATCCTGGAAGGACCAGGGAAAGCCCCACCAAAATCAGCAACCGGCGCATGGGCCCTTCCTCCCAACGATGGCAGGATCAGGGTCAGGCCATTGGCGCGACAGCACAAGCTATGCGGAAGGGGTACGGCCCTGTAGCAACCGAGGGAGTGACGCGGCCACGTGCCACCTTTGATCAGGCGGACGCGCTTCTCCGCTGTTTCAGCTCAGCCAGGCCTTCCCGATCACTGGTGTGGAGGGCGCGGCCATGTCACGTGCTTCCATCGGATCAGCCTCGTGCGCCAGGCGACCCGCCTCGGCGGCGAGAGCGAAGGCTCGCGCCATAGCGGCTGGGTCGCCGGCCTTGGCCACTGCCGTGTTGAGCAGGACCGCGTCATAGCCCAGTTCCATGGCGTCCGCTGCATGGCTCGGAAGACCGAGCCCCGCATCGACAACCAGAGGGATGTCGGGAAAGTGCGCGCGCAGGCTGCGCAGGCCATAGCGGTTGTTGAGCCCAAGGCCGGAGCCGATCGGTGCGCCCCAGGGCATCAGCACCCGACAGCCCGCCTCCACCAGCCGCTCAGCCAGCACCAGATCCTCGGTCGTATAGGGAAAGACCTCGAAGCCCTCCGCGCAGAGGATGCGAGCCGCCTTAAGTAGTTCGAAGGGATCAGGCTGCAGGCTGTCCGAATGCCCGATGACCTCGAGCTTGATCCAGGGGGTCTGGAACAGCTCCCGTGCCATCTGCGCCGTCGTCACGGCCTCTCGTGCCGAGTGGCAGCCCGCAGTATTGGGCAGGATGCGCACCCCAAGCTCGCGCACCAGTGCCCAGAAGTCCTGCCCTCCCCCTGTCTCCCGTCGCAGGGACACTGTTGCAACCGCGGCGCCGGAAGTTCGGAAAGCCTCGGCCAGCACCGCCGGAGAGGGATACTGGGCCGTTCCCAGCATCAGCGGACTGTTTAGGGTCACGCCATAGAAGTCGCGCATGGCTTAGCCGCCCTGCATCGGCGCGACCACCTCGAGGCGGTCACCTGGCTGTAGCTGCCGCTCGGCGCGCGCGGTCAGCGGCACGAAGTCGCCATTCACGGCCGTTGCAACCTTGGCTTCGGCAAACCCGAGCTCGTTCAGGATCGCGTCGAGGCGGGCATCCTGCACCTCGCGCTCAACCCCGTTCACCTCAATGCGCATCGTCATTTTCCTCCATCACCTCCGGTTTCTCGCCGGTCGTGATCCAGTCGGCGAGCTGGCGCGCCACTGCCGGCGCCAGGAGAAAGCCGTGCCGAAACAGGCCATTGACATAGATCCGGCCGCCCTGTCGCCGGATACGCGGCAAGTTGTCGGGAAAGGCCGGCCGTACATCCGCCGCCGTCTCGAGCACCTCGGCCTCCCCGAATGCGGGATGCAGTGCGAAAGCGGCTGACAGCAACTCCATGAGAGACCGGACGCTAACCCGGTTTCTTTCCCCCGACTCGATCTGGGTGGCGCCCAGCATGAAGGCGCCCTCGCCGCGAGGCACGATGTAGAGGGGATGACGCGGATGCAGCAGCCGTATCGGACGCCTCAGGACGAGGTCAGGGGAGCGGAGCATGACCATCTCACCCTTCACGCCGCGCAGGTCCCGAAGCTGGTCCCGCGCAGCGAAGCCGCGACAGTCAATGACAAAGCCCTGGGCCTGACCACTCGCCGCGTCGAAGAACTCCCGCTCGATGGGAATACCTTGTCGCGCCAAGCCGTCGCGGAGTGCCACGAGGGCCGCGCGCGGATCGAGGTGAGCTTCCTGCGCGAAGAAGAGCGCGTCCGTCACTCGCCCTTCCAGATCCGGCTCCAGTTGGCCGATTTCGTCTTGCCCGAGAGGGCGGTGGCCCTCGGTGCGACGGGCGAAGCGATCAAGCTCGCGCCGATCGCGCGCAAGGGTCACCACCAGCGATCCCTCGCGGCTGACGCAGCCCGCGTGCCGTTCCCACCAGTTGGCGGATTCCTTGCCGAGGCGCCGCACCGGCTCCTCCGCGGTTTCGGCCTCGCAGAAGGGCGCCAACATGCCGCCGGCCCACCAGGAGCAGCTCTGAGCGCCCGGCCCTCCTCCAACATCGAGCAGGCGCAAGGAGACGCCTCTCGCCGCCAGCTCTGTCGCCACGCACAGGCCGGCTACCCCCGCGCCGACGATCGTGACATCGGAGAGAGCTTCAGCCATCGCATGGCGTGAGGGCGGACACAGGATTGCTGGAAAGCGTCATCTTCCTCCTCCGGCCCAAGGTCTTTAGCGGCGGAGGAGGAGCAGTCTGGTTTGTCCTGCACCGTTCCCTCCGCCGGCATGACCCGGATCAGGTTTCATGGGTTAGCGCTAAGCGCTTCTCAGCCCCCTCCGGGGCACCCCAACGGTCCGATGACCCTAACCGCGAGCATCGCCCGGCGCAAGAACGGCGGTGCCGTCGAAGCGCCCAGCGATCCTTCGTTTTTCGGGAAGCAGTTTTAGACTTCGGGCTCGTTCTTCGCCTGCTGGCGCAGCCGCCTGACGAGGCGCCCCGCGAAGCGGCTGGGATCGCGGCGCGGATCGATTTCGGCCGCAGTGGCCCGCCACTCATGGCGGAACTGTTCAGCCGCACCACGACCTTGTCGGGCCGCCTGAAGCGCATGGGGATGCACCCGATCCCGATAGACCCGGATCGCCTCTGCCCGCACGCGAGGGTCCATGGCGGCACGCTTGACCGCGGTGAACAGCAAGGAGCGAAGGATCGGCATTACGGCTACTTTCGATCAGTCGAAGTGATGACTATCAGTTAGTGTGGCGCCGATATCGCGCAAGCTCACGGTCGCAGCCTGCGCCGAGCCCTCAAGGTCAATCGCGCGACAGGCATCCGTCACGACCACCACATCGAAGCCGAGGCGTCGCGCATCCTGGGCGGACCAGAGCACGCAGAAGTCATAGGCCAGGCCTGCGAGAACGATCCTCTCTATACCTCTTTCCTTCAGATAGCCGGCGAGGCCGGTCGCTGTCTTGCGATCGTTTTCGAAGAAGGCAGAGTAGGAATCGAGCTCCCTGTGGAACCCCTTGCGGATGATGACCTGGGCCCGTGTCAGCTCCGCGGCCGGATGAAAATCAGCGCCCCTGGTTCCTTGCACACAGTGATCCGGCCACAGAACCTGAGTTCCGTAAGTCAGTTCGATCGTGTCATAGGCCCGCTTCCCTGGGTAGCTGCTGGCAAAGGAGCTGTGTCCCGGCGGATGCCAGTCCTGAGTCACGCCGATGTTGTCAAAGCGCGGCAACAGCTTGTTGACCGGGCCAAAGATCTGGTCGCCCTCCGGCACTGCCAAGGCTCCACCCGGACAGAAATCATTTTGCGGATCGACCACAAGAAGCAGATCACGACGACGATCAATATTCACCGTTATACCATCCATCTCAAATCAGCCTAACCTACAGAGAGCAGAAGAGACCTAACTCTGGTAGAGCGCCCAAGTCCTTTGGAACCTTCGTCACCTTTTGACTGTCCTCGAAACAGGTCCAAACGCCGATAAGCGCGCGGATCACCTGGACCGAAGGATCCGTGGAAAGGAGCGCAAATGAAAGCCATCAAGATGATTGCCCTCGCCTTTTTTGCGTCGCTCTTCGTCGCTGCCTGTGAACCGGCCGGAGATGCCGGCAACCAGCCGCAGGAGCCGGCGGCCCCGAGCGGCGGTATGGGAGCACCCCAATAAGTCGCTAGTCTTAGGCTAGTTTGCCGCGAAGGCGAAAGCCAACGGTTCGCCACTGAAAGTTCAGGCGGACCAATCTTTGATAGCTAAAAACAGATCAGCGCCCCGAATCGATTGCCTCGATTTGGGGCGCTCTTTTTTGCGTTGCTGGTAAGTGGGCCGAATAGAGAAGCGCACCAAAACGGGAGGGACCCATTCTGGTGCGCTCTCTTCCAGCTTACGAGGCGCAGTATGGCCTCGAGTTCGTGGCTGTCGCGACCTATTCCGCGCGAACGATCTCGTTGATCTGGGCCGCGAGGTCAGGATCCATCTGCGCTTGCTGCGTGATCTCGTTGTACTGTTCGACGGTCATGCCCTGGGCCTCAACGGCGCCAACCATCTCTTCCTGCATTTCAACCCAGATCTCTTCCGCCTCTTCTTCGTTCGCGGCCTCCGAGATTTCCGGCTGCTTGCGCTCGCCAATCTCTACGACATCGGTCATCGCGGCAGCATAGGTTTCCAACGTCTGCTGGTCATAGTTAACCGCAGGGGCCTCCTGTTGCTGAGGCTGCATCTCCGTTTGAGCCTGCACCTGCGGCGCCAGGGCGAGAGTGCCTGCCATCAGAGCCACGGCAGCAGTTCCAGCAAATAGAGTGCGGAATGGCATCTTCATGCCTTTCTCCTTTGTAATTCAAACTTCAGCCTCAAGGGCCAACGACGAGCGCCTTTCAGAGGCCCGTTCATTGAGCGACAGGTAAAATGCGCCAGAGGTTCCGGATATTCTTTGCTTGCCGCCAATAGCGGCCGGTTCGTCCCATGTCTGCCTCACCCGTCCGAGAGAAGTCCCTTGCTCCTGATCGATCGCCGCCCAGCTTTTATGGGAGGGTTGGGAACCTAGTCGCGCTTGCACCTGTCATCAGGGTCGAGGGCGACAGCGGACGAGGAGACGTCATTGTCCGAAGACATTAGCTGGTTGATCGCCCGTGAGATCCCGAGGCTGCGCCGCTACGCGCGATCACTGGTCAAGGACGCTACACGTGCCGATGACCTGGTGCAGGACGCCTTGGAGCGCGCGCTGTTGAAGCAGCGGCAGGTGCGCCAGCAGAGCAGTCTCAGGGGGTGGCTCCTGCGTATCGTCTATACGGTCTATTTGAACGGCCGGAAGAACCGCTACGCGCCGCCCCCGCAATCTTTCGATGACGTCGTCGTGCCGCACCCCTCAACGCCTGCGCGGCAACTACGTCATGTGGAATGCGCCTCTGTGCTGGAGGCGCTCGACAGGCTCCCGGACGGCCAGCGCGATGCAATCCTCCTGGTTGCGCTGGAAGGTTTGCCTTACGACGAGGCCGCTCGGGTGCTAGGAGTAGAAGTGGGCACACTCAAGTCCCGCCTGTCCCGCGGCCGCGAAGCACTTCGCGAACTCACTGGCGGGATGGCGGAGGCTGGTGCGCCCACGGTAAGGAGGATCAAGTGACCCATGGCAGGCTGATCGAAGAACTCGACCTGCTGGCTTATGCAGACGATCTCCTGGATCCGGCGCGCCGCGAAGAGGTCGAAACCTACTTGCGTCAGGACCTCGAGGCCGCGCAGCGCGTTGCCGATTACCGGGCTCAGAATCAGGCCATCCGCGCTGCCTACGGCCATATCGCAGCCGAGGCCCCGCCGGCTCGCCTCGTCGAAGTAGCCCACCGCAGGATTGGGAAATCCCGCTGGCCTAGTCCCCTGAAGTTTGGAGCGGTGGCGGCCGCCATGGCTGCAGCAGGTTTCTTCGGATGGTCCCTGAACACGCCCACAAGCAGCATTCCTCAGCCATCCGACGCGCTGATCGAAGCCTCTCTCGCTCTGCATAGCGATTGGTCGCCGCGAGTAGAGACGGCGGCAGAAGTCGCCGCCGACGGAAATTCGCTGGTTCCGAAAGCGCTTGCGGCTGAACCGGAAGGCGAGTTGGTCCTGCGCATCACGCCGCCAGACCTTTCCAGCCTCGGCTTGAGGTTGCTGGCAATGCGCCCTACCAGCAGTCAGGGCCTTGAAGGCGTGCAGCTGATTTATATGGACGCCCAGGGCGAGCGCATGAGCCTCTTTCTCTTGCCGACCGCCGGAGGCAACCCTGGCCCGATCATGGTCGGCCAGGGCGGCGGTGGGAAGCTGGCCTATTGGCGAGATGGGCCGATCGCCTTTGCCCTGATCGGTCAGGGAGCGAGCGACTCCGCGCAGCGGGTGGCGACGCAAGTTCGCGGGTCCCTGAGAAGTGGTCCGGGATTGTTCATACCGCCCGAAGCCAGACGCGGTTTGGCTGCCGGACCTTCCGAGACCAGCGGCACTCTGATCGAGAGCGCCCCTCTCTTGCCCGCGCAGCCGGTCTCCAACGAAGACCCTGGCACGCTGCTGCCAGAGCGCATGTAGCTTGACCGCCTGGTCCGGGCAGCCGGCGGCAACATCAGATTTCATGGCTCTACAATTGCTTGGACGAAGCGCCTTCCCTTGATCGGCGTCGTTCGGGGCTCCATCATGCGCCTCTATTCTCAGACGCTTCGGTGAAGGAACCCATGCACACTCCGAACCTGCGCAGCGGCGGCCAGCTGCTGGTCGATTGTCTTGAGACCCACGGTGTCGATCACCTCTACTGTGTTCCAGGTGAGAGTTACCTGGCGGTGCTCGACGCCCTCCATGATTCGCAAAAGATAAACGTCACCGTCTGTCGGCAGGAAGGCGGCGCCGCCATGATGGCCGACGCCTACGGCAAGCTGACCGGACGCCCGGGCATCTGTTTCGTCACCCGTGGCCCTGGTGCGACCAACGCAAGCCCGGGCGTTCATATTGCCGCGCAGGACTCCACCCCGATGATCCTCTTCATCGGCCAGGTAGCGCGCGGGGATTTTGAGCGCGAGGCCTTCCAAGAGATCGACTATCGCAAGCTCTATGGGCCCGTTGTGAAGTGGGCGGCACAGATCGACCAGGCGGAACGCATCCCCGAAATGGTGACGCGTGCCTTCTACACCGCCACCAGCGGCCGGCCAGGCCCCGTGGTACTGGCGCTGCCCGAGGACATGCTGCGCGACCTGGTCGAGCCAAAGCCTGTAGAGCCCTATGAGGCCGTGGAGAGCCATCCCGGCCCGGAGCAGCTCAACCGGCTGCACGCCTTGTTGAGCGATGCCGAGCGGCCGCTGGTAATGATCGGGGCTGGCAACCAGCCGCAGGTTCGAGCCAAACTCCAGCGCTTCGTCGAAGCATGGGACCTTCCCGTTGCCGCCGTCTTCCGCCGCCAAGATTGCTTCGACAACAGCCATCCGAACTATATCGGTGACGTCGGCATCGGGGTGAACCCCAAGCTCGCGCAGCGGGTCAAGGAAGCAGACCTCCTACTGGTGATCGGCGCGCGGCTCGGGGAGATGACCACCAGCGGCTACACGCTGATCGACATCCCGCGGCCAAAGCAGAAGCTGGTCCATATCTATTCCGGCGCAGAAGAGTTGGGGCGGGTTTATCAGCCCACCCTCGCCATCAACGCCAGTATCGGCCCGGCGCTGCGAGCGCTGGCCGAGGTAAAGCCGGACCAGGAGCCCCGCTGGCGCGAGCAAAGGCAGCGGGCCAGAGAAGACTATCTGGCCTGGACGACGCCACCGGCAGTGCCAGGCGATGTGCAGATGGGCGAGATCATGACCTGGTTGCGGGAGCGGTTGCCTCCGGAAAGCATCCTCTGCAATGGTGCGGGCAACTACACCGCTTGGGTGCATCGCTTCTACCGCTACCGCAACTGCTCCACCCAGCTGGCCCCGACCTCGGGATCGATGGGCTACGGCACCCCCGCGGCGGTAGCAGCCAAACGTCTTTTCCCGGAGCGGCCGGTTGTCGCCTTTGCGGGAGACGGCTGCTTCCTCATGAATGGGCAGGAGTTTGCGACCGCCGTCCAGTACGAGCTGCCAATCATCGTCATCGTCGTCAACAACGGCATGTACGGCACCATCCGTATGCATCAGGAGCGCGATTATCCGGGGCGAATCAGCGCGACCGAGCTGAAGAATCCGGATTTTGCGGCGCTGGCGAAGGCTTACGGCGGCCATGGGGAAACGGTGACCAGCACCGACGACTTCGCCCCCGCCTTCGAACGGGCCTGGGAGTCCGGCAAGCCGGCAATCATCGAGCTACAGGTAGATCCCGAGGCGATCACTCCCGCCAAAACCCTCTCCGCTATCCGGAAGGAGGCCTTGGCTCGTTAAAGCTGTTGGCGCGCGGGGCGGAGTAACCCGCACGCTGCTATCGAGAAGGAGGGTGAAGAGCGCCGGATGAAGGCTGGCTATCCGAGTCCTAGCAAAGCCACCTGCGTACTTCTGGCGCTTTTTCTGATTGCCGCCGCCTCCAGCAGCTTCTTTGCCGGACGCGTCTACGAGCGCGCTCAGCATTGGTCGCCCGGTCAGGATGAACCGATCGCCGGCTGGATGTCGCTTGCCTACGTGGCGCACGCTTACCAGGTGCCCTCGGAACTGCTCCACGAGGCCCTGGCGCTTCCGCCGCAGCCACCTGACCGGCGGTCCCTGGCAGACATAGCCACAGAGCGGAACCTTCCTCTGGAAGCGCTACGCCTGCGGCTCGAACACGCCATCGCCCAAAGCCGCACCACCCCGGCAGCGAAAGCTCAAGGGGAGCCGGAAGCGTGACGGACGATCTGGTCGAGCTTGTCACCACACACGGACCAGGAGCGCTCTTCTTCATCCTTCTGGCCAACTGCCTGGGGATGCCCTTCCCCACCTCCCTGCTTCTGATGGCTATCGGTTCCTTCGCAGGCCAGGGAGAGATGTCCCTTTTCCCATTCGTGCTGGCGGGCCTGACGGGCGCGGTGATCGGAGACCAGGCCGGGCACCTGCTGGGCCGGCTTGGGGGCAGGCTCATCATCGCCCGCCTGGCGAAGCAGCCGCGCGCCCGCGCTACCTTCGAACGGGCGGAACGTCTGATCTGGCGCTGGAGCGGCCCGGGCATCTATTTCAGCCGCTGGCTCCTGGCGCCCCTTGGTCCCTGGGTCAATCTCGCCACCGGGATCAGTGGTTACCCCTGGCTGCGCTTTGCCCTTTGGGACTTCTTCGGCCTCGCGACCTGGATTGGCCTCTACGTCACGCTCGGCTATGTCTTCAGCGGCAGTGTCCAGCGCATGGCGGAGCTCAGCGGCAGTCTCACCTGGCTGCTGGTCTTCACGCTGCTGACGCTCTTGCTCGGCTGGCTTCTGTTGCGGCGCTGGCGCGCTGCCACCCTTGAGCGTCTCGAAAACAGGGCGTCGGATCTGCAAGATTGAACCATGTCGAGCGCTATTTCATTCGCGATGCAACCCCACCTGCCATGCCTTGCCTTGGCGATTTGATCGCCCGACCCGCTAGAGCACCCTGATAGAGATCGACGTCACGCTACCTTAGGAGCAACACCATCGACCCGGCCCATCTCTCCGAGCGGATCGGCAGCGGCCGCACCGCCGAGATCTTCCGCATGAAAGACGGCCGCATCATCAAATTGCTGATGCGCTCGGTAACCCGGCAGCGTGCGGAGCGCGAACTGCTGTTTGTCCGGCGGGTCGCGGCCGTTGGCCTGCCGGTCTGGCAGATCGAGGACCTGGTTTGCTGTGAGGGGCGCTGGGGATTGGTGGGCGAGCGCCTGCCCGCCAAGACGACCAGTCTGGCGAAACGGCTGATGCGGCACCCTTGGGAGATAGATCGCTGGTTCCAGGGGTTTGTGGCACTGCACAAGCAGATCAATGAGGCTCCAGGGAAGGGCTTTCCGCCCCTGCGCCGGCGGCTGGCCAGACGGATCCGCTCCAGCCGTTTGCCGAAGCAGGAGATTCAGTCCTCCCTGAAGCGACTTCGTGCCCTTCCGGACGGCGACAGGCTTTGCCACGGTGATCTTCATCCAGCCAACATCCTGCTCGCCGATGGCCGCCTCCTCGCGATCGATTGGGCCAGCGCCGGCCGTGGGCCGCGGGAGCTCGACGTGGCGCGCACCGCCTTTCTGCTGCGCTTCGGCACCGCACCCGGCGTGGCGTCATCCCTCCTCCGCCCCTTGGCCAGCCACTATGCCCGCCTCTACCAGGCGCGCCGCCTCGAGGAGGAGGGGATGTCCAGCGCCGCTGTAACGGCCTGGCGCCTCCCCATCATCGCGGCACGGCTGGCGCGGCGTGAAGACGCAGAGCGCTCTTACTTCACCAATCTGCTGCTGGAAGAGATCGCGCGGGCAGAGCCGCTCGCCGCAGCGCTCCCCCAATCGAGGCCTGAGAAACCTCGGGCAGCGGCGATACGATCGCAATCGCGCAAGGAAGCGTCGCCGCCATGACAGCTTCGGCGCAATCGGGTCGCGATAAGGAGCCTAGGAGCATGAGGGTTCCCGGCGAATCTGCTCCTTCACCTTGACGTCGGAGCGTGCGATCGCTCCGGAACAGCCTTGTTATCGGAGTGCCAGGCCCATGTCGCGCACCGTCATCTCTTCTGCCAGCAAGACCGTCATCATGGGCTTCGACCAGCCCTTCTGCATCATTGGTGAGCGCATCAACCCGACCGGCCGGAAGAAGCTGGCGGAAGAGATGGCCGCCGGGGACTTCTCTACGGTAGAGCGCGACGCCTTGGCACAGGTGGAAGCTGGCGCGCACATGCTTGATGTGAACGCCGGCATCCCGCTTGCCGACGAACCGAAAATCCTCGCGGAGACGGTCAAGCTGGTGCAGTCCTTGACCGACGTTCCCCTGTCCATCGACTCCTCCGTGGTGGCGGCGCTGGAATCCGGCCTTTCGGTTTACCAGGGCAAGGCTCTGGTTAACTCGGTGACCGGCGAGGAAGAAAGGCTGGAAGCAGTCTTGCCGCTGGTCGCGAAGTACGGCGCTGCCGTGGTCGCCATATCCAACGACGAGACCGGAATTTCCGAAGACCCGGATGTCCGCTACGCCGTCGCCAAGAAGATCGTTGAGCGGGCCCAGGATCACGGCATTCCCAAGGAGGATGTGGTCGTTGACCCGCTGGTGATGCCGATCGGCGCCATGGGCACCGCGGGGCGGCAGGTCTTTGCGCTGCTTCGCCGCCTGCGCGAGGAGCTTGGCGTGAACACCACCTGCGGCGCGTCCAACATCTCCTTCGGCCTGCCCAACCGCCACGGCCTCAACGCTACCTTCCTGGCGATGGCGGCCGGCGCGGGCATGACGTCGGCCATCATGAACCCGCTGCGTCCGGAGGAAATGGCGGGCATCATGGCCGCCAATGTGCTGAACGGGGTGGACGTCGGCTGTGGCCAGTGGATCCGCAAGTTCAGGGAACCGAGCAGCCCGGAGGCTGCAAACGGGGGGCGAGAGCGCGGTGAGCGGCGACGGCGCCGCGTCGCCGTCTGAGCATCAGAGCGGAGGTGGCCGTGAGCGAAGCTTCCCGAGACGCGCTGGTCGTCTTCATGCCGTCCGGCAAGCGCGGCCGGTTTCCGGTAGGCACGCCCTTGCTGAAGTGCGCGCGCCAACTGGGCGTGGACATCGACTCGGTGTGCGGCGGTCGCGGCCTCTGCGGGCGCTGCCAGATCGAAGTTGCCGCGGGTGACTTCGCCAAGCACGGCATCAGCAGCCAGCTGGGCAACGCCAGCACATGGAACGCCGTCGAGGCGCGCTACGCGGAGCGCAAGGGGATGAAGCCCGGCCGCCGCCTTTCCTGCCAGACGCTGCTCCTCGGAGATCTCCTCGTCGACGTGCCGGCGGAAAGCCAGGTGCACAAGCAGGTGGTGCGCAAGCGCGCGGAGGTCCGCAATATCGAGCTCGATCCGGCCGTTCGCCTTCACTACGTGGAGGTGGAAGAGCCGGACATGCACAACCCCACCGGCGACCTGGAACGTCTGCTGCTGGCGCTGGAAAAGCAGTGGGGCGTCAAGGATCTCAATATCCGCGACCTCAACGTCGATCTGCGCGTGCTTCAGGGACTGCAGCAGGCACTGCGCGAAGGTGAATGGAAAGTCACGGTGGCGGTGCACCGCGGGCAGCTACTCACCACCATCTGGCCCGGCTTTCGCGATCGCGCCTATGGGGTGGCAGTGGACGTCGGCTCCACCACGATCGCCGCCCACCTCAGCGACCTCTCCACCGGCGAGGTCCTCGCCTCCAATGGCATCATGAACCCGCAGATCCGCTTCGGCGAAGACCTGATGAGCCGGGTGTCCTACGTCATGATGAACCCTGGCGGCGACAAGGAGATGACCGGGGCCGTGCGCGACGGCATCAACCGCCTGCTGGAGGAGGTCTGTGCCGAAGCCGGCCTGCAGACCACCGACATCCTGAACGCCACCTTCGTCGCCAATCCCATCATGCACCACCTGCTCTTGGGGATCGATCCGACGGAACTGGGGGGCGCGCCCTTCGCGCTGACCTTCAACTCCGGAATCACCCTCTGGGCGGAGCAGCTCGATCTGCGCCTGGCGCCCGATGCCCGGGTCTACGTGCTGCCCTGCATCGCCGGGCATGTAGGCGCCGACGCGGCCGGCGTCATTCTGTCGGAGCAACCGCATCTGCGCGACGAAGTCAGCCTGGTCGTCGATGTCGGCACCAATGCCGAGATCATCCTGGGCAACCGCAAGCGCCTGCTCGCCTGCTCTTCACCGACAGGACCGGCCTTTGAAGGCGCGCAGATCTCCAGTGGCCAGCGCGCCGCCCCCGGCGCCATCGAAAGGGTTCGCATCGATCCTG
>JAJUFM010000207.1 GCA_029265995.1 Rhodospirillaceae bacterium | reverse complement strand
TAAGCAACTTCCCGGCTGCGGCGACACCTGACGAAAGTTCTTCCTAGACCGGATCGCGTTTAATCTGAACCACTTTGGGGTTCAGTCAAACGCGTGAATCCGGTCTACATCAAATAGATAGAGCAGATTCACGCACCAAATCGGATCACTTCGTGAACCTGATTTGACTCGATCTGCTCTAGGAGCTCTGCCCCTCGAGGTCCTTCACTGGCGTTCAGGACGACAGGGGGTTAGAGGACCGCCAGCGGCTCGGGGCCGGCGGGGGGTGGAAAGGCGGCGTCCAGTTCCGGCGCGGCACCTGCTGTCCGGAGGGGAGGGTGAGGGTGGGGAGTCTTGCCATGACCGGCTCCTCTGGCGCTTGTGCGGGCGGCAGGATAGGGGCTGCGCCGCCCCGCCGCCAGGATTCTCGCCCCATCGGCGTCGTCCTAACCACCAGTGAAGGACCTCTCAGGGTGGAGCTCCTGATGATCCAGATCCTTCGCTGCGCTCAGGACGACGATGGAGGTGAAGAGCGGTGCCTTGTTCGCTTGCGGGGGGATGTCTAGATTGGGGGCTTGGTGCGGCGGGTGGAGGCTGTGGCTCGCGCGCATCCGGCCCGAAGACAGACAAGAGCAAACATGCGCTACATCTCCACGCGGGGCCAGGCGCCCGCGCTAGGCTTCGATGAAGTTCTCCTCGCCGGGCTGGCCCGCGACGGCGGCCTTTATCTTCCCGAGAGCTGGCCACGGCTGGAGGCCGGCGCGCTTCGCGGCCTGCTCGGCCGGCCCTATCCGGAGTTGGCGGCGGAGGTGATGCGGCCCTTCGTGGCGGGCTCGGTCATCGAGTCGCGTTTCGACAGCCTGGTCGCCGAGGCCTATGCCGCCTTCGACCATCCTGCCGTCGTGCCCCTGAAGCAGCTGGACAGCAATGACTGGCTGCTCGAGCTTTTCCACGGTCCTACGCTCGCCTTCAAGGATGTGGCGATGCAGTTTCTGGGCCGCCTTTTCGATGCGGTGCTGGAGGCACGCGACGAGCGGATCACCATCCTGGGCGCCACCTCTGGCGATACCGGCGCCGCCGCAGTGGAAGCCTTTGCCGGGCGGGCCCGTGTCGACCTCTTCATCCTGCATCCGGAAAACCGCGTGTCGGAGGTGCAGCGACGCCAGATGACCACGGTGGAGGCCGACAATGTCCACAATCTCGCGGTCCGCGGCACCTTCGACGATTGTCAGGACCTGGTGAAGGCCTGCTTCAACGATCACGCCTTCCGCGACCGGCTGCATCTTTCGGCGATCAACTCCATCAACTGGGCAAGGGTGATGGCGCAGATCGTCTACTACGTCTCTGCCGCCCTGTCCCTCGGCGCGCCGGAGCGCAAGGTGAGCTTCGCCGTGCCCACTGGCAACTTCGGCAATGTCTTCGCCGCCCATGCGGCGCGGGCCATGGGGCTGCCGATCGAGCGGCTGGTGGTCGCTTCCAACAGCAACGACATCCTGACCCGCTTTTTCGAGCGCGGCGAGATGGCGATCGAGACGGTGCAGCCAACGCTTTCGCCCTCCATGGACATCCAGGTCTCCAGCAACTTTGAGCGGCTGCTTTACGAGCTGCTTGAGGGGGAGGGTGCCGCGGTGGCCGAGACCTTGAGCAACTTCCGGACCGAAGGGCGCTTTGCCTTGCCGCCGCAG
>JAJUFM010000016.1 GCA_029265995.1 Rhodospirillaceae bacterium | reverse complement strand
GGCTACTTCCCAGCCATAGAGCCACCAGAGAATGCCGCTGGTGAGGCCTAACTCAAGAAAGGTCGGAAGGATCGAGAAAAGGGCAAAGCTGAGCAGCGTGTCGATGGCCTTGGTTCCGCGCTCGATTACACGAGAAAGACCGCCGGTTTGCCGCTCCAGGTGAAAGCGCAGGGAGAGTGCATGGAGATGCTGGAAGGTGCGCAGACCGGCCCGCCGGACCGCACGCTGGCCGACACGAGCAAAAAAGAAGTCGCGCAGCTCCTGGAAACTGAGAGAGAGGATTCGCCCTGCCCCGTAAGCGACGATGACCCAAACTGGCAGCAGCAGCTCGCTGCGCATCGCAGCATCCGCCTCGACATAGGTCGTCAGTGAATCGACGGCTGTCTTATAAAGCAGCGGCACCAGCACGATAGTGACCTTGGCGAGCAGCAGGCAAACAAGGGCGGCCACAACCCTCCACCGCAGCCCTTTCTCGTCTTGGGGCCACAGCTCCGGGAGCAGCTCCTTCAAAGTGTCCCAGTGACTCCGTTGCGCTGGGCGAGGGGAGGGGGAAGAAGGGGAAGCAGACGCCATAAAGGTGGAAATGAGGTATTAGTCTTTGGTTTCAATGGGAGACACCTCACCGAAAAGCGCCCTGAAGCAGCGCGATCAACTCTGGCGCATCACCCGCTCAAGCCGTAATGTTCCTCAACGGCGGGAGGCCGGGACTCAGGAAAGCAATGATAGATCAGGTTGAGCGAAGGCGTGAGATCGCGGTCGCCGTGGCAGTGGCGCTCGATGTCGTCATACTTATACCCTATACCTACGTCGGCATTGCGGCCGGATCTTGGACCATTATCGCGGAGTGTCTCCGCGGCATCCTCCTCGTGATTGTCGGTATCGTCTCTCTGGTCACCCTGCGGCGCATCCACCGTCAACGCTTGGGCGCCTATGAATATGGCGCAGGAAAGCTCGAACAATCGGTGACGGTCCTGATCGCCACCCTCCTGATCCTGGCGGCTGGCATCCTCTTGTGGCGCATCTCCGGCTTGTCGCCACAGCCTCCCCCGCCGGTGTATCTGGCCGGGCTTGCGATTGTTCTCGTCATCCTGAACTTTTGCTTGAACAGCGCTCAGCTCTGGAGCTTGCGCCGGGCGAGCCGAGACGGCGGTTCTCTGATCGTTCGCGCGCAGTATCACGCACGGTGGGTCAAGACGGCAGCCTCGGCGATCGTTGTGGTGGCGGTGACCGTGGCGATGCTGAGCGGGCCGCAGGCCGCACGCCTGGCCGACCAGCTGGGCACGCTGGTTGTGATCGTGATCATGGTCGGAACCGCAATCGCCATGATGCGCGAGTGCCTGCCCGACCTTCTGGATCGCAGCCTGCCCGAGACGGTGCAGCACGGCATCAACAGGGTCCTGGCGCGCAACATCAATGAATTCGAGCAGCTTGGGCGCATCAGGACGCGCCGCGCCGGCACTATCATGCATGTAGAACTGGAGCTTTTCCTGGATCAGGCGCGCTCCATGAAGGAAGCCTCTCACCTTGCCAGTCAAATAGAGCACCAACTGGCCGAGGAGATCCCTGGAGTGGATGCCGTTATCCTGCTGCGCGCGATGCCCGACAGCGAGGCAGTAGAGCCGCGAGGAGTGTAAGCTCCAAAGCGTGGGGCGGGAGGTTAGAGCGCGTGTACATGGACCTGGTTGCGCCCCTGGCTCTTCGCCGCGTAGAGAGCCACGTCCGCGGTTTTGACAAGGTGGCCGCGGGTTACCACGGTCGAGCAGTGAGGGCTGGTAGAGGCCACGCCCAAGCTGATGCTCACGCGCCCGCCGGGTGTATCGGCGTGCTCGATGCCCAATTCCAGGACACTGCGTCGAAGCCTCTCCGCGATCATCTCCGCACTCTTCACAGTGGTTCGAGGCAGAAGGAGCGCAAACTCTTCTCCTCCAATACGCGCGGCCAGATCGCCTGCACGTCGCGCAGACGCTTTCACCGCACCGGCGACCTCCATGAGGCAGCTGTCTCCAGCCGGATGACCGTAATGGTCGTTGTAGCGTTTGAAGAAGTCGACATCGATCAGGATGAGTGACAGGGGACGGCAGTCTCTCTGAGCGCGGTTCCATTCCTCAGCAAGGCGCGCGTCGAAAATTCTCCTGTTCGCCAGCCCTGTCAAAGGGTCGGTTTCTGCCAACTCAGCCAGTTGGCGATTGGCCTCCCGCAGCTGCCTGTTGAGCGCCTGGATGTGGCGCTGCTGGAAAACGAAGCTGGCGCGTTCCTGGAAGAGGTTAGCCTGCTGTACCAGATAGGGATCCCACGCCTGTGAGCCTGCAGGCGGGGCGCTCTCACTCAGACCATCCAGGTCGGACGTTGGGGAGATTGCAAGATCGGTGAGATAGCAAGCGCGGGGGTCGAGGCCGTTCAACTGAGGAATTGAGGAGGTTGAGCGGCGAAACCATAGGATGGTTGTGGCAGGCGCCGGCGAGACGCGGATAGCGAGGAGCCCGCGCGCCTTTTCTGAAAAGGAAGCCGCTCTGGGGAAGTAGGTGGCGAGTTCATCAGTGACGAAAAGGCCGTTGCGCGGCGTCAAGAGGGGGCCCAGGCAGTGGGCGAGCCGGCGCACGTCTGCACGCTCTGGTGTCAGCCCGAGGCATGCGATCTTGTGCTCACAGATGATGGCGATGCCATCTGCCGGAACGAACTCCAGCAGCTCGGAGCCCGAAAGAAGTAGTTCTCTCTCGGTGAAGTCCGGCCTTGCTATCTTCTCCAGCAGCGCATCGCGTGCTGCCTCTACGCGATGTTTCGTCGCTTCCACCTGCTGCTCAAGGCGGGCGCCGAGTTCTTTCCCCAGCATCGAGGCCAGGTGTCTGCTCTTTTCCACGAGCGCATAGCTTGCCCCTAGCGGTCGCGCGTGATGGCAGTTGATCAGACCCCAAAGTTTTCCCCCAACAAGGATCGGGAGCGATAGCGACCCTCTCACGCCTGCCTGGTGCAGAAAGTCCAGGCAGGCCTGGGGCACGGCGTGTAAGAGGCATCTGGAAAGATCGGGTGGGCTGTCCGGCCTGTTTGGAAGGGTTATCAGCCGTTGCGGCTCGTACTCTACATCCGGAACGAAACGACTCTCGCACTGTTGAAGTTCGGCTCTTAGCGCGGAAGATAGGGAGCCTGCTGGCCGCTGGTGACCCTGCAGCGACGGAAGTGCGCCATTGCTGGCCTCAGCCAGAACGACGTCGCTGCCGTCTGGCAACAGCCGGTGTACCACCACACGATCAAAGCTGGTCAACCGTCTCGTTTCGGTGACCACAGCTTGCAGAAGCGCCCTCTCGTCGGTCGCTGCGCCCAGCTGCTCGTCGACCCAACGCAAGTCAGAAAGTGCGGTCTCTGGCGTTTCCATCGTGCCGACCGGCAGAGCCTCCAGAATGACCTGCGACCCCTCCCGGACTGGCTGCGCCAGCAAGAGCAGATCCACACCGTCGTTGGAGGTGAAGCGCCCGATGCAAGCAGGGGAAGGGCCGAGCGGTCGCCCGATGCCTGCGATCATCTGCTCCGCAGAGCGGCCGAACACGTCCTGAACCTTCTGGCCGGGATAAAGTGTCGCAATCGGGTGACGCGCGCTAGAGGCCGCTACGACAAGATCATCCGCCAGATCCACAACCGCCAGCACGCCGAAGGCTTGCAACTTGCATGTGGAGCGCTCTTGCTCCAACGCAGCTACCCACGTGTTTCTGTGTCTTTCAGGGGGCATTATGTGATCTTTTCGCGTTGCTTATAGATAAAATACAATGTAATGTCGGCGTTGGTGCTGGCTGTTCCGAGCCCAACGTTTTCGTCTGTTACGGTCGGCAAGAAACCCCACACTGCTTCATATGTAGGCCGCAGAGAGACAAGGAAATCGGGCCAGCACCCTTAATGGGTCTTTTTTGATGCGCGTCAAACAACGCGGCTTCGCTCAGGCTATTTTTGGTTTTGGAGCCTCCGCGTTTCTAAACCCTCTGTCGGCCCCAGAACGGCCTATCTTTATCACGCCTGGGCGGTGAAAGTGTCTTCTTGTAGTTCTTCTCTCAACGAATACCCATCAAGCCTACGAGACGTAGCAGGGGCGCGAGGATGAAGCTCGCCCTCATCCTCTGGACGCTGCTCCTGGGATTGATGTTCGTCCTGGCGGCGCAACCCTTGGCAGCGGACGCACAGATTGTGCTCAGCGCTACCCTCTTCTTCGCTCTGGTCGTGCTGGCGCGCTTTCCGAGGAAGGGCTTCTTCCGAGTTCTCTTCATCGGCATCGCCAGCTTTATCGTCCTGCGGTACATCGTCTGGAGGACCTCTGGCACCATCCCGCCGATCCAAGACCTACTCTCATTCATTCCCGGCGTTCTGCTTTACGGAGCAGAGGTTTACGCCATCTGCATGTTCTTCATCAGTATGTTTGTGGTGATCGACCCGATGCGGCGTCCCCGACTCGCCCTATCGGTGGAAGATCAGGCCGAACTGCCCACCGTCGATGTGTTGGTTCCCACCTATGATGAGCCAGCACATATCCTTGCCGCGACACTCTCTGCGGCCAAGCGGATGCACTACCCGCAGGACAAGATCAACATCTATCTACTTGATGATGGTGGTACGGATGAGAAGCGTTTGGCTTCTCAGGAGGCAGTGCAGCGAGCTCAACTTCTGCAGGAGCTTTGCCGCGGTCTGAAAGTGACTTATCTGACGCGTCCCGCCAATGAAAACGCAAAGGCGGGCAACCTGAATGCTGCATTGGAGCATATTCATGGCGAACTGGTCGTGGTCTTCGACGCTGACCACGCACCGACAGAGGATTTCCTTCAAGAGACGGTGGGGTATTTCGCCAAGAATCCAAAGCAGTTCCTCGTCCAGACGCCGCATTTCTTTATTAACCCGGATCCGCTGGAGCGCAGCCTGAACACCTTCGATCGGATGCCCAGTGAAAACGAGATGTTTTACGGCGTCGTTCAGCGTGGCCTCGACCGGTGGGGGGCAAGCTTTTTCTGCGGGTCAGCGGCTGTGCTGCGGCGCAGTGCGTTGGAGCAGGTTGGTGGCTTCTCCGGCCGCACGATCGTGGAAGACTGCGAAACGGCTCTCGACCTCCATTCCAAGGGGTGGGATTCCGTCTATGTGGATCGGCCGATGGTAGCAGGGCTACAGCCGGAGACCTTCGGTAGCTTCATTCGTCAAAGAAGCCGCTGGTGCCAGGGTATGATCCAGATATTCTTGCTCAAGAATCCGCTGTTCAAGCGGGGCCTGAATATCGGTCAGCGGATCAGCTATGTGTCGAGCAATCTCTTCTGGTTCTTTGGTATTGCACGGTTGAGCTTTTTTATGCTCCCGCTGCTCTATCTTCTGTTCGGTCTTGCAATCTACATTGCTACACCTGCGGAATTCGTCGCTTACACTTCTTTCTACATTGCGACGACGCTGCTGACGTCCACCTATCTCTTTGGGCAGACACGTTGGCCGCTTCTGTCGGAACTCTATGAGTTTGTGCAATCTGTCTTCACGACGAAGGCGATCATCTCCGTCTTCCTGCGTCCTACAGCGCCCACTTTCAAGGTGACTGCCAAGGGGGAAACGCTGAGCCAGAACCGCTGGTCCGAACATGCCAAGCCGCTGGTGGTCATTACGCTTCTGCTGACGGCGGGGCTCGTTGCAGCTGGAGTGCGCTGGTGGATGACGCCGGAGGCGAGAGACATCTTGGCTGTGGTGGCGGGTTGGAATCTCTTTGCCTGGCTTCTGGCCGTGCAGGGATTGAGAATCGCGTGCGAGCGCAAGCAGATGCGGCGGGTTCCCCGCGTGCAGATCGAGGAGCCGGTAGTACTTCTCGTAGGGGAGGCAAAGCGCCTTCCTGCCTATGTGGTTGATGCGTCTACAACTGGCGTGAAGGTGGTGGTGCCCCGCGGGGCGGCCTCGCGAGAAGAGTTGCAGAAGGAACCTCTGGTGCTCGAGTCCATCGAGTCCGGCGAAGAAAAGCCAATGCGGCTGCACCTGACCACGCGCAATGTCCGTTCAGAAGCCGATGGGCTAGCGGTGGGGGCGGAATTCAATAATCCCTCACCCGAAGACTATCGAATGATCGTCGAGCTGATCTTTGTCAGCAGCAATCGCTGGCTCACTTTTCTACAAGGCCGTCGGTCTCAATCCCCGGGAGTCATCAAAGGTATCCTGCTGTTCCTTTGGTCAAGTCTTCTTTCGGTGGTTTTCATCATCCGCTTCGTGCTGCGTTTGCGTTCGGAAGCTCGTATGGGGACCAACGAGCCCATGCTGTCGCTGCCCAAGCGTGAGGAGGCGGAGCCGCGCTTCGCCAATCACCCTCTGGCAAGCACGAAGTAGGGTCGCGGTTGATCAACATGAAGAGCATGAGATGGCTGCTGTCTTTGTCAGCTGCTTTGGGTCTGGTTGCGATCTTGGTGCTCGCCTGGCCCACATCTGGCTGGTCAGAAGTCCTCATTCCTTTGCCCGGCGTGCAGGTGGCGCCCCAAGATGAGGTCGCTCCCGTTGAGCGGAAAGAAGTCGAACCGACTCCTCCTGCCCCGGTGCGGGAGCCTGCCAAACGAGAGGATGCCATTGGCGCGAAGCTGTTCCTGTCCCTTCAGGGCGGAGCATCTGCGGGAAACCAGCAGGTTCTTTTCGAAGGGCAGCATGTAACCCGGCGCTTTACCGTTACCCTTCCGGCTGAGGCGACTGTTGCCGATGCTAGCTTCTTTCTTGCCTACTTGAGTTCGGTCCAGGTGCTGCCTTCCGCGTCACAGCTCCGCCTGACCCTCAACGGAAATGAGCTGCTGGCTATTCAGCCGCGAGCTTTTTCAGCGCCAGAGGTGGTCGAGGTTAAGGTTCCGGAGGGATTGCTTCGGCCAGGCCCGAATGATGTCGCCATCAGCGTGCGGCAGAACCACCGAATCCTCTGTACAATCGACGGGATTTACGAGCTCTGGACCGCTATCGATCCCATACGAAGCGGTCTTCAACTGCGACTGTTTGAAACACTGGCGACCCCTTCGCTCGCTACTTTCGATTTTGCGCTGGGTTCGGGTTTAAGCGGTTCTCGGCAGCTAACCTTTATCGCGCCGTCGAACCAGCCGGACGAGAGATGGCTGACGACCGCGTTCGATGTTGTGCAGGGGGCCGCCCGAAGAACCCTCGGGCCACTTCCAGACTTCGATATAGTCTCCCAGTCGCAACTTGAACGCGGAGAACCGAGCGCAGGCAGTCTGCGGGGTATCCGCAGTGATAGGCTGCCTTCCGGCATGCTGGCCGCTATCGGCACAGCGGAAGAGCTGGGTGAGTTTCTTCCGCGGCAGATACTAGGTCTGGTCACCGGTCCCTATCTGGGCGTCCACGGCCTTGGCCGGCGCGATGGTAGCGCGCTCCTTGTCTTTTCCGGTCGCGATCGCCACGAGGTCCAGCAAGCAGTTGATGACTGGGTCCTGCAGCGCGTCGAGCTTCCCAACGCCCCGAGTGCCATCACTACCGCTTTGCCCCCTACGCCCAGAAGGAGCGGCCCGCGCTATATTGCTGGCCGAACGACCGTCAGCCTTGCAGACCTGAATGTAGAGGAACAGCACATTTCTGGCCTGCGCGATGTAGTGTCTGTCGAGCTGCAGCTATCGGACGATTTCTTTGCCGCTAATGATGCGGCAGTCCTTCTGTCTCTCAATGCTGCCTATGGCCCGGATCTTCATCCTGACAGCGCCCTGAATATCCTGGTGAACGGTCGTGGCGCAGCCTTGGTCGGCCTCAACCAATCCCGCGGCAAGGCCTTCAGAGATTATTCTGTCGAGTTGCCGTTGCGTTACTTCCAGCCGGGCCTGAACAGGATAGATTTTGAAGTGACGCTGCCGTCGGTCACGGCTACGCCAGAAGGCTTTTGCGCTCCGGGAACAGTCAGCCTGAACGAGCCGCCTCAGTTCCTACTGCAGGATGACACAAGCTTTTATTTTCCGTCATATGCCCGCTTGGGTGAGCTGCCCAACCTCAAGCTGTTGGCTGAGCGCGGCTTCCCCTACCTGCTGAATCAGGAGCCTATTCCTACCACCTTGTACCTTGGTGCGCGCGATAGAGATACTGTCGCCGCCGCCATGAAGCTGGCTGCCGCGATCGCCAAGCATGCCGATGGGCCGCTGAGCCTGTCGCCAGCCTTCAGTTTCGCGCAACAAGGTGATCGAGATATCCTGGCTGTCGGTCCCACCAATTTGCTTGAAGCGGGTCTGTTCGGGAATGCGCCGCTGCGCCAGCAGGATCTCATTCAGGCCTGGTCCCGCAGCCGGCCGTTGGATCCGCTCGTTTCCGATGCCCGTGAGGTTGCAGCCACCCAGGCGACCAGCGAATTGATGCAGCGTATCGAAGCGCTGCGCAGCGGCTCGGCGAATGGCACGAGCGCCGAGTCTGCGGACCGGCAGGGGTCGAGTTTCGAGGATGAGGACGATAGCTGGTATGAAAGAGCGATCACCTTCTTGTCGTCGTGGGGGGAGCAGGAGGAAGGCGAGCGCTGGGGCCGGCGTCTCCTGCGCCAGGCTGGCGGCGATGTAACCGCGGTCATGATGCAGTACGAGTCGGACCGCGCGCCGGGCCGAACAGTCACCCTCGTTACCGCGCTCGATGGTCCTCTGCTGTTGGCGGCAGTAAAGCGTGTCACGCAGCCGGACTACTGGAAAGATCTGCGTGGCGACGTGGCGGTTTGGGGGACCCAGCCCAAAACACTGGGGACGGCGATGGTCGGCGACAGCTATGTCTTCGCTCCCTCGGAGTTCTCCCTCACCAATCTCCGCCTCGTTCTGAGCAACTGGCTGTCGCGCAATGTCGGTCTGCTGGTGGGCAGTGTCGTTCTCGTGGTTCTAGCGCTCAGTATCGTGACCCACCTCCTGCTCCGCATGGACCGACGCCGCCGTGACCTGGTTTAGCATTCCAACGGCTCTTGCTCTGCTGATCGCCTGTTCCGGGGCGGTCTTCGCGCAGGAAGATGAACGTCTTCAGGCCTCCTGGGAGGTCTATCAGGAGAGGCACATCAGACAGACCGGCCGGGTGGTGGACGACGGCAACGGCGGCATTTCCCACTCCGAAGGCCAGGGCTACGCCATGCTGCTTGCGGCAGAATTGGGGGATGCGGGGGTGTTTGCGCGCGTATGGAGCTGGACGCTCAATAACCTGATGGTGCGCGATGACGGCCTTGCCGCCTGGCGTTTCGATCCCGACGAGAACCCGCCGATCGGCGATATCAACAATGCGTCGGATGGTGACCTGCTGATCGCCCACGCGCTGGCTCTTGCCGGGGAGAAGTGGGGTAGGGCGGAGTATGTGGAGCAAGCCCAGCTCCTCGCCCGTACGATCCGCGAGGACTTGCTGCGTGAAGCCGGCGGCTACACCCTCTTGCTGCCGGGTGCAGAAGGCTTCCTCGACGAGCAGGCCTACACCGTCAATCCCTCTTACTGGATCTTTCATAGCATAGAAAAACTGCAGGAAGTGGATCCTCACCCTCAGTGGGATGCTCTCTATGACAGCGGGCTGCGGCTCTTGAAGGCGGCAGCCGAGGAATACGACGCCCTGCCTGATTGGGTGGGTGTCACTCAGGAAGGCGAGCTGGTTCAGCCGGAGGGCTTCGACTGGGTGTCCGGCTACAACGCCCTGCGCATCCCGCTTTATCTGCGTCTCGCTCAGGAAGAGGAGCGCACCATTTTCGCGGCCTTTGCCAAGCAATGGGGCGCGGCAGGTGCGCTCTTTCCCGTCGTTCATGACTTGGCCGATGCAGACGAGGTGGAATACAACGGGGATCCCGCGTTTAGCGCTCTCCGTTCTTTGTTGAATTGTGAGGGTTTGCAGGAATTGCCCCTCCTTTCGGAGGAAAGCCTCTACTATCCGGCGACCTTGCTTCTTTTTTCTCACCTGCTCCGGGCTCGGGGACTCGCTGAATGCTGAAACGCCTGTCGCTTTGTCTGCTTTTGGGAGCAGCGACCATCTATGCTACCCCGTTGCTCCAGGCTTCGCATGCGCTGGCGCAGGAGAGTGACGAAAGCGGGGAATCGGCAGCCACGCAGCCCGTCGTGGATGAGAGCGCGCTCCGCTACTACGCCCGCAATCGCGATCTGGACCGGCTGGAGGCCGAAATACGCCGACTGCGAGCGGAGCATCCCAGCTGGCAGCCGCCGGAAGACCTCTTCGATCCTGAAGGGGCCGGCGGCTTCGATGAGGGCCCCCTTTGGCAGCTCTTCGCCGAAGGTCGCTATGCGGAGCTGCGCGAGGCCATCGCCGACCTGGAGCAGGAGACGCCGGGCTGGGAAGCTTCGGCCGAATTGCTGAGTCAGCTCGAACTCGCAGAAGCCCACCAGCGTCTGCGCAATGCGGCGGAACACCAACAGTGGCGGCGGGTGATCGAGATTGCCCAGGCGCAACCGGCACTTTCAAGCTGCGAACGGGTGGATAATGCCTGGATCATTGCCGAAGCCTATGTCCGCAGCGAACAGCCGGACGCCGGTGCAGAGGTTTATCGAAGCATCCTGGCTACCTGTGACGAGCCCAATATCCTGATCGCCACCCTGCAGAAGGCGAGCGAAGTGCTCGACGATCAGCGTCTGCTGCCGCTTGACCAGCTGGTCGAGCAGCGCCTGGCCGATAATGAGGAGGCGGCGGCAGCGCGTGCAGCGCTGCAACGCGGGCGCTTGGCGGAAGGCCTATCTGGCGACCAACCTCTCGCACCCCAGTTGCTCTCGACACTGGAGGAGCAAGCACGCAGTGCCCAGGATGCCGAGGCCGCTCTGAACCTCGGCTGGTATTACGCCGGGCAGCGTGACTGGCAGCCGGCCGAAAACTGGTTCAGCCTCGCCCACCAGTGGGGAGCAGGGACCTCCGCGATCGAGGGGCGCGTACAAGCGCTGATGCGCTTGGGGCGCACCAGTGAAGCAGAGCGCCTCGCAGCAGAACATGCCGGGTCATCGCCCGCGGTTTACCGCAGCTATATCGGTCTGCTGACCCAACGCCTTGGCGGGCGCGGCCGGCCGGTAAATCTGGAAGTGGCAGGACGCCTGGCGGCCTATGCGGATCGCAGTCGGGATGCGACGGTGGCGCAGGCTCTCGGTTGGGCGGCGCTGGAAATGGAGGATGTTACGGCAGCGGAGGCCTGGTTCCGGCAATCGCTGGCCTGGCGCGAGAATGAAAACGCCGCTGTGGGTCTAGCCGTCGTCTTGCAGCGCCAGGGCAACACCGAAGCCTTCAATCAACTGGCATCCGCCTGGGCGTCCCGTTCGTCGCGCATTCGCGAGATGCAGGCATCCGGAGGTGGCACAAGCCCTGCCGCCGTGGCGCTGGAGCGAGGAGAGATCGCGCGCTGCCTGCGGCTCACCGATGGGGCGCAGCTTTCAGCGGGAGAGCGAGAAATCCGCGGCTGGTGCCTTCTGGAGGCAGAACGCACAGCTGAAGCCATGGAGCTTTTCCGCAGCTTGATGGAGCAATCGTCTGGTCAAGCGCGCTATGCACAGGCGGCTCACGGGTACCTCCTCAGCCTGTTGCAACGCGGACTGGTCGAGGAAGCCTTTCATGAGATGCGAGGTCTTCCCTTGCCAGCCGAGCAGAAGAACGAGCTTCTAGCCCAAGCGCTCGCGGCCAAGGCGCTGGCCGCCTATGAAAACGGTGATTACCTTCACGCGCTGCGGCTCATCGAAGTGCACGCCCGTCTGATGCCGCTGCCTTACGATCTCGGCATCGTGCGGGGCTGGGCCTACTACAACTCCAACCAGTATCAGAGGGCGCGTGAGACCTTCGATAGGCTCGACCGACAGTACAGCACTCACGATTCCCGTTCGGCCTTGCAGCTGCTGCGTCAGCGAGAGTTGAAATGATGATGCTCCGCCATCTTCTTGCGCTTCTTTTGCTACCTCTCGCCCTGGCCGCCTGCCAGTCCGGTCCGCCGCAAACGCTGGGCGAGCGGATGGGTGCCTATCAATGGCGCGCGGTGTCGGAGCCTGACTCCTTGTTCGTGATGCCGACCGGCACGGAAGACCTCGTCGTGGGCAGCTGGAAAAAGTCTTGGGACAACGCGATCGAGCAGCGTACCGCTTTGCGCAGCTCCAGCGTCATCCCGGGCGAGTCCTACTTGTCCCTGCGCTTTCTTGCCCGACCCATGGATGTGAGCGAACTTTTCTCCCTAGGGCAAAGCCTCTCTCCCACCAATTACACCGATCGTTCTGTGCCGCGCCGACTGAGAGAGGAGTTTCCAGGGCTTCGGGTCGAAATCGTTCGAGAGCCGCGTCGGAACCGTTACGGGCCCTACTACTATGCGACGGCACAGCATGGGAGTGACCGCTGTGTTCTCGCCTGGCAGGTACAGGATTCAAGTAGCGGGACCCTGCCGCCTCACCTGCGGCGGTTGGAGATGGAGTATCGCCTTTGTGCCGGCGGAGACCCCTCGGTCGATAGCCTCCTGATGGCGTTCGACCAGGGGCTGGTGCGGCCTGACACTGGTGTACTACCGCTCGGCGGCCTCTCCATGATGGGGGTGGCGCCGCCGGTTCAAGAGCGTCCGTCAGCTGCGCCAGCCGCCAGCTATACTGGGAGCGCCAGTAGCCCGGCCCCTGCTGGAGCCTTTCCTCTACCAGCTGGCGCGAGAGCGCCTGCCGCTCCAGTCTCAAGTTCAGGAGCTCCTGCCCCGCGACCTCTTGTCAACGGTGGACAGCGCCCGCGATCCGCTGAACCTGCCCCTGCGTCGAGCGGGTTTCCAATGCCTGGCGGACGCTGAGCCAAGCGACAGGCTTCAAAGTATGTCGAGCACTTGTTCCGGGGGGCGCCCCAGGGCCGCGCGCTCGTCCTTCACCACGATCGGTCGCTCGATGAGAATAGGGTGCTGGGTCATCGCCGCGATGATCTCCTCATCGCTTTTTTCGGGATCGGCGAGGTTCAGCTCCTTGTAAGGCGCCTCCTTGCGGCGCAGCAGGTCGCGCGGGCTGATGCCCAGCAGGGCGATCAGGCGACGCAGGGTTTCAGCGTCCGGCGGCGTCTGCAGGTATTCCACGATACGGGGCTCGACTCCCTTGTCCTGCAGCAGCTTCAGGGTTTGCCGTGATTTGCTGCAACGCGGGTTGTGGTAGATGGTAACCGGCATATCTCTGCTCCCAAATGCTCCCGCCTAGCTAGCCCTCGGCACACAGGGAGTGCAAGGTGTTGGCGCCACCAGCCAAGTGGGATGAGTAGCATGCGGCTTTGCTTGCCGGCTCGCCTATGGCAATAGGTCTGCCCATGACACAGACAGATTCTTCTCGGGGGGCGCCCCTCGTTCTCGACGGCTTCGCCTCCCTCGCCGAGCGCTATGACGCCCTCATTTGCGACCTTTGGGGCGTGCTCCACGATGGTGTCGCCGCTTTCCCTCATGCGCTGGAGTGCCTGGATGAGCTTCATCGCAACGGCAAGCGCATCGTCGTGCTCTCCAACGCCCCGCGCCGCGCCGCCGAAGTTGAGGCTCGGATGAATGAGATGGGCATCGAGCCGCGCTTCTACGACAAGGTGCACTCCTCGGGCGAGGACACCTGGCAGCATCTGGCGACGCGCCCGGACGACTTCTACCGCGATCTAGGACGCCGGTGTTTCCACTTCGGCCCGGATCGGGATCGGGGGATGCGCGAGGGCCTGGATCTCGATTTCGTCGACAGCCTCGAGCAGGCAGATTTCGTCCTGAACACCGGCGCGCATATGGCCGAGGATACGATCGACACCTATGGCAGAGAGCTGGAGGCTGCGGCCGCGCTCGGCCTGCCGATGATCTGCGCCAACCCGGATCTGGAAGTCATCCGCGGCGGCAAGCGGGAAATCTGCGCCGGCGCCCTGGCCGCGCGTTACGAAGCGCTGGGTGCGCCCGTCCGCTATCACGGCAAGCCCCACCGCTCGATCTACGAAACCTGCTTCAAGGCGCTCGACGGTGTTCCGCGGGAGCGGATTGCGGCCGTTGGAGATTCCTTGCGGACCGATATCGCCGGCGCCCAGGCTTCCGGCATCGATGGCGTCTTGATTGCTGGAGGCATCCACGCAGAAGCCCTTGGCATCGAGGAGGGCGAGCGGCCTGACCCCGACAAACTGGCGCGTCTCTTCACCGCAGATGAGCAGCAGCCCGTGGCAACGCTTCCAGTCTTCCGCTGGTAAGACAAGCTGGGTGAGCTCGGTTACACGGCGGCGCCTCTTGCCTTGGAGCGCCACACCAGCTCCGACCTTGGGCATTTGAACAAGGGTGCGTAAGGCGCCTCCGTCGCGCAACCCCAGGCCGCGCCACCGTTGGACACTTGGGCCTCTAGCTGCTTATATCCGTGGGTAACAGCTCTATCCGGGATGCGAAAAGCCATGGCCGATTTTCCTAAGCCGAGCCTCGACGACTGGAAGGAACTCGCCCGCAGGGAGCTGAAGGGCCGGGATCCTGACGATCTCCTGTGGCACACGCCGGAAGGCATTGCCATCAAGCCGCTTTATACGGCGGCCGATCTGGAGGCGATGCAGCTGGATCCAGGCCTGCCCGGCTTTGCGCCCTATGTTCGCGGGCCGAGAGCGACCATGTATGCCGGGCGCCCCTGGACGCTGCGCCAATACGCAGGCTTTTCCACTGCTGAAGAGTCCAATGCCTTTTATCGCGCCAATCTGAAGGCGGGGCAGAAGGGGCTTTCGGTCGCCTTCGACCTGGCGACCCACCGGGGTTATGACAGCGATCACCCGCGGGTGGTTGGCGATGTGGGCAAGGCCGGCGTGGCCATCGATTCCGTGGAGGACATGAAGCTCCTCTTCGACGGCATTCCGCTGGACGAGATGTCGGTCTCCATGACCATGAATGGCGCGGTCCTGCCGGTGATGGCTGGCTATATCGTGGCCGCGGAAGAGCAGGGGGTCCCGCCGGAAAAGTTGAGCGGCACCATCCAGAACGACATCCTCAAGGAGTTCATGGTCCGCAACACCTATATCTATCCGCCTGAACCCTCGATGCGGATCGTCGCCGACATCATCGAGTACACGGCGCAGAAGATGCCCCGCTTCAACTCGATTTCGATCAGCGGCTATCACATGGAAGAGGCGGGTGCGACCTCGGTGCAGGAGCTCGCCTTCACCCTGGCTGACGGCCTGGAATATGTGCGTGCGGCAGCCTCCAAGGGGCTAGATGTCGATGCCTTCGCGCCGCGCCTTTCCTTCTTCTTTGCCATCGGCATGAACTTCTTCATGGAGGTTGCGAAGCTTCGGGCCGCGCGCCTGCTCTGGGCGCATTACATGAAGGATCTCTTTGGCGCGAAGGATCCGCGTTCCCTGATGCTGCGCACCCATTGCCAGACCTCTGGTGTGAGCCTCGCTGAGCAGGATCCCTACAACAACGTCATCCGCACCACGGTGGAAGCCCTGGCGGCGGTGCTCGGCGGTACGCAATCCTTGCACACCAACGCCCTCGACGAGGCGGTGGCGCTTCCCACTCCTTTTTCGGCGCGCATCGCTCGGAATACTCAGCTGATCCTCGCCGAGGAAACCGGCATCACCAATGTGGTCGATCCGCTGGGCGGCAGCTACTACGTGGAGAGCCTTACCGCCTCGCTGGCAGAAGAAGCGCGCAAGCTTATCGATGAAGTCGAGGAGCTGGGCGGCATGACCAAAGCGCTGGAGAGCGGCATGCCGAAGATGCGGATCGAGGAAGCCGCAGCACGGCGCCAGGCTCGCATCGACCGGGGCGAGGACACCATTGTCGGTGTCAACAAATACCGCCCGGAAGTTCAGGACGAGGTGGAAATCCTCGACATCGACACCCGAAAGGTCCTGACGTCGCAAGTTGCGCGGCTGGAAAAGCTGCGAGCGGAGCGTGATGACGCAGCGGTGCGCACTGCCCTCGATCGCCTCTCGGAAGCTGCCGAGAAAAACAACGGCAACCTTTTGGATCTGGCGGTGGAAGCGACCCGTCATCGGGCGACGGTTGGGGAGATCTCAGATGCTCTGGAGCGGGTCTTCACCCGTCATCGCGCCGTAATTCGCTCGATCTCCGGCGTCTATGGGTCGGCTTGGGAAGGGGATGCAGGGTTCCAGCGCATCCAGAAAGAAGTCGAGGCCTTCGCGCGGGAAGAAGGGCGTCGCCCGCGCATGCTGGTGGTCAAGCTGGGGCAGGACGGCCACGACCGCGGCGCCAAGGTGATTGCCACGGCCTTTGCCGATATCGGCTTCGACGTGGATGTGGGTCCGCTCTTCCAGAGCCCCGAAGAGGCGGCGCGTCAGGCCATCGAGAACGATGTGCACATCATCGGCGTTTCCAGCCAGGCGGCGGGTCACAAGACCCTGGTTCCGGCCCTGGTGGAGGCGCTGCGCGCGGAAGGCGCAGGGGACATCTTGGTGGTTTGCGGCGGTGTCATCCCGCCCCAGGATTATGACCTCCTGCAGGAAAAGGGCGTGGCTGCCATCTATGGGCCCGGCACCAACATCCCGCAGGCTGCTCACGAAATTCTGCAGCTGGTGCAGCGCGCCCGCGCGGCTGCCTGAGGCAAAAAAAGCCTTCTGGCCCTTGGGGGTCGGCAGTAGCGCGCGCTCCTGTCTGCGACAGGGGAGGTTGCTCCGCTCCAGCAGTGGCGGCGCCTGACTGGAGGGGGTCCGCACTTCGGAACGCGCTCCCACCAAGCCGCATTACATTATTATCAGTGATGGGTTCAGCCGGGAGGCCTTGAAGGCGCCAGGGTCGTTCCTTATATTGAGAATAAGTTGCAATACCATCTAGTGGAGGGCGTCATGCGGCGCGATCTGTTGAAGACATTGAGCTATGCCATGGTGCATTTCACCGTGGCCTTTGGGGTTGTCTACCTCTTGACCGGCTCGGTGCCGATCGCGACGGGGGTCGCGCTGATCGAGCCCATGGCGAATACCGTTGCCTACTTTTTCCACGAGCGATTCTGGAGTTTTCTCGAGCGGCGCCGGGGTGGGGCAGCAGGCGGGCCCCATCATCTGGCCGCCGGCTGACCCCTAGTCGCTCGCTTCTACCAGGCGACGCCCGCAGCCCTCCAGCCGTTCGTCTGGTGTCTCTACCACTACCGTGAGAGGCATGTTCTCGCCGCTCATCACATCTTCACAAAACTGGTCGGTGATGGTGACCAGCACGCCGGCTTCGGCAACGTGGAACTGCTCAGCTCCATTCTCGGCGATTTGCGAGCGCGGTCGTTCAAACACCTGTCGACGCGTGCCATAGTCGCTCGCGAGCATCAGGGTTCCGTCCTGACGAACCTCCAGCCACCAGCCCGGTTCCTGCCCGATAGCCCGGATCTCTGCGCCCCGCGCCCGAGCCTCCTCCCAGGGCCCTTCAGACACCTCCGCCTGAATTTCGGCCTGCCGCTCTTCTTCCCATTCGGTCCCCGGCTTCCCGACGACACCTTCATCACCGCGTTGCTCTGCTTCCTGCTCCCAAGGCAAGGAAGAGCAGGCCGAAAGGCTTAGCACTACTACGCCGGTCAGAACTCTTCTGGTCCACATCCACGAGGCCCTTCATTTTGGAACTGGAAGCATGACAGGATGGCGGGGCCTGCGCGCCGGAGCAAGAGCTGACGCGCGAGTGCGATGGCGATCCGCTCCAGTTCGAAGGTTTAGGCCTCTGCCTTAAGCGTACATGCTATGCTGACCGCCGGGCGCCGGTGCTTCCTGACCAAAACCCGTGAGGTTGGCGCCGTTGAGCAATCGAGGTCACGACCAGGAATGCCACTTCAGTAGCGTTAGAGGGGGAGCCGATGGCGGGCAGCAGAAAGCAGGGCTCGAAACTTCCAGGAAAAGACAACAACGGGAAGGACATCGTTCCTCCGGGGCGTATCCTGATCTTCTTCCTGGTCCTGCTGGTGGCGAACTACCTAATCAGCAGCCTGTTTCTGCCCGATCCGGAAGATCCTGTTCCGATTTCCTACACGACCTTCAGGGCCCAGTTGACCGCTGACAATGTGGAGGCGGTTCACGCCAGAGGCGGCGAGCTCGAAGGGCGCTTCAAGTCCCCGATCTCCTGGACGCCTCCCGAAACCTCCGCAGAGGGATCGCGCGGCGAGCCGGTGCAGGTGTCGACTTTCACCACTCTGCTTCCGTCCTTTGCCGACCCCGGCCTGGAGACCGAGATGATCGAGAAGGGGGTGGATATCCGCGCCACCCCGATCGAAACGGGAAGCAGCTTGCTCGCCACGTTGCTGTGGAGCTTCGGCCCCGCGCTCCTGATCATCGGCCTGTGGGTCTGGATGATTCGCCGCGCGGCCAAGCAGGGTGGCGGCATGTTCGGCAACATCACCGGCATGGGCAGGAGCCGGGCGCGGCGCTTCGACAAGGAAACGGATAGCAAGGTTTCCTTCGATGACGTCGCCGGCATTGACGAAGCCGTGCAGGAACTGGCCGAGGTGGTCGATTTCCTCAAGAACCCGGAGAAGTATACGCGGCTCGGCGGGACGGCCCCCAAGGGTGTGATGCTTGTCGGCCCGCCCGGTACCGGCAAGACGCTGCTCGCGCGGGCGGTCGCCGGCGAAGCGGAGGTGCCCTTCTTCTCGATGAGCGGGTCCGAGTTCGTCGAGATGATCGTCGGTGTGGGTGCGGCCCGGGTGCGCGACCTCTTCGCGGAAGCGCGCAAGCACGCCCCGGCCATCATCTTTATTGACGAGATCGATTCCATCGGGCGCGCCCGTGGCCAGTCGGTTCTCGGCGGCGCCAGCGAGCAGGAACAAACGCTCAATCAGATCCTGTCGGAGATGGACGGCTTCTCGAGCCGCGAGGGTATCATCGTCCTGGCAGCGACCAACCAGCCGGATGTCCTCGACAAGGCCCTGCTGCGCGCCGGTCGCTTCGACCGGCGTGTGGTCGTGAACCCGCCGGACAAGAAGGGGCGGGAAGCCATCATGAAAATTCACACCCGCAAGGTTCCGCTGGCTGAGGATGTGGATCTCGATGACCTGGCCCAGGTTACTCCGGGGGTCACCGGTGCCGACATCAAGAACCTGGTCAATGAAGCCGCTCTGCTGGCGGCGCGGCGCGGGCAGGACAAGGTTCACCACACGGACTTCATCGAGTCACTGGAAAAGATCGTGCTGGGGCCTGAGCGCCCCATCATCCTCAGTGACGCGGATCGTGAACGCATAGCCTATCACGAGGGCGGACATGCGATTCTTGGACTCGTCGTTCCCGGCGCCGACCCGGTCCACCGGGTCACCATCGTACCGCGCGGCCAGGCCCTCGGCGTCACCTACCAGCGCCCGCAAACCGACCGCTACAACTATCCGGAGGATTACCTGCGGGCCCGAATTATCGGCATGCTTGGCGGCCGAGCGGCGGAGGAGGTGGTCTATGGCACCCGCACCACCGGGGCAGAAAACGACATTGAGCAGGCGACGGGCGTCGCGCGGCAGATGGTGACGCGCTGGGGCATGAGCGACAAGCTGGGTATGATCCAGTTTGCGCCGCGCCAGAACACCTGGGTCGGCGGCAGCCCCACGGGGATCGGGCCTCGCCCCTACAGTGACGAAACGGCCGCCTTGATCGACGTCGAGGTGGCGCGGATCATTCACGAGTGCCATGAGGAAGCCAAGCGTTTGCTCCAGGAACACCGCAGGCAGCTCGATGCCCTGGTCGCGGCTTTGATGGAGCGGGAGTCTCTCAACGAGGAGGAGATCCTCGAAGTCACCGGCCTGCCGCCGGCCCCTCCCTTGCTCGAACGACCGCTGGGCGGAAAGCGCAAGGAGTCGACTTCCCCCTCGGGTACGTCAGCCTGAGCCCGACGCCACGGCGGGCGCCGGCTGATCGTGCAGAAAGCGATTGGAAGAAGAGCCGTTCCCCAGCCGCCGTCAGGCCAATGTCCCTAGACTGCCGCGTCGACCGTCGGTCTCCTCGCAGTGTTGGCAGCTGGGGCTGCGGCTAAGATTTTGCAGTCGCGAAGTAGATGCGCCGCTTTCCGTCCTTGAGGTCCTCTTCGTCCCGGATGTCGAAGTGAGCAGCCAAGAGGTCGCGGAACACCTCGGGATGGTAGTCGTCGTACTGATCTTCCTTGTTGGCCAGCAGCGTCTGCACCATCTCGTCGTCGCGCCCGACGAACTCGATGATCAGCGACGTGCCGAGGCTGGCGAGCCAGCGAATGAAATCGGCGAGCGGTATGTTCGCGGAGATGACGATGTGGTGGACGAGAGCGAGGCAAAGGGTAAGGTCCGGCCGTCCGCGGGCGGCGAGATCTTTTCTTTCTAGCCCGAGCCATCCCTGGCTTGGCGAGGGATCGGCCAGATTGACGACCAGTGGCAGGATCGAGCGCGATGCTTTTCCCGCCTTCTCGCGCTGATAAAGGTTCTCCACCGCCTTCCAGTCGCCATCCATGGCAACCATATAGTCCGTATGCGCTTCTACCAGGCGGGAGAAGGTTCCGGTATTGGCGCCCAGGTCCCAAGCCAGCTTCCACCGCCGGGTAGCCGCGGCCCGACGCACGAACTCCATCTTTCGCGCCAGGTCGGCCTCTTCATAGGAGTGGGTTCGATCATAGTCGGACCAGACGGTGCGGCCGCTCGGAACTTCCAGGCCGCTGATCAGGCGCCTGAGCTTTTCCACGTTGCGCAGGATCATCGCCTTGTCGAAGCCCGCCTCGGCCAACGTTCCCCGCATGTTGCTCTTGCTTCCTGAGTAGCGCTTCTGCAGAGCGCTTTGCGCCACGACATGAAGCAACACCCCGCGGCGCAGCAGATCGCGCGTCGACATGAGGCCTCTTAGTTCCTCAGCCGAGATGCCGTCGATCCGCCCACGTAGCCACGGCCGGAAATCCACCGATTTGTAGGACTGCAGGATCAGGGGGTAGAGGAACAGCTCGCAGAACTGGCGGTAACCGATCCAGGGTTCGCCAGGCTGCAGGGGCTCGAAGGAGGGTATATCAATGAAGACTGGATGGACGCCCCGCCATTGCACATTGTAGGCGGAGGAGTCCTTGAGGATCATATCCACCTGCAAGGCTTCGCGCATCAGATCGAGATGCAGCAGCGCTGCATCCTTGAGCATCCCGAACGCCCATTCATAGGGATAGGAGATAAAGGGAATGCGCTCGTGCTCGAGCACCTCTGGTCCGAATTCATTTTCCGGCGCCCAGGTCGCGACGATACGCCCGGCGGCGGTCTCCCTTTCGAAAAAGGGCTGCTGGCGCAATAGCGACCAATTCTCCTGAGCTCTTGAATTCAGCCGTCGGAAGACGCGGCCTTCGCGATAGAAGACCGCGCCGTTTCGATCGCGGTAGGATCCCGGCTCGAACTCGATAGAGGAGGGCTCGATCGAGGAGGGGGGGCTTGAAGCCGCTGCGACAGGAGAACCGCTCCTCGTCGGTTCGGGTAGAGCAACCTCGCTCACTTCTCAGCCGCGATCTTGCTTTCCGGGAGAGCTTCTTCCTGGCCAGCCAATTCAACGCTGTTGGACCTGATGCCAAGGAAGGTCAGAAGCTTGTGCCAGTAAAGCCTGCCGGCAATGGCGATACCCGCGACACCCCCAAGCAGCAGCTGCAGTATCATGCTGCCTGTTCCGGCATCGAGATAGGCATAGGCGCTAGAGGTTGAAGCGAGAACGAAGACTGCCGCAAGGAACAGGCTGAACCTGGTGAGGGAAAGCTTTAACCACATAGAGAGGTGCCCTCCGTTTGCGTTGTCGGTTGAGTGACGCTTGATGCTACTCTTGACAGATGAGCGTCACCAGAACTTCACATAATCGTAACGTTCTTTTAAATCCACCTCTTACGGAGTGGTTCCCCCTTACCTCGACTAACCGTCGCTTGAAGAATTTGCCGGAGCTCTCACTGTTGGTAAGGCCGTGAAACAAGATCAGCGAGCGGGAGCGCGAACGTCGTCCTGGACAGATGGCAGCTGGCCGCTGCACCCATTCCTCTTCGCGCTCGCGTCTGTACTGGCGCTGATGGCGAACAGCCTGAATCAGGTCACCTTCTTTCACGCTGCGCCCGCCTTGGCTGCCGTCTTGGCCTTTGCGGTCTTGGTCTACTTGCTTGCAGCCGCCGCGCGTCGTCGCCTCGATGCGCGCGCCGCTGTGGTCGCGAGCATCTGGATCGTTGGCTGTCTCTTCTATGTGGATCTCTTCGGCGTCGTGAACGACATGCTGGGGGGCGGTTATTCTCTCTTACGCTCCCTTCCGGTGGCGCTGGCGCTCCTTGGGCTCTTCAGCCTGGTGACACTTTACCTGCCGGCGCCGCTGATCAGGGTTGCCAACCTGGTCCTGAACGCCATTGCGCTGGTTCTCTTCGTGACACCCGCCTGGCAGGCAGTGGCTTACGAATGGCGTCATGGTGACGATCGTCTGATCTATGATCCCGAGCAGGCGGCCGCAGTGTTGCCGACGGCCCCGTCCCCATCGGAGGGAGAGTCGCGGCCGCGCCCGCCGGACATCTACCACTTTGTCTTTGACCGCTTCACCTCGGCCGACGTTCTCGCGGAGCATTACGAGCTAGATATTGCCGCTACGCTGGAGTTACTGGAGGAGCGGGGCTTCTATGTGGCCGACCATAGCTTCTCCAATTACCACCGCACGGCGCACTCCCTGGCCTCGACCTTCTACATGGATTACCTGGACCTGCTGGCAGAGGCTCAGGAGGTCGCGGGCAATAATTGGCAGCCGGTGCACCGGATGCTTGGGGACCACCGGGTGGCCCGCTTCCTCAAGGCGCGTGGCTACGACTTTCTCCAGTTCGGCTCCTGGTGGACCGGTACCTTCCGCAATCCCGTCGCTGATGAAAACCGACCGCACGGCTTCAGCGAGTTCAACATGCTTTACCTGCGGCGAACGATGCTGCGGCCGATCTTCCATGCCTTGCCGGACAGCCCGCTGACCATGCGCCTCGACTGGGACAATGCCCAATGCCAGCGCATTCGGCCACAGCTGGAGGAGATCAAGGCGCTCGGCGAGCGTGAACGCCCGGTCTACGTCTTTGCTCACATTCTCCTGCCTCACGGGCCCTACAACTTTTCGGCGGACGGAGAATGCCTGACGCAGCTGCAATCCCAGCAGAGGGGCTCTCGGCAGGGGTATATCGACCAGGCCCGCTTCGCGAGCCGGATCATCGAAGAGCTCGTGAGCCACCTCCTGGCGGAAGGGCGCGCTGAGCCCGTGATCCTGATACACGCAGACGAAGGGCCTTTCCCGGAAGGGCGGGATCCCAAGGTACCGTGGCAAGAGTTGCCGAACGAGCAGCTAAGGATCAAGACGGCGATCCTCAATGCCTACTACCTTCCGGACGGGCAGTATGAGCAGCTGAATGAGGAGATTTCTCCCGTCAACAGCTTTCGCGTGATCTTCAACGCGCTGTTCGGGACAGACTTCGAAATCCTCACGGAACGCACCTTTGTGTCTCCGGACGATCGACATCTTTACGACTTCCACGACGTGACCGACCGTGTACGCCAGCTGCCGGAGATTGCGGCAGAAGGGGGCGAGGCGGCGCTCCTGCCGTAGATCGTCACAGCCTGGGAGGTCCCTGAGATAGTGGCGGTCCAGTCGCCTACGTCTTGTCGACTGGAGTTGCTCTGCCTCAAAGAGGCCGATGAAGGCGATCCCTATATCAAGGTCCTAACCCGAATGGAGGAGCGACGTGACGGACTGCCTCAGGAAGATACTGCTGGAACAAGCGCGGGCGGGAAGCCTTGCGACATACCGCCAGCTGGCAGAACGTCTCTCCTTGCGACCTCCGGGCACGATCCGGCGCGTCGCGGAAGCACTCGAGATCCTGATGACCGAGGATGCATCCGCAGGACGTCCTCTGGTCGCAGCCTTTTGTGTAAGTCGGCTGGGGGAAGGGCTGCCCGCGCGAGGGTTCTTTCTCAAGGCGCGGGACCTTGGCCTCTTTTCTGGCGATCCGAACGGCCCGGAAGCTGCCGCCTTTCACGCTACTGAGCTTCGGCGCGCCCGCGGGTATTACGGTGGGAGCGACGGGGAAGTGGCGCGTTCATGAGCCACCTTCTCCTCGTCACACTGCATCTCCTGGCCGCGATCGCATTTGCCGGCAGCGTATTTTTCGAAGTTTTCGTGCTGGCCGCCGTAGGCAAATCGCTGGGACGCAAGGCCATGCTTCCGGTGGAAGCTCAGGTCGCGCGGCGCCTGCGGCACCTGATGCCTTTCGTTCTTGCGGTTCTTTACGGCGCGGGAATCGCCTTGGCGTGGAGCTACCGCGATCTTCTTGCGCATCCGCTTGAAAGCGGTTTTGCGACGCTTCTCACGATCAAGATCCTGCTAGCGAGCAGTGTGCTCCTGCACTTTATCACGGCGGTGATATTGGGAGCTCGCGGGCGCCTGACCGCCTTCAGGGTCCGCGTCATTCACGCGAGCGTCATCGCCCATCTTGTTCTGATCGTCATTCTGGCGCAGGCGATGTTCGAGGTATCCTGGTAGCGTAGAGGCAGCTGTGCCGCTCAGCCTCACCGGAACAGACGCGACAACATCTCCAACCCCAGAAGAAGCAGACAGATGAGGAACCCGCGGCGGAACGCGGGCGGGCTGATCTTGTTGCGGATGCGCTGACCGGCCCACATGCCTGCGAGGGCCGGCAGGATGGCAAGACTAGAGAGGGAGAGGATATCCCTGTCGATGGCGCTGTGGGCGCCGAGGCCCACGGCCAGGGCGATCGTCGAGACGGTGAAGGAGAGGCCCAGGGCCTGCACCAGGTCCCCCTTGCCAAAGCCCAGCGCCTGTAGATAGGGCACGGCGGGTATGACGAAGATACCGGTACCCCCGGCAATCGTGCCGGTGGTCGCCCCGATCACCGGCGAAAGCCAGGTTTCCATGGAAGCCGGCACGCTGAGTTGTCGGGCGAAGAGCGTATAGCTTGCATAAAGCACAAGCGCAGCGCCCAGAGCCGCGGTCGTTAGGCGGGTATCGCCACTGGCGATCCAGGAGGCGCCTAGAAGAGTTCCGATGAAGATCGCGACCATCATTGGCCATAGCCGCCGCAGCAGGGGGCGGAAGCTGGGCCCGGCCAGCAGCTGCCAGATATTGGTGACGCAGGAGGGGACGAGCAGCAGGCTTGCCGCTACCAGCGGAGAGATGAGGGCGCCCAGCACGCCCATGGCGAGGGTTGGCAAGCCCATGCCGACTACGCCTTTGACGACGCCGGCGACAAAGAAGGTCGCCGTGATTACGCCAAGCGTGGAAAGTGGCAGGTCGAGCATACAGCAGGCATAGCGCTAAAGTTGAGGTCAGTCACCTTCCTCGCCTCTGACTGATATTCAAGGCAGGTTCATGTAGCGGCTCATGCCTTGCGGGCGCGGGGGCGAAGCAGCATCGGTCCGTAAGACAGCACGAAGAGGCCGAAGGCGAGCGACCAGCAGATCGCCGCCGCCACTAGTAGTCCCGAGTAGAGAGAAGGGGCAAAGGCCGCGACAAGGCGCAGAGCGGCGGCGGCATTCGCCAGGATGTAAATCCACAGGGTGGCCCCATCGGCTTGGCGCACACGTCCTGTGTGACTACGGCTCGTGCGAGTCATGACCGCGAGCGTCATGACGCCCACCGCCCCTGCCGTCAGCGCGTGGATGGCCGCACTGGTGGGTACCTCAGCCGGCGCCAGGATCGATGCCCCTAGGAGTAAGAGGCCGAGCCCACACCAGAAGTAGCCAAGATGCAGCACAAGCACCATCGCTTCGCCCCTGACGCTCCATCCTCGCCAGCGGCTGAGACGGATCAGAAGTCCCAGGCCCGCGATCGTCAACAAGGCTCCGCTTAAGGTGGAAAAGGGAAGGAGCGTCCATGCTAGCGTTGCGGCTCCGGTTACCGCGAGGGCACCTGTGTCGAGCGGACCGTAGGGTGCCGGTTCGGCAGTGAGTTTGTGCCGGGCGATCCAATTGCGTGTGAAGCTCGGAACCAGGCGGCCTCCGATCAGGGCGATGAGGAAGGTGATGAGGCCGATTGCGGCGCGCTCGGCCGCGGCGCCGAGATCCGGCAGGATTGCCTTGGTGTGAAAGCCGATGTTGGCGAGGGCCAGCAGTGAAATGATGACGGTGGGCGGAAGGCCCCGCCAGGTGCTGGCAGCAAGCTGCTCTCGCCAGAGTGCTAGCGCAAAGAGCAATAGGAAGGTCGCGTCGATGGCCGCCGCGATCGGGCCCAGCACGCCGTAGGCAAGCATTGCCGCCCGTCCCGCCAGCCAAAGTACCGCCAGCAGGACGAGCGGCCGTCCTGCAACCGGGTAGTGCCCGGTCCAGTTCGCGCCGGCCACCGTCATGTAGCCGACGATGACGGCGCCGGTGTAGCCAAACAGCATCTCATGCACGTGCCAGTCGGTGGTGAGGACCAATCCCAGGCCGGCGCCGGGTTTGAGGAAGGAGAGGATCCAAAGCGGCATGGCCACGGCCGCCCAGAGCGCGGCGAGCAGGAAGAAGGGGCGGAAGCCGAAGCTGAAAAGAGCCGGCCCGCGGTAATCGCGAAGGATCTGGGCCGTCGTCTTTGCCAAGGCTGCCTCCCCCAGCTACGGCGGGCTGAACCGGATCCTCCTTACCTTGACCGGCGGTGGCCTGAAGCGAAGGGCGATGAGCCGAAACTTATTCCTTCACCGCACCGGTCATCGAGGAGACATAGTAGTCGACGAAGAAGGAATAGAGGATGACCACGGGTAGGGAGCCGATCAACGCCCCTGACATCAGGGCGCCCCATTCATAAACGTCGCCGCGGACAAGCTCCGTCAGCACGCCGACCGGCACCGTCTTGTTCTCCGACGAGGAAATGAAGGTCAGGGCGTAGATGAACTCGTTCCACGACAGGGTGAAGGCGAAGATGCCAGCGGAGATCAGACCAGGCACCGCCAGCGGCAGGACAATCTTGGTCAAGATTTGCCAGCGGGTTGCTCCATCCACCAGCGCGCTTTCCTCCAGCTCGAAGGGAATGGAGCGGAAGTAGCCCATGAGGAGCCAGGTGCAGAAGGGGATCAGAAAGGTCGGATAGGTAAGGATCAGCGCCAGTCGGGTGTCATAGATGCCGACCTGAAAGACTATGAAGGCGAGGGGGATGAAGAGGATCGAGGGCGGCACGAGATAGGCGAGGAAAATCATCATCCCGGTCACCCGGGCCCCACTGAAGCGGATGCGCTCGATCGCGTAGGCGGCGAAGATCGAGGCTGCCAAGGAAATAATGGTCGAGAAGATGGACACGATCATCGTGTTCCACAGCCAGCCCGGATAGGAGGTATCGAAGAGGAGATAGCGAATGTGCTCCAGCGTCGGGCGGATAACCCAGAAGGGGCTGTAGTCCTGGTAGTTGGTGAGCTGATGGTTCGGCTTAATCGCCGTGATGGCCATCCAGTAGAAGGGGAAGAGCAGCACGAACACGAAGACGAAAAGCGGGAGGTAGATCACCACGAGGCGGCGCATCAGCGTGTCGTGCTGATCCAGGCCGGCGATGTCGTCGGTTGCGGTTTTCGTCGCGATTGCTTGATCGGTCATCGCTATATCCTCAGTCCGCGCTGCCCTGCTGCCACTTTCGCCGTTGCAGGCCGAAGAAGCTGAACAGGATGGCCCCTAGCAGGAAGGGAATCATGGCCACGGCGATAGCGGCGCCCTCACCGAGCTGGCCGCCCGGTATAGCGCGCTGGAACGACAGCGTCGCCATCAGGTGGGTGGCGTTCACCGGTCCGCCGCGGGTCAGCACATAGATCAGCTGGAAGTCGGTGAAGGTGAAGAGCACCGAGAAGGTCATCACCACGGCGATGATCGGGGTGAGCAGCGGCAGCGTCACGTAGCGGAAGCGCTGCCAGGAACTGGCCCCGTCCAGCGCGGCCGCTTCATGCAGCGACTGCGGGATCGTTTGTAGTCCGGCCAGCAGGCAAATGGCGACAAAGGGAATGCCGCGCCAGACGTTGGCGGCAATGACCGAAGCCCGCGCGTTGTTCGGGTCACCCAGGAAGTTGATCGGCCGCTCGATCAGCCCCCACTCCATTAACACCCAGGAAATGATGGAGAATTGGGAATCGAAGATCCACCAGAAGGCCAAGGCGGACAGCACCGTGGGAACCACCCACGGCAGGAGAATGATCGCGCGAAAGAGGTTCTTGAAGGGCAGATGCTCATTCAGGATGAGCGCCAGCCACAGCCCCAGGATGAACTTCAGGACCGAGGCGACGGAGGTGTAGAGCAGGGTATTGAATACCGACAGCCAGAAGACGGAGTCGTGCCAGAGCCACTCGTAATTCTCGAGACCGATGAAAATACCGGAGCGACCGATGGAGGTGTCGGTGAAGCCCAGCCAGATGCCGAGCCCGAGCGGATAGGTCAGGAAGCACAGAAGAAAGACCGCTGCCGGCAGCATGAAGAGCAGGCCGAGCCCGTTCCGGCTTTCGGACAGGCGCGACAGGATTGGCGTTCCCGAACGCGCGGCTACTCTCCTGCGGTTCTCGATGGTTGTGGACACCCGTGCCGATCTCCGTCGCTGTCAGTTGGGTACTTCTCGGCCGCCCGGTAGCAGTCATCGGTGGCCGGCATCTCGTAAGGACGCCGGCCACCCATGCCCTTAGCCGCGGTAGTAGCGCCCGAGGCGTCTTTCCGCGTTGGCGATAGCCTGGTCTGGCGTACGCTGACCGGTGACCGCTTCTGCGAACATGTCGACGAGCACGTAATCCGCCATGGCGGCTGCGGAGGCAGTGCCCAGCGGGCCTGGCCAACCGTTCGGGCGCAGGCTTGCCGACGCCTTGGAGTAGGGCTCGTGGATCGGGGAAGCCGTCCAAACGGGGTTATCCTCGAAGCCGCGCAGCGCCTGACAGCAGTAGGCGCTGGCACCTTCGATCCAGTCGTTCATCTTGTCCGCCTGGTACATGAAGGCGAGGTAGGCCTTCGCTGCTTCCGGATAGCGCGTGTGGTTGAAGATCGCCAGGGTCGAGGTCTGGTGCAGCTCGACAGATTCGCCAACCGGCCCGATCGGCATGGTGGTCGTGCGGATGTCGTCGGCGATTTCCTGCAGTTCCGGATCGTTGCGCGCAGCGTAGTAGAGCGAGACGCCGTTGGCTATGAGCGAGCACTGGCCGGCCAGGAAGGCCCGGTTGTTGTTGATGTCCTGCCAGGTCTCGGTGCCGGGGATGAAGGTGGCATAGAGCGCCTGAGCGTACTCGATGGCCGCCCGCGTCTCCGGGCTGTCGATCGCCACATTGCCCTCTTCATCGACCATCTTGCCGCCATGGCTCCAGAGCAGCCAGTGGGCATAGTTGTTGCCGTCGCCGACAGCCTTGCCGTGCGGGAAGCCGGCCGGGGTCCCGTTGGCCTGAAGCGCCTTACAGAGCTCCAGGAAGCCGTCGGTGTCATTGGGGAATTCCGAGAAGCCGGCGGCCTCTACGTGGCTGGCGCGGTAGCAGATGGCATTGCCGATAGTGCACAGCGGCAAGGCAATGAACTGATCGCCGCGGCGCCCGTAACCTTCGATGCCTGGGTACCAGCCGCCGTGGGCTTCTCCGAGGGCAGTGGCGAGGTCGGTCACATCGATCAGCTTATCCGGATACTGATGCGCGTCATCGAACCAGCCCATCACGAGGTCAGGGCCGGAGCCGATGTTGGCAGCTACCGCGGCTTTCGGGCGTACGTCCTCCCAGCTTTCCTGCTCGATGCGCACGGGCACGCCGGTCGCTTCGGTAAAGGCCTGGGTGTTGGCGTTCCAGGCCTCCTCCTCGGCGGCGACAAAGGGGACCCAGCGCAGCAGCCTTAGTTCAGCCCCCTCCTCGGGGGTGTAGGTGGGAATGCTGCCTTGCGCGAAGGCCTGTCCCGAAATGCCGAACTTACCAAGAGCTGATGTGCCCAACAGACCGGCGGCGCCGGCCATCACTTGTCTACGGTTCATTCTAAACATTTTTTTCCTCCCAGTTGATGTGGACGTTTCCGGTTCTCCGACCTTCCGCGTCCGCGGCTTCGCCTCTTAGTCAGGCTTTCAAGCGCTGCCCGGTCGCGGCATCGAACAGGTGGGTCGCGCCAGGGTCGATGGATACCTGCATGACATCGCCCGGCTGCAGCAGGACGCGTTCGCGGAAGACGCAGGTCACCTGAGTCTGCCCCAGCAGAGCGACGACTTGGCTTTCGGCGCCGGTTGGTTCGATCACCTGGATCTTGAGTTCGATCGTCCCGCCCGGCGTGATCCCTTCCGGCCGGATGCCATAGACGAGGTCCTTTCCGCGAGCCGAGGGAAACCCTTGTGGTGCCGGAAGCTTCACGCCATCGTTGGTGAGGAAGATCGAGGGATCGGTTTCGTCCAGCCTGCCCGATACCATGTTCATGGCCGGGGAGCCGATGAAGCCGGCGACGAAAAGATTGGCCGGTTCGTCATAGAGATCGAGGGGCGCGCCGATCTGTTCGACCACCCCGTCGTTCATGACGACGATCTTGTCGGCCATCGTCATCGCCTCGATCTGATCGTGGGTGACGTAGACGGTCGTGGTCGTCAGCCTTTGATGCAGATTCTTGATCTCTGTGCGCATGGAGACGCGCAGCTTGGCGTCGAGGTTCGACAGCGGCTCGTCGAAGAGGAAAACCTGGGGGTCGCGCACGATGGCGCGTCCCATGGCCACTCGCTGCCGCTGACCACCTGAAAGCTGTCGCGGATAGCGCTCGAGAAGATTTGAAAGTCCCAGTATTTCGGCTGCTGGTTTGACGCGTTCTTGTATCTCCGCCTTCGGCACCCCGGCAAGCATCAGGGAAAACGACATGTTGTCGGCGACGGTCATGTGGGGATAGAGCGCGTAATTCTGGAACACCATGGCGATGTCGCGCTCTTTTGGCCGAAGGTCGTTGACAACCCGGTCGCCTATTCGAATTTCGCCAGCGGTGATATGTTCGAGCCCGGCCAGCATGCGCAGCAGGGTCGACTTGCCGCAGCCCGAGGGGCCGACGAGGATGACGAACTCGCCGTCTTCTATGTCGACGCTAACACCCTTGATGACGGGATGGCTGCCAAAAGATTTGCGTACGTCGACAAACTCGACTGACGCCATAAAGTACCTCCCTGACTTTCCTCCCACGACTTCTGTCGCGGCTGAGCTGCGCCATCCGCTCATTCAGCCAGGCGCAGCCATCCCCGTTTGGCCTTGTCGCTGATCTCTTCTCTAGATCATTTGGATGCCGTTCCGGCAGTTAGAGTCAACGGGTAACGCATCGCCATAACGCTGGCAAGGAGTATTTGGCAGCGCTGCCAAATCCGTGATAGGCCTTTGCTTAGGGCCGTGATCCGGGTTGCGCACCGCATGAACGACGACGCTATCAACAAGCAGAGGAAAGTGGTGACGCTGCGGGACGTGAGTGCGGCCGCCGGTTTAGGGATGAGCACGGTTTCGCGGGTGTTGCGCAACCACGGTTCCTTCTCGCAAGCTACTCGCGCCCGCGTCATGAAAGCCGTCGAAGAACTCGGTTACGTCCCGAACAGGATTGCCGGATCGCTGGCTTCCTCGGGCTCTAACCTTGTCGGGATCGTCATTCCGTCCCTGCATAACATCGTCTTTCCGGATCTTTTGAGTGGCGCAGCCGTGGCTTTGACGCCGCTCGGACTACAGACCGTCATATCGGTTACGGATTACGACGTCGCTCAAGAGCAGAAGGTTATCGAATCCATAATGGCCTGGCGGCCGGCCGCTTTCCTCGTGGCCGGCTTGGAGCATAGCGAGCGCACCCGAGCGCTCTTGAAGAACAGTGGGGTGCGGGTAGCCGAACTCCTCGATACCGACGGCGAGGGAATCGACATCGTGGTCGGCTTTTCCCAACGGGAAGCGGGGATGGCCTGCGCACGCCACCTGGTGGAGCGCGGCTATCGGCGCATCGGCTACGTGGGCCCGCACTTCTCGTTCGATCCGCGCGCCAGGAAACGCTTCGATGGTTTCAGCTCCATCTTGGCAGAGGCCGGAATGGCGCCTATCGAAACGGAGTTGATCGACGGGATCTCCTCGACCGAAGTGGGCCGTGGAGCTTTGGAGCGTCTACTGGCGCGTAATCCAGGCCTGGATGCGGTGTACTTCTCAAACGACGACTTCGCCGTTGGCGGCCTTTTCCACTGCTATGCCGAAGGTATTTCGGTTCCCTCGCAACTGGCCATCATGGGCTACAACGGTTTGGATATCGGCCGCTTTGCGCCGCAGCCCTTGACAACCTTGCGCACCCCACGCGCCGAAATCGGCGAAATCGGCGCTCGGCTGGTGATGGAAAGCCGCGGGCCGCAAGTCGTCAATCTTCCCTTCGAACTCCTTGAGGGAGAAACGACCTGAAAGCCTCCAAGCGATAGAACAGGCGCTCTCCGCTAGCTATCGCGAGTCGCAAATACCACCTTTGCTTGCATTGATCGCAGGGTGTCCGTTAGCCTGGCGTCCTCCCTTCAGACTTTAGCCTGGGGGACAATCCAGAAACGCAGGCCGGTGAGGCAATGGCATTCGGCGTTTTCATTCACCGTTCAGACTCGATCTACGAGGATAGCCCGGCAGAACGCTATCATTTCCCGCGTCAGTATCTCCGGCGCGTGGAAGCCTGTGTCGGCGACTGGATTGTCTACTACGAGCCGAGCAAGGTGGCCGGATCCCGTGGCTATTTCGCAGTCGCTAAAGTGGAGGAGGTCGTTCCCGACCGTCGAACTTCCGATATGTACTTTGCGTTGATCCAGGCCGGTACCTACCTCGATTTTCCGACGCCTGTTCCCTTCAGGGATGCCGAGGGGCTGCTTGAGCGCGGGCTTCTGAACGAGGAAGGGAAGATTTCGGGGCGCGCTCAAGCGGCAGTGCGCGCCCTGTCGTTGGACGATTTCAATCGCATCCTTGCCAGAGGGTTGGAGGACGCGAGTCCTGTCCTGCCACGGGTCGGCGAGGCCGAGATGCACTCTGAGCTGCGTGACGCGCCGGCTGCCTTTGTCTTCGAGAAGGCACGGGAGCGCATCGTGTCCCTTTCCTCCCGCCTGTATAGAGATCGGGTCTTTCGGAAGGTCGTCCTGCAGGCCTACGATTCGCGCTGCGCCATCAGCGGCCTAAAACTGATCAATGGGGGCGGGCGGGCAGAGGTTGACGCCGCCCACATCCGCCCGGTGAGCGCGAACGGCCCGGATATTGTCAGTAATGGCCTGGCCCTCTCAGGGACAGCCCATTGGATGTTCGACCGCGGCGTGATCAGCCTGGGAGATGATCTGGAGATTCTAGTTTCGAGGCAGTCTAACGATCCGGAAGGTGTGCGCGCCTTTATCAACCGGAGCGGCTTTGCCCTGGCACCACAGAGGGCACATGAACGTCCGCATCCGGAGTTCCTCCGCTGGCATCGCGAGAACTGTTTTAAGCAGTGAATCGAGGTTGCAGTGTTGCTGGTGCGGCTGCTTCGCGCGCCAAACACAAAAAACCCTCGTCCCTCTATTGACCTTCCCATCGTTGGAAGGGCTATGAAAACTGCTGATCCACGTTTGCGTGAGAGGAGTCAGCAGTGTCTTCCGTCCCCCAAGACACACAGAACTTCAGCATTCCAATCGAAGGGATGACCTGCGCTTCCTGTGTTGGCCGCATCGAGCGAGCCTTGAGGGCGATCCCTGGAGTGCAGTCGGTCGCGGTGAGCCTGGCTACGGGGCGCGCCCAGATTGAGGCCGCAAAGGATGTCCCGCGCGCCTCCATTGCGGCTGCCATAGAGCAGGCCGGCTACGCCCTTGCGCCTGCAACGACTGAACTTTCTGTCGAGGGCATGAACTGCGCCTCCTGCGTCGGCCGAGTGGAGCGCGCCCTGGCTAGCGTGCCTGGGGTCACTCGCGCTTCTGTCAATCTTGCGAGCGAACGCGCCACGGTCGAAGGCAGCTTTGAGCTGGGAAGCCTGATCGCTGCCGTGAACAAGGCTGGTTATGCCGCGCAGGAAGTCCCTCAAGCGCGCGGAAAGGACAACGGGGAGGCGGCGCGCCGGGAGAAGGAGCGACTTGTTCTGAAGCGTGATTTCATGCTGGCGCTGGGGCTGACACTGCCGGTCTTTCTGCTCGAAATGGGCTCTCACCTGCTGCCCGGCGTGGAGCGCCTGATAGCCGCAACCATTGGGCTGCAGGCGAGCTGGTACCTCCAGTTTACGCTGACCACGCTGGTGCTTCTCGGCCCTGGCCGGCGCTTTTACGCCAAGGGGCTGCCAGCGCTGTTCCGCCTTGCGCCGGACATGAATTCCCTGGTCGCGGTCGGCACGCTGGCGGCCTATGGCTACTCCGTCGTTGCGACCTTTGCGCCCGAGCTGCTGCCCGCCGGGACGGTCAACGTCTACTTCGAGGCCGCGGCGGTCATCGTCACCCTGATCCTCTTGGGCCGGCTGTTGGAGGCGCGGGCCAGGGGGCGCACCTCGGAAGCGATTCAGCGCCTGGTCGGGCTACAGCCGAGAACCGCTCGCGTTCGCCGCGCCGATCGCGTCGAGGAACTCCCCATCGAGCAGGTCAAGGCGGGAGACATCATAGAAGTACGTCCTGGCGAGCGCATTCCCGTTGACGGGCAGGTGATCGAGGGCGAAAGCCACGTAGACGAATCCATGATCACCGGAGAGGCGATCCCGGTCGCCAAACGCCATGGCGCCGAACTGGTCGGCGGGACGCTGAATCAGGCCGGCGCCCTGGCATATCGCGCGACGGCGGTGGGCAGGGATACGGTACTCGCCCAGATCATCCGCCTGGTGGAGCAGGCCCAGGCCTCCAAGCTGCCGATCCAGGCGGCGGTGGATCGCGTCACCCTTTGGTTCGTGCCGCTGGTCATGGCCATCGCCGTGCTGACCTTCCTCGCCTGGTTCCTTTTCGGTCCTTCGCCTACCTTGACCTTCGCCTTGGTCAATGCGGTTGCGGTGCTGATCATCGCCTGCCCCTGCGCCATGGGCCTGGCAACGCCGACCTCGATCATGGTGGGAACCGGGCGGGGCGCCGAATTGGGGGTGCTCTTCCGCCAGGGAGAGGCCTTGCAGCTGTTGCGCGATGCGAAGGTCGTGGCCTTCGACAAGACGGGCACGCTGACCGAGGGCAAGCCCTCCCTGACCGATCTGGAGCTAGCCGCCGGCTTCGAGCGCGCCGATGTCCTCGCCGCCGTCGCGGCGGTAGAGGCCAAATCCGAACATCCAATTGCGCGGGCGATCGTTGCAGCGGCCGAAGCCGAGGGTCTGGCACTGCCGGAGGTCACCGCCTTCGAGTCCATTACCGGTTATGGCGTCGCGGCCACGGCCGGCGAGCGGCGGGTCGAGATCGGCGCCGACCGCTTCATGGCGCGCCTGGGGCTGAATGTGCAGCCTTTCGCCGCGACCGCCGAGCGCCTGGCCAGCGAGGGGAAGACGCCGCTCTATGCGGCGGTCGATGGCCAGCTCGCCGCCATCATCGCGGTTTCCGACCCGATAAAACAGACCACGCCTCAGGCAATTCAGGTGTTGAACGAGCTAGGCCTGAAGGTAGCCATGATTACCGGCGATAATGCCCGGACGGCCCAGGCGATCGCGCGGCGTCTCGGGATTGATGAGGTCGTGGCCGAGGTGTTGCCTGAGGGCAAGGTTGAGGCGGTGCGACGCCTGCGGCAAGAGCATGGGCGCCTGGCCTTTGTTGGCGACGGCATCAACGACGCGCCGGCGCTGGCCGAGGCGGATGTAGGCCTCGCCATCGGCACGGGTACCGACATCGCCATCGAAGCGGCGGACGTGGTGCTGATGTCCGGCAGCCTGCAGGGCGTGCCCAATGCTATCGCCCTGTCACGGGCCACCCTTGGTAACATCCGCCAGAACCTCTTCTGGGCCTTTGCCTACAACGCTGCGCTGATCCCGGTAGCGGCGGGCCTGCTCTATCCCGTCACGGGGACCTTGCTGTCGCCGATCTTCGCGGCCGGCGCCATGTCTCTCTCCTCGGTCTTCGTGCTCGCCAACGCCCTGCGGCTGCGCCGCTTTCAGCCGCCGAGGCAGGAAAAGCCCGAACAACCGCTGCGGGCCGGTCACGGGCCGTCTCCCTGCAGCCGGGTGACGGGGGCGGGAACATACTAAGGCGTAAGCCGCCGGCCCTGAGGGTGCCTGGGCCGGCATCGCCGCGCGACGGCTGCTCCCGGCAAAGACGCCTGCTTTCTTTGTACCGTTATTATGGAAAGAGGTGTAGGCTACTTGTTCACCGGCCGAAGGAGCATTCCGTGAACCTCCCGGCGCCGGTCCACGCCCGAGGAGGGCGCATCATGAAAATGGAATTTTACTGCGCCGCCGCGGCCATGGCGCTCTCTATGCTGGCCGCACCAGCGGCCGCCGAGATCCTTGCCATCATGAACTACGAGAGCAAACCTGAGGGAGATCTCCGGAGCCTCAAGCTGTCCGGCGACATGCCCCGTCGCGAGGGCCTGGCGATCGTCGACGTCGATCCCGAAAGCACCTCCTTCGGACGCATCCTCGCCGACATTCCGATCGATCCCGAAACCGTCGCGCACCACATCTTCTACGACCGCACGATGAGCAAGGCCTACATTACGGGCCTGCAGCAGCCGTCGCTTCAGGTTCTCGACCTCACGCAGAATCCCTACCGCCTTTCAATCATCGAGACGCCCCCCTGCTCGGTGGCCGAGGACGTCATTCTCGATGAGGCGAACGAGCGCTGGTTCCTGACCTGCATGGGGTCGGGGAATGTGATCGTTGGGGAGGTCGCGACCGATGAAGTGCTCGGCGAGATCGACCTGTCGGGCACTTACCCTCACGGCCTTGCGGTCAACAGCCAGATCGACCGGATTCTCGTAACCTCTACCATCTCGCCCGATCAGACCACCCCCGAGGAGTTCATCTCGGTCGTCCGTGCGTCGGATCTCGAGCCCCTCGGCAAGATCAAGATGTCGGCTGCCGAATCACCCTCCAAGGTGGCACCGGTGGAGGTCTTCTTCGTCCCCGGCGTCGAACCGGCAACGGCTGTCGTGACTAACATGTTCGGGAACACCCTGGAGGCGCTGGTCTGGGACGCCGAGGTCGAGGATTTCACGCGGGAGACGATCTACGACTTCGCCGGTTACGGCGCGAGCGTGCCCCTCGAGATCTACTTTAATGACGCCGAGAGCCCCGACCGCATGTATGTGACCACGGCGATGAAGCCCGGCCACCTGCATATCTTCGACATATCCGAGGGCGTGACGTCACCGAAGCTTCTGCACCAGGTCGCCACGGCCGATGGGGCGCACCACGTCGGCTTCACCCCCGACTTCAGGTACGGCTTCGTGCAGAACTCTTTCATCAATCTGCCGGACATGAGCGATGGCTCCGTCTCGGTGGTGGATCTGGAGAGCGGCGAGGTCATCGCCTCGATGGACACGCTGAAGAACGCCGGGTTTAACCCGAACTCGCTCACGCTCCTGCC